>JBCCIR010000037.1:0-38779 GCA_039028175.1 Verrucomicrobiota bacterium
CCCTCCCCCTCCTCTCCCTCATCACCTTCTTCTGGATCTATCGCGGCGCCGATGAATCCGATCGCGTCGAAAAACTCGCCTCTCACTCCACCGGCATCTTCTGGTTCGTCCTCCCCTCCCTCCCTCTCTTTCTCCTCTTTCCCTACCTCCTCCGCAAGGGCCTCTCCTTCTGGTCCAGCCTCGGCCTCGCCTGCCTCCTCACCATCACCCTCTACCTCATCATGATCGCCGCGCTGAAGAAGTTCGGCGTCTCGCTTTAACGATAAAGCCTCGCTTCGCCATTGACCTCGCCCGTGCGAAGCCAAATAAGAAAAATCTCCGCGCCTCCGCGCCTCCGCGTGAGATCACTCCGCCCCCTCCCCCTTCGGCTCCACCGCATGCAAGTAATCCGCCACCGGCCGATCAATAAACTCCAGGTCCCGGTGCGATATCTCCATCTCACGCATCATCGCCCGCTCCTCATCCGTCAGCTCCAAATCTCCGCTCTCGCTCATCAAGACAATCCGCATCTGCGCCTCCCCCTCGCCCAATCGCCGCGCCACACGGTCCGGCGTTCCCAAACCATACTGACAATGTCCGGCCCCGCAAACCACCACCGCTAAAGGTCGCGCTTCCCCGTCCTTCCCCGCCGCTTTCGCCTCTTCAATCGCTCCCACCAAAGCCGCCGCCATCGCCTCATCCCGCGAGGCCTGCGCCTCAAAAATCGGTCGCAAGGTGTCCTCGTCCACCGACATATGCACCATCAATAACTTCCCCATCAACCGCTCATACATCGGATCATCCAAAAAAATCTCCGCCGGTAACCCCGCCCGATCCTCCTCACTCAATCCGTCCACACCCCCACGCCCCACCGCCCGGATCACTTCCAAGGGCCCGTTCAATCCCACCACGCGCCCCCCCGCCTCCCGCACGCCTTCCACCAATCCCCGATAATTCTCATACCCCCGCCACTGCTTCTCCCACTCGATCACTTCCACCAAACCCTCAAAATCCAACTCCCCCGAATTAAACCGATCCACCCCCGCCTGATCCCCCGACTCAATCTGCTCCAAACCCACAATTAGCGGCCGCCCCGTCTCCGCCAACGCCGCCACAATCTCACGCTGCAAACGATGATGCCGCTTCAACCGATGCGTCTCCCCCAAAAAAACCACGTCCACCTCCCCCAAATCCTCCACCATCTCCTCAAAGGTCACCGGCTCCGCATGCGACAAATCAATCCAAAACGACGCCCGGTCCGCTCCCTCCTCCGCACGCAATGACAAATTACCAACCCATAATAATCCCACCCCAAAAACAATCGCCACCCCCCTCATCGCACTCCCCGCGAGTGCCCTCATGCTTCCTCGATCAAAAATGCCTCCGTCAACACCTCGTCCACAAACGCCCCGATCTCCGGCTCACCCGATTCCCGAGGACCCGCCACGTTCAACACCCTGGTCTCATGACGCTCCACAAACTTCTTCAACTCCTCGCCCGGAGCCCGGCTCACATCCCGGGACAAATGCAAACACGGTTTTCCATGCTGCTGAGAAAACTTACGCGTCGCCAACGATCCCCCCTTCAACTCCGCCCCAATCGTCATGATCACCGTCGCATCACTCCCCTCCACATTCTTCTCCGTCCGCACCTCATACTCCTCCTCCGGAGTCTCCTGCAGCAAATACTTCTTCGCAATCTTCCCGTCCTCGGCCTTGCGCCCCTTCGGACACCAGCCCTCGTGCGCCACATCGTGCGCCATTGCCCAATCCAAAGCCGCCCGGTCCGCCCCGGTCTGCCCGCCCGATACAATCTTCTTAATCTGCATATCGCCTAGGACTTGTCCCCTAACCCTACTGCACGATCTCCAACAACTCCACGTCAAAAATCAAGGTGCTGTTCGGCCCAATCTTCGGCGACGGCGAACGCTCCCCATAAGCCAAATCAGAAGGCACATACAAACGATACTTCGAGCCCACCGGCATCAACTGCAACCCCTCCGTCCACCCGGGAATCACCCCGCCCAAGGGAAATGTCGTCGGCTCACCGCGCTCCACCGAACTGTCAAACACCGTCCCGTCAATCAAGGTCCCGTGATAGTGCACCTTCACCGTGTCCGCCGCCGTCGGCTTCGCTCCGTCCCCCGCTTCAATCACCTCATACTGCAACCCGCTCTCCGTAGTCGTCACCCCATCCTTCTTCGCGTTCTCATCCAAAAACGCCGCTCCCGCCGCCGCATTCTCCGGTCCCGCCGCCGCCGCCGCCGCCTGAGCCTCCATCGCCTTCGCCTGCATCTGCTGCTGCAACGCCTGCATCACCCGCATCATCTCCTCCGATGAAATCTGCGGATCCTTCCCCTCATAAGAATCCACCACCCCCGCTAAGAACTGATCGTCCTTCAACTCAATCCCATCCCGCTTGAAGCTCGCTCCAATCTGCAAACCCAACGAATAACTCGTCTTCTCTTCATCAGTGGTCAAAGCCACCCCGCCTTCGCCTTCCTGCGCCTGTATCGACATCCCCCCCGCTACCACCGAAAACACACCAATCAAAGCAATAACACGTTTCATCCCAATAAAAGCCTCTCTAGCTCGCTGATTCTCAATTTACCCCTCCCCCGTTCATCGAAGCAGGTCGTCCATACTAACCCTGATCCCCCGTTTATCAAACGATTGCCCCAGCACCCGATTCCCCGACAATCCGGCCGCAATATGCTACACTCGTTCCCGTTAAAACGCCCCCGCCCCCCACCTTGACCCTGATAATTAACGCAACTAAATTGCATTAATGAAGCCCATCGCCGCCACTCTGCTCTCGCTCCTCCTCGCCGCCTGCGGTAAATCACCCCACCAAGACGCCCGCACACCCGACCCCGAATCCAAATCCCCCCTCACCGTCGCCGTCTCTATCCCCCCGCAAGCCGACTTCGTCCGGCAAATCGCCGGCGACAAAGCCCAAGTCCAAGTCTTCGTCGATGCCGGTCAAGACCCCCATCACTTCAGCGCCACCCCACGCCAGGTCATGGGCCTCGCCAAGGCCCGCGCCTACTTCACCACCGGCATGCCCTTCGAAGAAGCCCTCCTTGCAAAAATCAAAGACTCCCACCCCGACCTCCTCGTCGTGGATACCATCGACCCGGAAGCCCTGAAGGAAGCCGCGGATCCCCATGCCCACCACGATCACACAGAACACGACCATCACCCCCACGAAGACGAACCCGATAAAGAACACGCTCACGACGCACACACCGATACTCACGATCACGGCCACCACGACGAGCACGCGGAACACGAAGACGAACCCGATAAAGAACACGCTCACGACGCACACACCGACACTCACGATCACAGCCACCACGACAAGCACGCGGAACACGAAGACGAACCCGCTAAAGAACACGCTCACGACGCACACACCGACACTCACGATCACAGCCACCACGACGAGCACGCAGAACACGAAGACCATCCCCACGAGGAAGAACCCGATAAAAATGACGCCCACGACGCCCACAACCACGACGATCACCACGGCCACCACCACGACTTCGATCCCCATGTCTGGCTCTCACCCCCCCACATCATTCAACAAGCCGATATCATCCACGACACCCTCGTAACCCTCGATCCCGACAACCAATCCACCTACGACGAAAATCTCGCCGCCTTTACCTTCAACGTCGCCGCCCTCCACCACGAACTCCAAGACCTCCTTGCACCACACAAGGGCAAAGCCTTCTTCATCTACCACCCCGCCCTCACCCACTTCGCGGAAGCATACGGAATCGAACAAAAATCCATCGAAGTCGAAGGCAAAAGCCCCACCCCGAAACAACTCATGGCCCTCGTCCAGGAAGCCAAAGACAACGAAGTCAAAGTCATCTTCACCCAGCCCCAGATCGACGGCTCCAGCGCCCAGACCGTCGCCGATGCCATCGACGGCACCGTCGTCACCATCGATCCCCTCGATCCCGACGTCCTCACCAATCTGGAATCCATCGCCCAATCCCTCGCCTCGTCCTTCAATAACTAGATTGTCTCTCGCCATGACTCCCATTCGGAGTCACCATTGAGCGATTCTTTTTTTCTCGCCCTCGGCACGCGCGCGCGCGGCCCAGGACACCCAACCCTTGCCACGTCCATGCCCTCCCAGCCCTCATCCCCCGACCCGCCCAACGCTGTCGCCCTCGCCGACGTCTCCTTCGCCTACGACCAAAACAACCCCATCATCGAGCACGCCACCTTCACCATCCCACACGGCGAATCCCTCTGCCTCATCGGCCCCAACGGCGGCGGCAAAACCACCCTCTTCAAACTCATCCTCGGCCTCCTCAAACCCGATCGCGGCCAGATCGCCGTGCTCGGCACCAGCCCGAACAACGCCGCTCGCCGCATCGGATACATGCCCCAACACCTCCAATACGATCCAAAGTTCCCTGTCACCGCACGCGACATCGTTCTCATGGGCCGCGTCAACAAACACCTCGGCGGCCGCTACTCCCACTCCGACAAAGATGCCGCCTCCCACGCCCTCGAACGCATGAACCTCGCCGACCTCGCCAACCATCCCTTCTCAAAACTCTCCGGCGGCCAACGCCAACGCGTCCTCATCGCCCGCGCCCTCATCTGCGATCCTCAACTTCTCCTCCTCGACGAACCCACCGCCAATGTCGACCTCGCCGTCGAAGCCCAGTTCCTCGAAACAATCGAATCCCTCAAGGACAGCCTCACGATCCTCACCGTCACCCACGACCTCGGCGTCATCAATCACCTCGGCCAACGCGTCCTCTGCGTCAATCGCAGCGTCCACTCCCACAACGCCGCCGACCTTACCGGCGATGTCGTCCGCGAAATCTTCACCGGCGAACTCCGCCTCGACCACGAACGCCACTCTCACGGCGACCATAATCGTTAGCCCCGCCCCTCGAAGCTGCTTCCCCAACTTCATCATTCCGTGTTCAACATTCCCTTCTTCCCCACCTGATGTCCTTCCTCGACGCCCTAACCTCCGATTTCCCTTTCATCCGCAACGCCCTCGTCGCCGGCCTCATCGCCAGCGCCTCCTTCGGCGTCATCGGCACCTACGTCGTCGCCCGCCGCATCTCATACATCGCCGCCGCCATCGCCCACTCCGTCCTCGGCGGCATCGGCTTCGCCATCTACGCCTCTCGCACCTTCGACCTCCCCTGGCTCACCCCCACCGTCGGCGCCCTCAGCGCCGCCCTCCTCTCCGCCCTCGTCATCGGCCTCGTCTCCCTCTACTCCAACGAACGCGAAGACACCATCATCGGCGCCGTCTGGGCCACCGGCATGGCCGTCGGCATCCTCTTCCTCTTCTACGCCCCCGCCCCAAGAGTCGAAGCCATGACCTTCCTCTTCGGCGATGTCCTCATCATCTCCAATACCGAACTCATCGGCGTCACCGCCCTCGCCCTCGCCGTCCTCGCCATCGGCCTCTTCTTCTACAACAAATTCGTCGCCATCTGCTTCGATGACGAATTCGCCTCCCTCCGCGGCGTCAACGTCGCCGCCTGGTATCTCCTCCTCCTCGGCCTCACCGCCGTGTCCATCGTGCTCCTCGTCAAACTCGTCGGCATCGTCATGGCCATCGCCATGCTCACCATCCCCCCCGCCATCGCCTCACGCTTCGCCACACGCCTCTGGCAAATGATGCTCCTCGCCATCCTCATCTCCGCCGCCCTCATCTCCGCCGGCCTCGTCACTTCATACCAACTCGACACCCCCGGCGGCCCCACCATCATCCTCATCGCCGCCGCCCTATACGCCGCCACCCTCCTCATCGAAAAGGTGAGGACCTAGGCCGCATATTTCATGAACCCCGCCGCGAGGCGAAGCGCAACCGGTGCAAAACTACTCCGCAATCGGCGCCCGCGGATCCGCTTCGTAAGCCAATACCTCCTCGCTCGCCGCTTCCCCGGGATGCGTCCCCGGAAGAATCTCAAATCGCGGATCAAACTCCACCATCGTCGACGCCAACTGCTTCAAAATCCCCACATCCCCCTCCGCCTGACACGTCCCGTCCGCAATCTGATCCTCCAACTCCTTGACCCCCATCATCGTTAACTCCAAATCCGATCGATTGATCGTCAACGACAGATCCGGATCGTCCGCCAAAAACCCCTCAATGTTCGTCAGCGTCGCGTTCGCAAGCTCAAGAATAAACTTCTCCCCGTTGTCCGGCGTCAGAAGATTGATCGTAAACTCCATCCCCTCAGCCTTCCGGCTGTCCATCTTGATCCCCAGGAAATTAAGGAAAAGCTCCGTCGACATCGCCCGAATGACATCCGGTCCCGATGTATCCGGCATCGGATCCTGCGGAATTCCGGAACGAAGTTCCAACGCCCCCGCCAGGAAACAATTTCGCAACCCCGGATTCTCCTGCTGATATCCCAACTGCTCAAACACATCCGCAAGCAACTCCCTCGCTTCCTGGTTGTCCGGCTCCGCATGCACCAGCCGGTCAAGAATCTCCGTCGCATGCTTGTATTTGCCCGCATCATGCAATTCACGCCCCTTCGCCATGATCTTCTCCGCTCCCCCCATCATCTCCACGTAAAGCGGCGCCGAATCCTCCGGCGACAGCGGAATCAAGGTCGTCGGATTGCAGTCCCAAAAGCCCAGGTATCGCTGCACCACACCCCGCGCATTGTGCTCCGGCGATCCATGATAACCCCGCGTGTGCCACTGCTGCTGCAATCCTTCAGGCAACTCGTAATGATTGTGTATCTGGTTGATCGTGATGCCTTGATTCGCGTAATGCAGACACTGATTGTTCATGCTCGCGTATAGATCACGCTGCGCCCGCAACACCTCTTGAATCCGTTCATTTCCCCATCGCGGCCAGTGATGGGAAGCAAACATGATATCCGCATTCACCCCAAACTTGTGAAGCGCCTCGCCGATATATTTCGACCAACGCAACGGATCACGTACCGGCGCGCCACGCAGGGTGTATATGTTGTGTAACGACGCCACCACGTTCTCCGCCATCCACAAGGCCTTGTGCTCCGGAAAATAGGTGTTCATCTCGGACGGCGCTTCCGTCCGCGGCGTGTTCTGGTGAATCATCACCACGCCGTCCACGGTCATCTCCTCGATGTCGTCCTCCACCACATGCGTCGGCGCAATCAACCCCATCACCCCCGTCGACGTATTCTGCCCCAACCCCTGCCCCACATAACCGTGCGGACTGACCGGCAAATTCATCCCATACTGATAAAACAAACGCCGGCTCATCGCGTTCCCGGCATAGATGTTCTCCGAAATGGTGTAGTTCATGAAATCGCGCGGCGCGATGATCTCCACCTTCCCCGATTCCAAATCCTCCTCACTCAAAATCCCCCGCACCCCACCCCAGTGATCCGCATGCGAATGCGAATAGATCACCGCGGACACAGGCAACCCCTCCCCGACATGCTCCTGGAACAACTTCCACGCTGCCCGCACCGGCTCCGCCGAAATCAACGGATCAATCACAATCCACCCCGTCTTCCCACGGACAAAAGAAATGTCGGACAAATCAAATCCCCGCACCTGGTAAATGTCGTCCGTGACTTTATACAGCCCATAATTCTGGTTCAGCCGCGACTGTCGCAACAACGACGGATGAATGCTGTCGAAATCCCGATCCTCGTTGAGAAACTCAAACGCCTCCATATCCCAGGCCACGTGCCCGGCATCAGCCATGATCTTCATCTCCGTCATCGGGGCCACCAATCCCTTCTCCTGCTCCCGCATGTCGCGCTCGTCCCCAAATGGCAGTGTCTCCTTGGCCTGCGCAAGAATCTCTTTCGTGAACGTGGACGGCGCCTTCCCTTTCGGATGAAAGTGCCCTTCCAAAGGCTGGGCCGCCGCGCCCGCGTCCTGGGCGACCGCGCTCCCCTCCGTCAAAAATGTTCCGCTAACAGCAAAGGCCCCGGCCGTGGCCGGCATGGTCTTGATAAAATCTCGTCTCGATTGCATGGGTGGTTTTTTCATGGGGATTAATTAGTGAGGGCGGGCAACAAATGACACATTCCTTCAAAGAAATACGCCTCCAACATAGATCAGATCACCCATACACAAATAAATCCAACAATTTGCCACCATTTCCCGCCCAACTCCCCTTTGATCAAACCCGGCCCCCACGCCGCTTCACCCGCTTAGCGATCACCAGCCCATAAACACCCAAATTGATCGCCACCACGACGATTGCGAATCCAATCTGCATCCCACGCGTCAAGCCCTCGGGATAAATGATCGGCACAATGTAATGATCGACGAACCCCCCGGTATAAGCCGCGCCCCCCTCCGCCTCACGCAACCCCTGCTCCAGCGGCGTCAGCGGACAAATCCACCCCGTCATTTCCACCAACACCCCCCACATCACGCACGGCAAATGCAAAAACGCCACCCACCCCCACTTCAACACCAACACCCCACCCACCAACACAAAGGCAATAAAACCAAAGTGCAATAAGACAACAAGATCAGCCAGAAGCTTGGACATGACGAAATGCGAGTTCACTCACCAAGCAATCGTCGTTCCGTTCGTCATATAAAAAAACCTAACGCTCCACCACCGAATCACGATCCGCCTCAGCCACCACTTCCAACCGCCCCAGCATCCCCGCCACCCGCTCTACCTCCCCCTCACTCAAATCCGTCGCCTCCCCCGGATCCTCCGCCAAGTTGAACAACTCCACCACTCGCCCATCCCCCTCCCCGCTCACCACCAGCTTCCAATCCCCCTCCCGCAACGACACCGCCCGCCAACGCGTCCCCGCCACATAAATCGATCGCTCTCCCAGCGCCTCCCCTCGCAACAACAACCCCGACAAATCCACCCCGTCCCACTGCAACCCCTCACCCCCCTCATACCCCGCCAAACCACAAAAAGTCGGCATCCAATCCACCACACACACCGGCGTCCCCTCTTCCCCACCCGCAATCTTCCCCGGCCACGAAACCACCGTCGGCACTCGGGTCCCCCCCTCGTATATCGATCCCTTCTCCCCACGCAATTCCCCGTTGCTCCCCGGCAACGCCCCCGGAGGGGAATCATCCGGCGGATACGGCTGCGTGTTGTTCGTCGCCGTGCTCCCCCCGTTGTCGCTCGTAAACACAAACAAAGTGTCCTCACGAACCCCCTTCTCCTCCAAGGCCCGCAAAATCCGTCCCACCGCGTCATCCAAATGCATCACACACGCCGCATACTGCCGCTCAATCTCACTCTCAATCTCCGCCGGCACCCGCTCCAACCACTCCTCCGGTTCGTTGATCGGCAAATGCACCGCTGTATAGGGCACATACAAAAAAAATGGCGCGTCACCGCGCTCACGAATCCAATTCACCACCTCGTCCGTCAGCAAATCCGTCACGTGCCCCTCCTCCTCAATCAAGTCCCCGTTCCGATGCCACGTCACCGAATACGGCCCCTCCTTATACCGATGCGTCCATGACGTCACGCCGCCCGCCAACGACCCATACGAATGATCAAACCCAAACTCGTTCGGCCCCCACTCCGGCTTCGATCCCAAATGCCACTTCCCCACCAAGCACGTCTCATACCCCGACTCCCCCAATGCACTCGCCAAGGTCACCGTCCCGAATGGCAAGCCCTGCGTGTTTGTCGGCGTCGTCACCCCATACCGGCTCCAATAACGCCCCGTCAAGAACCCCGCCCGCGTCGGACTGCACACCGGCGCCACGTAATGCTGCGCCAATTCCAAACCCTCCTCCGCCAACCGGTCCAGGTGCGGTGTCGGCGCCGCCCCCCCATGAAACCCCACATCCCCCCAACCCAAATCATCCGCAATCACAAAAACAAAATTCGGCCGCTCCGCACCCCGTGTCCCCGGCGCAGCGATCACAACGGCAATAAGCCAGGTAAGAATTATCAGCGAACGTTTCATCAAAAGAACTCTCCCACTAAACGGGATACCGCCGCATCTAGCAACGATATCTCCTACCTGTTCTCCCCCTCTTCCCGCATTCGAAACACGTCAAACGACCAAAACTCCTCCAACCCATCCACTTCCCCTCCCTTCGTAAACTCATTCTCATCCCCCAATAACGCCATCACCTCCGGAGACTCCCGCTCCACCCGCAACGGACTGCACACATAAACCGCCACCGCCTTCCCACTCTCCCGGGCATCAGCCATCGCCGCCTCTAATTCCGCCCTCGTATCCAACGGTCGTATCCAAGGATCATAACTCTGCAACTGCCGGTCCCCCGACCCCATCGCCACCGTAATCAACCCCTCATCGTCGCTCGTCACCGCCGGCGATACCCCACGCACTTCCAAAACCACCTCCCGCATCGGATGCCGCTCCCGATCCCGCACCGCCCCCCGGGGCCCGCTCGCCGTCACCCAAAACAACGCCACCGTCAACGCCGCCACCCCGCCGCGCACCCGAAACGATTCCACCCACGCCAATGCCGAACCCCATCCCAAAAACAACGCAAACCCCGGCGCCAAAAACACAAAATACCATCCCATGATCGCCGTCCCCGACATCGCATTGTGCCCCCACATACACAACGCCGCCCCCAGGAACACCAACACCACAAACCGCGATCGCCAATCCCCACGAAACATCATCAACACCGCCCCCAAACCCGCCACCACCGGCAGCACCACATTCAAAAACGCGAACGACCCTAGACTCCGCTCCTGCAATCCCACCATGCTCGGCCACGGCCCCTCGCCCGGCGTCGTCCACGGAATCCCCGCCGCCAGATGCGACCACACGTCACGCAAAAAACCCGCCCCCAGGTCCGCCCTACCCGTCTCCTCCTGATACCCGTCCAAAAACGAAGCCAATTGCATCAACGACGGCACCATCAAGGCCAAAAACACCCCCGCCGATAACGCATTCGCCACCACAAACCGCCCCACCACCCCCTGCCGGCTCCCCTTCCACCGCGCATTCATCAGCAAAAAGCCAAACGCCAACACATTCTGCACCACCGCCACATACACCACCCCGGCAAAACTCCACAGCATCAGGCACTGCGCCGCCCCATACAACAACCACCATCGCCAACTCCCCGTTTGCAACGCCTTCAGCAAAAAAACGAGGCCCAACAATAAAAATAAAATCATGCTCGAATAGCCCCGCGCCTCCACCGCATAACGCAAATGCCACGGCGATAACGCCAGGAACCACGCCCCCGCCACCCCGGCCAATGGTCGCCCTAACAGGGAACCTAACATTCCGACTAATAAGATCGAACCCAGCCCCGACAAAAACGGCCCCAGCCGCACCGCTCCTTCCCGGAACTCTCCCTCCCCCGCCCCCGTCACCATCCGCCACAACCCCAACCCCGCCCGCGCTTCCACCGTGTGCCACACATGATTGTTCCCGTCATGATTCTTAAACAAACTGTCCGCCCATCGCACCTTCTTGAACTCCAACGCCCCCGCCCCGTCATCACGGTGATACCCCGATGCAAACCGCCGGAACCCATACTCCTCATCATTCCAGAAACTGTGCGATAACCGGGGCATCCGCTCCAACACTCCCACCAACAAAGCCCCGCCCATCCCCGCCAACATCAACCGCCGCGCCCATACCGAATAAACCCGCCGCGCCGTGTCAATCGTCGGCCCCACCGGAACCATCACCCCCAACCATCGCACCGTCCCCAACAACACCACCCCAATCCCAAAGTTAAGCACCGCCCCCCACCACAACCCCGTCCACATAAAATACTCCACCCGCTTCGATGACGTCCCCTCCGCCAATTCCATCACCTCCCCACTCCACGGCTTCTCCCCAAATATCAAATACCCCGCCGCCAACACCACCCATAACACCAACCCCATCACCAGCCATCGCACCACCACGCACTCCAATACCGGCCAACGCCGCTCCCACTGTCGAATCCACTCACTCACAAATTACTGCCGCCTACCTTAACCACATTTCACCACCTTCCAATCCCAGAATCCACCCCTCCCCCCGCCAATTTCGATTCGCATTCCCCCACAACCCCGCGTAACCTATCGATCCTCTGCCTTCCCAACCGACCAACCAACCAACCAACCATCCGAAGAACCGAAGAACCGATAACCCATGCCAAGCGACATCGGACAAGTCCAATCCCAAATCTTCCAAAGCGACGCCCCCTTCTCCTTCGTCGACGGCTCCTCCCTACCCTCACTCACGCTCTCCTACGAAACCTACGGCGAACTCTCCCCAGCCAAAGATAACGCCATCCTCCTCTTCCACGCCCTCTCCGGCTCCCAACACGCAGCCGGCACCAACCCCACCACCCCGGGCGACTCCCAATACTGGACCGAAGAATGCCACCCCGGTTGGTGGGACGGATTCATCGGCCCAGGCAAAGCCCTCGATACCAATCGTTTCTTCGTCATCTGCGCAAATTACGTCGGCGGCTGCTACGGCTCCACCGGCCCTGCCACGACCAACCCCGAAACCGGAAAACCCTACGGCTCAACTTTTCCCCACATCTGCACCCGCGATGTCGTCAATTCCCAAATTCTCCTCCTCGATCACCTCGGGATCGAAAAATTAAAGGCCGTCGTCGGCCCCTCCACCGGCGGCCTCGCCTGCCTCACCTTCGCCGCCAACCACCCCGAACGCACTCAACTCGTCATCCCCGTCGCCTCCGGCGTCAAAACCACAGTCCTTAATCGCCTCTTCCTCCTCGAACAAATCCTCTCCATCGAAAACGACCCCCACTTCAACGCCGGCGATTATTACGAAGGCAATCCCCCCTCCCTCGGGCTCGCCCTCGCCCGCATGATCAGCCACAAAAATTTCGTGCACCTCGACGCCATCGAACGACGCGCCAGTAAAGACGTCCGCCAGGCCGATGACCGCTTCTCATGGTATCGCGTCCACGATCAAGTCGAATCCTACATGCTCCACCAGGGTAAAAAATTCGTCGATCGCTTCGACGCCAATACCTACATCCGCATCGCCGAACTCTGGTCCCACTTCGATCCCCTTATCGAAGCCGACGCCGATTCCATCCGCGAACTCTTCACCCGCTCAAAGGAACACGGGCACCACTACCTCGTCTTCAGCATCGACGAAGACTACTGCTTCTATCCCGAAGAACAGGCCCACCTCATCCGATACCTCAAAGACGCCGGCGTCTCCAATATCCACATCACCGTCCACTCCGACCGCGGCCACGATTCCTTCCTCCTCGAACCCGAACTCTACACCCCCCACCTCTCCCACGCCCTCAACTCAAATTCTTGATCATAATCCTACTCATAATCATACTCGTCCCCCTCCTCGCTTCCCCTTCCTCGTCCCCGCTGAATACTCCCCAAAAAAGATTAGTGAAGACTAGCGCCGACTAGTGGTTAAATCCCCCCGTGCCTTTCTCACGCTCCCTCACCCCAACCCTCGCCTCCCTCGCCGATCAAAACGTCTACCTGGGCACTTCCTCCTGGAAATACCCCGGTTGGATCGGCCAACTCTACACCGAAGACCGCTACCTCTACCGCGGCAAAGTCGCGAAAACACGCTTCGAACGCAATTGCCTCGAAGAATACGGGGAAGTCTTCAAATCCGTCTGCGTCGACGCCGGATACTACCGCTTCCCCACCGACAAATACCTCGCCGGCCTCGCGGAACAAGTTCCCGATGACTTCAAGTTCTCCTTCAAAGTCACCGACCAGATCACCATCAAAAAATTTCCCAAGCTCCCTCGCTTCGGCGACCTCGCCGGCAAGGAAAACGACTACTTCCTGAACGCCGACCTCTTCAAAAACCTCTTCCTCCGCCCCTGCGAATCTATCCAAGCCAAAGTCGGCATCCTCATCTTCGAGTTCTCCCGCTTTTACTCCGGCCAGTTCGACCAAGGCCGCGAATTCGCCGACGCCATCGACGCTTTCCTCGCCCAACTCCCCACCGGCTGGCAATACGGCATCGAAATCCGAAACGAATCCTTTCTCCACCCCGATTACTTCGCCGTCCTCGCCAAGCACAACGTCGCTCACGTCTACAACAACTGGCAGAAAATGCCCTCCGTCGGCGAACAAATGAATATTGAAAACTCACGTCCCGCCGCCTTCACCGCCGCCCGCTTCCTCCTCACCCCCGGCCGCGCCTACAACGATGCCGTCGAATCCTTTTCTCCATACGACAAAACCGCACAAATCGACGAGGAAGCCCGCACCGCCGGAGGCACTCTCATCACCTCCCTCACCAAAGCCCCCGCCAAACAACCCTCCTTCATCTACCTCAACAACCGCCTCGAAGGAAACGCCCTCAACACCCTCCACGCCATGATCCAAAAAGCCCGTATCCTGCCGGAGTAACAATGTCACCAAGTGAAAGAGCAGTCACACAACATCGAGAAAAGTTTTTGCGCCCTCGTGGAAAAAGCGAAAACCACTCCTCTCAGTCGTCCTGAACAAACCTTCGTCGATGTTTACCACGCACTTGGATTCATTCAGTGCGAAGGTCTGCACGGATTCTTTGGACTGATCGACGACGATTTCACTCGCATCGGCAATTCCTTCAAGGCAGCCGCCCTCCTCGATTGCTCAAGAATCGTAGCTCAAGCTCACGACCTCTGGAAAACACACTGTGGAGAATCACACAGCCAAGAAATTGATGCCTTTCGAACCACATACGACATCGAGCTCACGCAAATTGAAGAACAATTCTACGATCAAGAATCTAACATCATGACTTCCCTCGAGAACTTTATCAAAATTCACTCACTCAACGATCCGGACTAAGCCGGTCCTCATGGAAGCCTGATCACGTACTCCCCGTTTCCCCGACCACCTTTGCATTAGCCTCATCCCGCCGCCTCAACAAAGCGCCCCTTCGCATAGTCACGCAACGCCGCCACATCTTCCCATCGCGATCGCGAGAGCGGAACCGTCCCTTCCAATTCGCCCACGATCAGTTCCGTCGACGGAGCAAGCCCCTCATGCAATGCTCGATAAAGCGCCCCGATGACCGCCTGCTCAATCTCCGCCCCACTGAATCCCTCGCTCGCACGGACCAGGACGCCCAAGTCATATCCCTCCACCGCCTGACGCCGCATCCGAAGATGAATCTCAAAAATCCGCTCGCGCTCCTCTTCCGTTGGCAAATCGACAAAAAATATCTCGTCAAATCGCCCCTTCCGCAAAAGCTCCGGCGGTAACACGTCAATCCGATTCACCGTCCCAACCACAAACACCCGCTCATCCTTCTCCTGAAGCCAACTCAAAAAACTCCCTAGCAATCGCTGACTCACCCCGCCGTCCGCCTCCACCTCTCCCCCCGTCGCCAAAGCCTTCTCAATTTCATCAATCCACAGAACCGCCGGCGCCATCGCCGCCGCCATCTTTGTCGCCTTCACAAAGTTCTTTTCCGTTTCACCAACGTATTTGTCATACAAACGGGCCGCGTCCAGCTTCAATAGCGGCACCCCCCACTGCCGGGCCACCACTTTGGCCGCAAGCGACTTCCCACACCCCTGCACTCCCACCAACAAGATTCCCCGCGGAGGAGAAAGATTCATGTCCGCCGCCGCCTGCGAAAAGCCCATCGCCGCACGATCCAGCCATCCCTTTAAACCCGCAAATCCCCCCAATTCAAAATGATTCTCCTGAGCCGGGTAATACTCTAACAATCCTCCGTCCCGGATCGCCTCTCCCTTCTCCCGATTAATGTTTGAGGTGTCGGCCGCGTCAAGACGCCCGTCTTCCAATACCGCCCGCGCCACCGCTTGTCGCGCCTGATTCACCGTCATCCCGCTCAATGCATGCAATAATTCCTCCCGCCCCCGCCCATCCAAAGTCACCGTCCCCACATCTCCAAAGCGCAAAGACTGAACGGTCGCATTCACCACCGCCGATAGCTCATCCGCATTCGGCAATTCCATCGGAAAGAACACCACATCCTGCTTCAATTCCTCCGGTATCTCGATCGATCCACCGGTCAAAATCAACACCGACCCCCGGCCACGAAAATGCACCGCCACTTCCTTCAACATCCGCTGCACCACCGCGTCGCCCAACTGCTCGTCGAGCCCCCGAAAAATGTACACCCCGTCCACCTTCAGCGACTCAATGTGCCGCAATGCATTCCCCGCAAATGTCGTTTGTCCCATCGTCGCATGCGGTTCCCCATATCGCCTCACCCCGTCCACCACGGTCCACTCAAATACCGGCATATTCAGCTCCTCGCTCGCCGCCAATATCAATTGATCCACCCGCTCCTCCTCGACACTTTCAATCGCCACCACCGGATGAAACGAACGAATCAACGTCTTCAACTCATGAATGCTCGATATGCGAACCGGTACCACCGCCCTATCATGCCTGATTACTGAAAACTGACCACTGAATACTCTCCCCCTACCGCCTACCGCCCACCCCCAACCAACTCCGCCTCCCCCATCAACGCTCCCCCACCCTCAATCTCCCGCTCCCCCAAACCAACGCGCCGCAACACCCGCCCCGGCAAAAATCGCCCCGCCCCATCCCGCTTCACCGCCACCACCCGCAACTCGCCCTCCGCCACCTCCACATAACGCGCTCCCCCCCACGAGATATACCCGCCCGTATTGATCACCACCAAGTCCCCATACGACCGCACCCCCGGCAAATGCGTATGCCCCATCAATATAAATCGCGCCCCCGGCCGATACTGCCGGCAAAAATCCCGCGCCATCACATGGTGCCGCCGCCACGTGTTCAACACCGAAAACGTCCGACGCGGCGGCATCGTCACATTAATGATCGTTTTCAAATTCCCCATCAACCCCCGACGCGCCCGCCGATTGAACTTCGGCGTCAGTTCACAAACCGCCGCCGCTACCCGCATCCGCCCGTCCAAGGTATCCCCGTCATACTCACGATACAAACGCTCATACTCCCGCAAACACACCTCGTGATCCGCCCGGCTCGTAAAACTCCACGGCGACACCTCCGGAAACACCGCATGCCCATGCGTCACAAAAACTTCGCCCCCGCACAAATCCAAATAGTGCTCCTCCGAAACCCGGTGATCGTGATTGCCCGTCAAATATCGCCCCTCGATCCCCATCTCCTCCAGCATCCCTTCCAACTCGCCAAACATCCGGTCCGAATCCCCCACAAACCGCTTCGCCCGCATCTCCCGCGTGTCCCCGTTGAATACCACGGTCTTCGCCCCCTCCAACACGGGCCGTAATGCTTCCGCCGAACCCACCCGGCTCCCCGGATGCCCCAAGTGCAGATCACTCAGTATCCGCAACGGTTCCTCAAATAATGACGCTCGTGATGCCTCGATGCTCATACCACCCAAACAAAGACGGACCCAATCAGCCCGCCGCCCCACAACCTACCACCGAACACTGATTCCGCCACGCCCACCGTGCGACCGGTGATGATGATGCCCCCGGCGCACAATCACCCGGCTCCGGAAAAACCCGCCCCCCCAGTAAGTCGAAAACTGCGGCGACCGCGCAAACCGCGTCCGCCCTTTCTCATATACCCACCCATAAACCTTCTGCCCCTTCGAATTCTTATACATCTCCCGCTTCACAATGTCCGCCCCCGCCTCCTCCACAAACAACACCATCCCCCCAAAGACAAACACCCCCGCCAAAACCAATCTCATTAACCACGCCCTCTTCACCCCGCTACCATAGTCGCTCACCCCATCCGCTTCAATCCCTTTCCCCGGCCTCCCCCCTTGCCCAACTACCGCAATATCCGCACGACCTTCCCCAAAAACCGCATAGCCTCCAAGCCGGCGCCCCTTTACCTTTGGTCCCGTGACTTCACCCCCACCCATCCTGTCGCGCCTTTACATGGGTCTCCTTCTCCTCCTACCCGCCTGCGACGCCAAAAACGATCAACCCAGTCCAAGCGCCCCACCCACCCTCGTAGCCGACACCACACCCATCCTCAATCCCGATAAACCCGAACAAATCTTCACCGCCGTCTGCACCGCCTGCCACGGCCCCAACGGCGAAGGCAACCGCGAACTCAACGCCCCCTCCATCGCCGCCCTCCCCACCTACTACTCCACCAACCAACTCCGCAAATTCCAAAACGATATCCGCGGCGCCGAACCCGGCGACGATACCGGCGCCCAAATGCGCGCCATCGCCCACTCCCTCCCCGCAGACGCCATCGACCCCCTCGCCGATCACATCGCCGCCCTCCCCCGTGTCCCCACCCAAAATACCCTCGGCGGAAATCCCGAACCCGGAAAAAATTACTTCGAATGGTATTGCGCCGAATGCCACCGCATCAACGGCTCCGGCGAACTCTTCTTCGGAAGCCCGCCCCTCATCGGCCTCCCCGATTGGTATCTCGCCGCCCAAATCAAAAAATTCCAGTCCGGCCTCCGCGGCGTTCACCCCGACGACGTAAACGGAAAAAAAATGCTCATCCCCTCCGAACGCCTCCTCACCGAACAGGAAATCAAAGACCTGCTTGCCTACATCGCCGTCCTAGCCGAAAAGTATCAACCCAAACCCAAACGCTGACCCTCGATTCCTAATTCCTAATTCCTAATTCCTAATTCCTAATTCTTAACTTCACAAAATGCACCCCACCCAAACAGCATACGGCACCTGGAACGGCGGACGCTTCATGCACTTCGGCGAAGCCGTCGATGAAGACCGCTTCACCCAACTCTTCCAACGCGCCTACGAAAAAGGCATCCGCACCTTCATGACCGCCGATGTCTACGGCTCCGGAAAAGCCGATACCGCCCTCGGCAAAGCCCTCGCCGGTATCCCGCGCGATTCCTACTGCCTCGTCGGCCTCCTCGGAAACGACTTCTACAACGGCAAACGAGACGGCTCCAAAGGCTTCCCACGCTTCACCGACCCCAAACTCCGTGGCCCCGATGGATATACCGACTTCCTCGAAGACGCCGCCGCCAAATCCCTCGAACGCTGCAATACGGACCACTTCGATCTCGTCCTCCTCCACAATCCCGATCACTTCGGCTTCTCCTCGGAAGCCGTCTGGGACAGCCTCCGTACCCTCAAACAAAACAAAACCACCGAGATGCTCGGCATCGCCCCCGGACCCGCGAACGGCTTCGCTCTCGATATCATCCAATGCTACGAAAAATTCGGCGATGACATCGATTGGGCCATGATCATCCTCAACGCCCTCGAACCCTGGCCCGCCCGCCTCAGCCTCGCCGCCGCGGAAAAACACAAGGTCAACCTCATCGCCCGGGTCGTCGACCACGGCGGCCTCTTCCACGGCGACGTCAAACCCGGCCACCGCTTCGCCCCCGGCGACCATCGCGCCTTCCGCGCCAAAGGTTGGGTCGAACACGGAAACGAAAAAATCGACGCCATGCGCCCCATCATGGAACGCCATGGCCTCTCCCCCCTCCACTTCGCCTGCCACTGGACCCTCGGGAATCCCGGCATCCAATGCGTCGTCCCCACCCTCATCCAGGAAGCCGGCGAAGATGCCCGCCCCATCGAAGACAAAGTCGACGAACTCGCCTCCCTCGCACCCGACAATCCGCTCTCGCCCGACGAAATCGCCGAGGTCGCCAAGATCGGCGATAACACCGGCTGCATGCCCCTCAAAGGCGGCACCCGCCAATACCAGGGCGAACCACAGGCCGACCAATGGCCCGCCTCACCGGACCTCGAAGACGTCGCCAAACGCTGGAACATCGAACCCGATCGCGACCTCTACTGCGCCGACGACCCCCGCGACAAACGCGAAAAAGCCATGCCCGCCCCCGGCGGCCGCGGCGTCCCGCAAGCGTCCGACGCCCGCCTCTACGTCCAACTCCAGGTCTTCACCGATACCTTCCCCGAGGACACCAAAAAAGTCATCGAAGCCGTCAAGCAAAGCGGCCTCATCACCGTCGTCTACGCCAATGTCGCTGACCCCCGCAGCCTCGGCATCCTCATCCTCAGCGAAGACCCCGACACCTTCGTCACCACCGCCCGAGACCTCTTCAATTCCGATGCCTTCGAAACCCTCACCCTCCAACCCGAGTTCACCATGTTTGGGCGCACCTACGGCTTCGGCCGCGAACCCAATCTCCAATACTACCTCACCGAACGCCCCATCGATCACGCCCTCAATCCCGATTGGCCCTGGGCCGTTTGGTACCCTCTCCGCCGCAAAGGCACCTTCTACCGCCTCCCCAAAGCCGAACAAACCGAAATCCTCAAAGAACACGGCATGATCGGCTTCCAATACGGCGGCGCCGGATACGCCGGCGATATCCGCCTCACCAGCTTCGGCATCGACAAGGAAGACAACGAATTCATCCTCGGAATCCTCGGCCCCAGGCTCGACTGGCTCAGCAAACTCGTCGAAGACATGCGCCCCACCGTCCAAACCTCGGAACACATGGACAAACTCGGCCCCTTCTTCGTGGGCAAAGTCATCCACTCCCAAAACGCCTCGTAACGTTCCCCCCTTCCCCCCGTAGCGGAAGTCGTAAGACTTCCGACCCCTCCCCCACTCCTAACTCGCCGCCTTCTCCCGCCGCTGCACCACCCAGTCCACCGACTCCACATAAAACGCCACGCGCTCCACCACCCGGAAATAAAAATCCGTCAAACTCTCGCCCAACCCGTATCCCGTTCGATACTGCTCAGAGGCAAACGCGAAGTCATCCCGCACCTCTCCGGAACTCATCTCCACACCCAAGCCCGCCCCTTGGCGCAAATAGTCGCCCACACTCACCGGCTCCCCTTCGCTCCCCGGAAACGGAGAAGCCATCTCATCAAACTTCGCCAAGATCGTCCGCTTTAACGTCGCCACACCCTCCGCCTCCGCCCGCAAACGCGACAGGCACCGCGACGGCGACGCCGCGGAAGTTTCCATCCGCTGCACCGCCGTAAATAATCCGTCCAACATGCTCAAGTGCCGCCGCAAGCCGCCCATTTGACTCCGCATCGTCCCAAAACTCATCAAGATGCCCATGAGCGACTGCATCTCCTGCACCGCCGCCATCGATCGCTGCGCATCCCCGCCACAAAAATCGTTCCGCGCCACCAGACTCACCGTCGATTGAACCATGTCCCGCACCAGCCCGAAAAATCGCTGCGTCTCAGTCTCCGTCAAACCATAACGATACGCCGACTCCTCCACCATCTCTCGCGTCGCCTCGCGACTCGCCTCTTTCAAACCAAACTCCTCCGCCCGTATCTCAATCCCGCTCTCCAGGAACATGTCCGCCTGCAGTCCCGCAAAGCCCCCCATCTCCGCCTGCATGGCCCGGCGCGCCGATTCCCGATAGACAATCGTTTCCTCGCGCAACTGCGCACGCTCACGCGCAAACTTCTCCATCAACAGGGGCGTTGCCATGGATAGATAATCCATCGGTTCCTCGTTCAAATGGATCGGCAGCTGCAAACACGTCTCCCGCCCGAACAAACTCAACCCGCACGCGCCCACCTGCGTCGCCTTGTCCATCCGCGTCGAAGGTCCTGGTCCCAACGGCCCGCCCCCCTTGCCATCCAATTCCAACTCCATCACCGCCCGGTAAAACTCGTGACTCGTCTCCTCGGAAACGCGCCCGTAATCCTCCAGTAAAGTGTTCGCCCGGGCCGCTCCAATACACCGTCCCATCTCACGGCCTTCCCCCGCCCATTCCTTCCGCTCATTCAAAGAATACTCCAGGGTGTCCGGATGCGCCGCCCGATAATCACCCAATCCTTGCCACGCCGCACTCCGGTGATCCTCCGGTAACAAGTTTGCGCGCAATACCGCCAGCGCCGGGAAATCCCGCGGTAAATCCTCGGTCGTCCCCGCCTCAAAACACTGCTTTCGCGCCACCTGATAACCCTCCTCCAATTCCCGCTGGCGCATCACCACCGCCTCCAACCACGAACTCCCCGAAAACGCCGCCAAGCGCTCGTCCCCCTCCGCTTCCGTCCGGCGCAAGACACCCGCACACATCAACCGACTGCCATGCAACCACATCCAAAGCGGACGTCGCGCCAACCAAACCAGGGCCTCCGCACAACCGGCCAAGAACGGAAACCGACCCTCCTCGCCCGCCTCCCGCGCGGCCGCAATCCGCCGATCCCACTTGTCCTGCGCACAAACCGCGCGGGCCAACCAACAATGCACCCCCCGCAACGCCCGCTCCACGTATTTCCAAAATCCCCCCGAATAAAATCCCATCTCCCGCGCCATCAATCCGCCAAATCCACGCAACTCCATCCCCACCAACAACGGCAATCCCAAAACCAACTCAAACCCGTTCCCCTGCCGCCACGATCGCTCACTCGCGCGGCGCGCCACCAAGGTCGGCTCACACGTAACCGATACCCGCTCCGGAAAATCCACTTTCAAATCCGAACACATCTCCTTCAGAAAACGACGCAAGGTCTTCTCCTTGTCCAAGTCCAAGCCACACGACACTTCCACCGCCGCCTTCTCCGCCACAAACGGCTTCAACAACAACACAATCACCCCCGCCCCCGTCACAACGGGCAACAACACCTTGCCAATGATCACTCCCGTCTCCGCCCAACCAAACCCCGATAAAAGATCGACGCTCGGCCAACTCATTACCCCAAACCAAATCATCCCCACCCCCATTCCCACCGGCAAGGTGAGATACCCAAAAAACAACAACAATTCCCCAAGCGCCCCGACCAGGAGAGGCAACACTCGGGTGGACCGTTCGTCCACACCGGCGCCGCCCCCCGGCCGGAGACCCCCGAGGGCGTCTCGAACCATGGTGCTCATTACGAGAGAAAAACAGCGAGTAGTTATAAAACGATCAGAACCCCACCATCGCCGGAGAGAAGCAGCAATGGAGTTCTAATAATTATGGTAATTATATACACTTCCCCGCCTCACGCAAGCCTTTCCTGCCTTTCCCCCCATCAAAATCTCACCACCCCCATCTCTCATCTCCACAACTCCTTGACTCAAAAGAGAACACGCGCTCGCCAAGACCTAACGTCTCGCCCTGCCCCGACCAAGGACCAGCAGACATCCCTAAACCCCACCGTCCACATCCCGCAAACAACGAGAACCAGCCGCCCAACGGCCCCATCAACGTCCAGGCGCAGCCTGCCGCCCCCTCATCTCCTCCAACAACGCCCGATACCCCGCTTCCTCCGGATACACCGCCACCAATTGCTCCGCCACCCGCACCGCCCGCTCCCAATCCCCATTGTCCCGCGCCACCGCCACCAACCCCGTCATATACTCCGCATGCCGCGGCGCTAACTCAATCGCCTTCTCCAAATACGGCACCGAATCCTCATACCGCCCCAACTGATTCAACGCCACCCCCGCAAAAAATTGCGTCTCTGCCGACTCCGGACTCAACTCCGCCGCCTTCAACAAATGCGTCAACCCTTCCGCATATTCCTGCCGCCGAATCCAATGCCGCGCCAACGCTTCATGCGTGATCCCAAGCTGCGGCGCCACCCGCACTGCATCCTCCAACAAAAACTGCGCCTCCTGTATCCGCCCCTGCTCAAACATCATTTCCGCCAGGTTCACCCGCGCCTGAAAACTGTTCTCCTCCACTTCAAACGCTTTCCGATACGCCGCCTCCGCTTTCTCAGGTTCCCCCAAATCCGTATACAACAATCCCAATCCCATGTGCGCCCCCGCACGATCACCCACCACCAACTGCGCCGCCTCATACTCCGCCAAACCCGTCTCAAAGGCCGCCCGCTCCTCCTCGGAAAACATCTCCCGCGGCACACTCGCCAATGTCCGTACCGCCGCCATCCGCACCGACCGCGCCTCGTCCTCCAACATCGGCACCACAAATTGCAAACGCTGCTTCGCATCCAACGGCGCCAGCCCCGCCACCGCCGCCGTCCGCACCATCGCATCCTTGTCCTTCAAATTCCCCGCCATCACCTGCAAAGCCTCCCGCGTCGGCGGACGCCGCTCCAATTCCGCCATCGCCGCCCCCCGAACAATCTTCGGCTTCTCCCCATCCCCCGCCAACGCCAACAACCGCTCTTCCACCCCCGGCTCATCCCCATACGCCGCCGCCAAGGTCTCACCCCAATGCACTTCCTCCGGCTCCCCATACCAACGCTTCCACCACTCCACCGCCCACTCAGTCGATTGGTCCTCATGACACTGATTGCACGCGTTCGGCGAACCGATCTTCTCCGTCAAATCCGGACGCGGGATGCGAATGCTGTGATCCCGCCGCGGATCAACCCCCATATAGGTCGTCGTCGGCATGTGACACTCCACACAGCTCGATCCCGTCGATCCCGGCTGATGAAAAGTATGCGCCGGCGAATCATAACGCGTCCCGTCATGACATCGCACACAGAGGGCGTTCCCTTCCGCCAGTAAATTCAAACTGTGCGGATTGTGGCAGTCTGTGCAGCGCACGTGATTCTGATGCATCTTGCTCTGCACAAATGACCCATACACATACACCTCCTCCTTTATCTGCCCGTCCGGGTAATACAAGATTCGATCTAACAAAGACACGTCGTGCGTGTCTCCCAGGCCGTGATGCGGGACCCAGCCATCCACCAACGGCCGCCGACGCGAGTGACACGGCGCACAGGTCTCCACCTGCACCGTCGACGCCAGGGGATGCGATCGCTTCGGCTGCCCCGTCTCCCCATCAATCACCCACGCACCCTCCTCCGGCTCCTTCAACACCACCGCCAAACCATAGTCCTCAACCGCCCACTCCCCGCTTTCCGCAAAGGCCTCCGCCGCTTCCACGTGCTCCCGCCCCGGCCCATGACAGGCCTCGCAACTCACGTTCATCTCACTCCATTGCGTGTCATACTCGCCCGTCTCCACATCATAATTCTTCCGCAGGTTGGTCGAGTGACAGTCCGCACACATGTAATTCCAATTAAAGTTCGGCCCCGTCCAGTGCAGCTCGTCCGTGTGCGGGATCGGCTCGTCCGCATACAAATGATACCAACGCTGCCCCCCCTCTTCCTCCGACCGCGAATCCCAACAAATCTGCAAGGCCTGGTACCGCCCGCCCGGAAACGGAATCAAATACTGCTGCAAGGGATACACCCCGAAGGTGTATTCGATCGGGTAATCCGTCGGCTCACCGTCCGGTCCCGGGGTGTTCACCCAAAAACTGCCGTCATCCTTCCGGAAAAATCGCGACTTCACCCCAAAATGGTCAAACTCCGCATCATCAAAATCCCCCAACACGGTCTCCTCCGTCGCCACCGCCATCGCATGGTCATGATGCGATCCCGCCCACTCCTCAAACGCCTCCTCATGACACTCCGCACACTTCTTCGCCCCCACAAACAAACCCGCCGTATCATTCCCGGTCGGCAATGCCGCCTCCGATACCGTCACTTCCTGTTCGACACGATCCCCACGATCACTGTGCCCCCCAATATCCCCGCCTTTCCCACACCCCCACACCAACAACCCTGCCGACATCACAACAATCCCCGCCAGCCAACAAAATCCATCATGTCGCTTCAGAAAAGCCATTCGACCGATCTCTCCCTAAAACTTACTCCGTCGTCACCGTTTCCCCACCCTTCAATGCCGCCGCCAGGGCATGCCACGCCAGGGTCGCACACTTGATCCGCGCCGGAAACCGCCGTACGCCCGCCAATACCCCCAATTCACCCATCGTTTCCAAATCAAACACCGGTTCCTCCTTCGACGTCAACATCTCCGCCACCTCCGCAATCCGCGCTTCCACCTCCGCCCGCGTCTTCCCCTTCACCGCTTCCGTCATCATCGACGCCGACGCCGTCGAAATCGCACATCCATCCCCGCTGAACCGCACCTCATCAATTAACCCCTCGTCCCCTTCCTTCACATAAATCGTAAAGTGATCGCCACAAAGCGGATTGTACCCCTCCGCCTGCCCCGTGTATTCATCCAACTCCCCCGCATTCCGCGGCCGCTTGTTGTGACTCAAAATAATCTCCTGATACAACTCCGCCAACTCTTCCATATACCCCACACCAAACCCGATCCCCCCACATTCACAACCCCTTTCCTCCCACAACGCACCGCCCCCCACTTGTCATCCCTCGTGTCCTCCATACCTCGAGGAGCGACAAAGAAAGCGAAGCCGAGGGACCCCACGAGAGCCCCACAAACTTGTCGCCAACCATCACCTCCCGAAAACTCCCGCGCTCCCGAATCGGCGAAGCTGTCTCAGAACTTCATCATTCATCATTCCTTGTTCGATATTCATTATTCAATCCCCCCATCCCTCAAATCCCCCCAACCCCAACGCCTCCGCACGTCCCGAAAAATCCCAGCTCGCCAGGGGCGAACAACGAAAGCCCGCGCCAACAGCGCATCTGGGTCAAGCGTCACGCTTGAAGACTTTCCCCACCCGCTCCACTCCTTTCACCAACGCCTCCACCTCCGCCTCCGTATTATAAAACGCGAACGACGCCCGCGTCGTCCCACTCACCCCAAACCGCTTCATCAACGGCTGCGCACAATGATGCCCCGCCCGCACCGCCACCCCCTCCGTATCCAAGATCGTCCCGATGTCATGCGGATGCACCCCGTCCATCAAAAACGACACCACCCCCACCTTCTCCCGCGCCGTCCCCAATAACCGCACCCCCGGCATCGCCTCTAACTGCTCCGTCGCTGTCGCCACCAACTTCTCCTCGTGCGCCCGCATCCCCTCCCCATCCAACCCCTCCAAATACGCAAACGCTTCCCCCAATCCGATCGCCCCGCTGATGTTCGGCGTCCCCGCCTCAAATCGCTCCGGGATCCCCCGAAACGTCGTTCCCGCAAACGAAACCCGCTCAATCATGTCGCCACCCCCCTGATACGGCGCCATCGATTCTAACAAATCCCCACGCCCCCACAACACGCCGATCCCGTCCGGCCCAAACACTTTGTGCCCGGAAAACACATAAAAATCACATCCCAACGCCGCCACCTCCACCGGCAAATGCGGCACCGCCTGCGCCCCGTCCACCAAAACCATCGCACCCACCCCCTTCGCCATTCGCACCATCTCCACCACCGGGTTCACCGTGCCCAGGGCATTCGACACCGCCGTAAACGCAACGATCTTCACCCGCTCCGATAACAACCCCTCAAATTCCTCCAACAAAATCTCGCCCGTATCCGACACCGGCGCCGCCACCACCCGCGCCCCCGCCTCTTCCGCCACCATCTGCCACGGCACAATATTCGCGTGATGCTCCATCTCCGTCACAAGAATTTCGTCACCCTCACCCAAGACCGAGGACCCATAACTCCGCGCCACCAGGTTGATCCCCTCCGTCGCCCCGCGCACAAAAATCACTTCCCTCGCCTCCTTCACCCCGATCGCCGCCGCCACCCGCTCCCGCGCCTCATCATACGCGTCCGTCGCGTGCATGCTCAGGTAATGCACCCCCCGATGAATATTCGCATTCTCCGACTCAAAAAATCGCGACACCCGATCAATCACCACCCGCGGCTTCTGCGTCGTCGCCGCATTATCCAAATACACCAGCCGCTTCCCCTGCACCGATTCCCCCAGGATCGGAAAATCCCCCCGCACCTGCTCCACATCAAAACTCATCCCCATACCCATATCGCCCCACCCTCTCCTTCTCAAACACTCATTGCCCCACCTCCATCACCACCAACAACGCCATCCCCGCCACCGCACTCGCCCCGATCAAATACCACCCCGTCCGCAGCCCTCCCAAGCGGTCGATCCGCATTTCCTTAAGCTTCTCTTCCAACCACTCCGGCGCCCCCAACCCCACCGCTCCCATCACGCCCGCGGCCGCCCCCGCCGAAAAATACGCATTCGCCAAGGCAATCGCCGACCCATCCGTCCCCAACCACCACACCAACGTCGCCAACCCCAGTAACACCACCCCACCCCCAATCATCCCCAACCCAATCTTCAAATACCGCATCCCGACGACGCTACACTTCCAAGCGAAAAATTCAATCCGCTCCACTTCCCGTCGGTCCGCAAGGGGGCGAACAACGTGAGCCTCGCCGCCAACGGCGGAACCTGGATGCAAGCTCAGCTTGCTACTTCGTCCAATCCCTCTCTTCTCTCTGTTACCTCCTGTTCAAACAAATCAGTCCCCAATGATACTGACCGCCAGCTTCCGCGTATGCCGCGCCACGCGGTGCTCAAACAAGTATATCCCCTGCCACGTCCCCAACATCAACCGCCCGTTCATAACAGGCACGCTCTCGCTCGTCCGCGTCAACGCCATCCGCAAATGACTCGTCGTGTCATCCGGGCCCTCATAGGTATGCACGTAAAACGGCAAATCCTCCGGCACCAGGTGCTCAAAAAACTGATGCAAATCCTCCCGCGCCGACGGATCCGCATTCTCATAAATCACCAGGCTGCAACTCGTGTGCTGCACCGCCACCGTCGCCGTCCCCGTCTCGATCCCGCTCTCCCCCACGATCCGCTCCACTTCCCCCGTCACGTCATAGGTCCCCTTCCCCGAAGTCCCCACCGTAAACATCTCCGCATGCGCCGTCATTTATCTCAGTCTCAAGTATCCAACCGGGGTTAGCTGATTCCCGCTCACCGCTCACTCATTCCAGTCTCCCCTGCCTTGAACTTCATCATTCATCATTCCTTGTTCAATATTCATTATTCAAAAAAACCAAATACCCCGCTACTCACCCACCATCTCTTCAGTCCTGCGTCCCATAAACCGCCCCCACCAATCCCATCGCTTTCTCCTTCGGCAAAATCCCCAATTCCATCTGGTTCATGACATACCCAAACCCCATCCGCCGCTCCGGATCCGCAAAGCCATGACTCCCCCCCGCACCCGGATGCCCAAAGGCCCGCGTCGACGGCCCAAAAATTGATCGCACTTTCTCTCCGTTCACCCCGTCCACCGGATCCTTCATCATCCCCGCACCAAACGCCGTCGGCCGCAAAAAAACCAAATCATCCCCGTCCACCAATACCGTCTCCATCCAGCCCATCACCCGCTCGGAAAAAATCCGCTCCCCGCCCCACTCCCCCCCACACGCCAGTATGCCGTAAAACTTCGCCAACCCCGATGCCGTCGCCAATCCCCCCATCGCCGCCAATCCCATATTCCACGCACTCGGATCATTAAACCGCGACACCCCATCCAAACCCCGCGGCGAGGTAAACGCCCGGTGCGTCAACGAATCCACTTTCCCAAAGGCATTATAGAACGGCCCATCCTCCCCCAACCCCTCCGGCCGCGGCTTCCCCGCATACACCGGCGCCACCCGCCCATACACGTCCGCCGTCAATTCACCGATCCACAAATCCAGCCCCAGCGGAATCGCCAACCGCTCCCGCCAATACTCCCCCAAACACCGCGCCCCCGTCAGCCGCCGCAATAACTCATCCACGATGAAGCCCCAGGTCCGCGGATGATACCCATGCCGCCCCTCCCCCGGCCGCCACGCCTGCACCTGCCCCTCCAAGGCCCGCACCACCCCCTCGTGATCCGCAATCTGAACCGCCTCATCCAATGCCGGTAACCCCGCCTGGTGCGACAACACCTGCCCAAAAGTCAGCCCCGCTTTGGCCCCCGAACCCAAGCCCTCCCAAACCGTGGCCACCTCCTCATCCAAATCCTTCCCCGCCTCATCCAGCGCCAGCAAAAACGCCGCCGCCGACAAGCCCTTCGTCGCCGACCACACCGGCACCAGCGTATCCTTTTCCCACGGCAAGTTCCCCCCTTTCTCCCGCAACCCACCCGCCAAACTCACCGCTTCCACCCCGTCCCGCCAAACCGCCACCGATGCCCCAACCTCCCCCCGCAAAGAAAAATTATCCTGAAATACCCGCTCCATCGGCTCACCGTTTAAAAACAAAATCCCGCGGTAGCGGGATTCCATCTGCGCAATCTGCGGTCAAAAAAACAATTCCTAGATGACCTCCCACAAATCAGCCAAATCCGGGTCCTGCCGCGCCACTTCCACCAAGTGCCGATCCAACTCAAACGATCGCTCCAAATTATTCTTCCCCTTGTTGATCCGCCCCAAACTCACCTCATAGCAACCCATGTTGTAATAAAACACCGCCGTGTCCCGCAACGACGACGGACCATCCATCAACAACTGCCGCGCCTCCTGCGTCTTCCCTAACTCATGCAGACAATACGCCGCATGAATGAACCCCATGTAATCCTCCGGATCGATCTCACACAACCGCTGACTCGTCTCCAACGCCAAATACCACTGCGCACTCTTCAACTGCAAAAGCAACTTCACATGCAACACCGCCCGCTCATCCGGATACTCCGCCTCGATCGCCGCCACCTCGTCCCACGCCTCCTCCAACATCCCCAATTCATAATACCCCTGCGCCGCCCGCAGCTGCTTCTCAAATTCAATCGCCCTACCGTTGGTCTGCCAGTTGCTCATGATCCCTAATCATAACAGAATGACTATACAGGTTGTAAAGTCCATAATTAAGAAAAGTTAACCATTTTGGTCGCCCCACGCTGCTGTCACCCTCCGCGGCCAAGTGCCGCTAATTCCTCCAACCCGCCGCCTTCGGCGCCAACAAAGCGCTGTAAGCGCCTCGCGCATACCAGCCTGGGGCACAACCCCAGGCCTCGAAGGACGCCGTTCCCCCTAAAACGCCATCGAAATCCCCCCCGCCCCGATTCGCCCCCCACCAACCAACACCCCACACCCGACCCCGCCCCGCGGCGTCCACTACCCACTCCCCCGCGCCGGACGCGACAATTCCTCCTCCCGAACCGATACCCAGGCCTGCGGCCCCAAACCCGGATACTCAAACACCCCGCTCCCATAGACCAAGGTCTTCCGCTGCGGGCATTCCGTCTGCAACCACATGTCCAACTTGAAACACTGCCCGTCAAACTTCAGGCCACAACGCAACATCAGCGGCCCCTTCTCCTTCGCCCCCGTCGTATACCCATGACTCGACTCGGTCCGCACCCCACAATGATACAACCCACTGCTCAACTCCGACGCCTGACCGTGTGTGTTCACCCGCACAAACAAAAAGTCGTCCCCCTCCCGATTCCCAATCCGTAACTCCAACACCCGCTCATGATTCACCTCGTTGTGCACCGTAAATCGATCCGTATACGAAGCCGGTGGCGTCAGATCAATCACCTCATCAAAACGCTTCGCTTTCGGAGCACTGCCGTTAAAACCCACAAACTCAGGCCCCGTCGCCGGTGGCACCGCCCAGTGCATCTCCCCTTCCCCGCGCTCCACCGCCTCGGCCTTCTTCATCAATTCCTCCCGCACCCGCGCCACTTCTCCATTCCCATTCCCATTCCCATTCCCATTGCCGTTGCCGTTGCCGTTGCCGTTAGCGCTGCCGTTAGCGCTGCCGCTCGCGCGACCATTCCCGTTCTCCGTCGGCACACGCGACTCCACCCGCACCACCAACGGCCGCTCCATCCCCCCGCCATTCCCCGAACCGTTCCCCCCACGCGCTTCCACCGCCCGCGCCGCATCAATCAATCGCCGTAACTCGTCATTCGCCGCCACCGCCGATTCCATACACGCCCGCCCGCGGTTCCCCGAAGTCAAGTCACCCTCGCCCCCCACATCCACCCGCACATTCGTCGCCGCAAACGCCGCCAACGGATCACCCACCGCAGAAACAGAAGAACTAGAAGAGTCAGATTGATGTATCCCCATATCCCCCAAGATCACACCAGAGTATGATTAATTGAGATTGTATGAGAATTATATAAAATGTCAATACCTATTAAAGGCCCGCCCCCATCCCCTGCCTCCCCGGTAGGGCGTGCCCTTCGTAGCTCACAGAGCGAAGAACGGGGCGAGCGTCCCGCTCGACCGCCATCCTCATCCAAATGATCACCTCACACCGGAAATAACTTCGCCATCAACGCCTTCGCCGCTTCCCCCTCATCGGCAGAACAATAAAGCAAAATACTCCCCCCCTGCTCCCGAATGAGAAACTCAACCCCCGCATCCTCCAAAGCACCCAACGCCCGACGCGCCCCCACCCCGTCAAAATTTCCGAGATACACCAACCCATCCCCCTCCTCCTGCGCCTCCTCCAGCGGCGAGTGCTCCCACTTCGGGTGACTCCGCCAGGACACATCTCCCCGCCGATACATGTCCGCAATCTCAACCACAAGCGGTAATCCCACAGGCTCCGAATAACAATAGTGCGCCTCCAATCCTCCCCCCTGATACTCCAAAGAAAACCCCTTCCCTTCCGTCGACCACGTCCCCTGCAAGTAGTTGCTCTCATCCTCCGACAACACAAAATACCCGCCTTCCACCCCAGCCACCCCCCCAAGCACATCCCCCAATTCCTCCGGAATCGGTTCAATCGGATGATAGGTCGTCGATAAATGAAGTTCCATCTCTACTGCTCCCATTCAGAATTCCCTCCGCCGGAGTTTAACCGCTGCGGCGGTCGTGTGCCAACTCCCCCCGCCCCGTAATCGTCGCCCGCACATCCCCCACAAAAATCGCCGCCCGTATCTCCAACGGCATCCGATACTCATCGTCCGATACCCAAATCGTGCCCTTCTTGAACTTCTTGTGCTCCTCCAATTCCATCGTCCCCCGGTGAATCTTCTTGATCCGCACATCCACCTTGATCGCCGGCACCTTCCCGACCTTCGACTTGTGCTCCTCACGCCCCAATACCCGGAACGTCACCAGGTAAGCCGAATCATACGGCACAATCATCACCGTCGCCTCGTCCCCGTCCGCCAAATCCAAACTCCGCAAATACAAAATCGCCGACGCAATATCGTGCATCCGCGGAATCACAATCGAATACGACTTGGGCTCCGGCGGCTCCCCCATTTTCTTCTTCTTATACTCCTTCGACCGCGTGTAACGCACTCCCTTCTCCACGAAGGATGTCTCCACCGTGGTCACTTCCTTCCCGTCCTCCTCCACAAACTTCAAACCCCGGGGCTCCCACCCCTCCGGTTTCACCTTCGAAGCCATCTCAAAATCATACTCCCACAATGCCCGCGCCAATCCCGTGCTCTTCCCCGTCGCGGTCGCCTCAATCAATTCCTCATCCCCACCCGGCAATTCAATCCGCACATCCAATTCCCCCGCCTTGATGATCCCGTTCCAACTCAAGTTGTATTCCATCTCCACCCCACGCTCCAACCCATGCACCGCCTCCCCGTCAAAGGTCACCCGATCCCACCAATCCGCCGGCCCACTCTCCCCCACCGGCGCCGGCGGCCGACCCCCAACTTTGTCTTCCGCCCACACCCCACCCACGCATATCATCATCCCCGTCATTACGACCCCCCCCGATAACCATGCCCGCCAAACCCGCCAGGAAATCGGAAACCCAAACCACGCTCTGGGACGAAACATCGACATCGATTGAAAGGGTGCCCGCCCGCGCCGGCCCGCAACGTCTCCACTGCGGCGCCGTCTTCACGGAACGGTTCATCCAGTATCTCACGGAATTCTGGATTGCCAACCACCATCAAAACGAAGACCTCGTCCTCACCTTCGAATACGTCGCCTGCATCGAAGGCCCGCGCGCCGGCCAATCCTGGCACAAACTCCACTGGCTCCCCCCCTCCGCCGCCAACCCCGGCGAACAATTCCTCTTCGACGACTCCCCCTGCCTCATCCCCCGCCAAACCCAAAAAGCTCTAAAAAACAAAACCACCCACTACCACCAATCCCAAATCCAAATCACCTGAGCATCAACCCGATAAACAACTCCTACCAGCGGTTCAAAAATCTGCGTCAATCTGCGTAATCTGTGGACAAAAAACATCCACCGAATACCCTAACAATCATCTCGAGGAGCCACCGCCTCCAACTTCCACACCTCCTCCGCATACTCCCGAATCGTCCGGTCACTCGAAAATTTCCCCATCCGTGCCGTGTTCAATATCGCCATCCGCGCCCACTTCGCACGATCCCGGTAAACCGCATCCACCCGCTCCTGGCAGGCCACATACGACGCATAATCCGCCAACACCAAGTACGGATCACCATCCTCCAACAAGTTCCGAGCCACCGCTACCCCGTCGCCATGACTGGTCGGGTCCCCCGCAAAAAATCCCGACGCCAACCAATCGATCACGGTCTTCAACTCCGCATCCGTTTCGTAAACCCCGCGCGGATGATACCCCTTCTTCCACAACGCATCCACCTCCTCCACCGTCATCCCAAAAATGAATATATTCTCCTCACCCACTTCCTCCTGGATCTCCACGTTCGCCCCGTCCAAGGTCCCGATCGTCAAAGACCCATTCAACGCCAACTTCATGTTCCCCGTCCCGGAGGCTTCCTTGCCCGCCGTCGAAATCTGCTCCGATAAATCAGACGCCGGAATAATCTTTTCCGCCAAACTCACCCGGTAATTCGGCAAGAACGCCACCTTCAATTTTCCCTTGATCCGCGCGTCGTTGTTGATCTTGTCCGCCGCCGCATTGATCGCATGAATGATCTCCTTCGCCAAAACATACCCCGGCGCCGCTTTCGCCCCGAACACAAACACCCGCGGCACGATATCCAAATCCGGATTCTGCAGGAGCCGCCGATACAACGTCAATATATGCAACAGGTTCAAATGCTGACGCTTGTATTCATGCAATCGCTTGATCTGCACGTCGAACATCGCGTCCGCACTCACTTCCACCCCGCACAAATCCCGGATCACTCCCGCCAAACGCTCCTTGTTCGCCCGCTTCACCGCCATGAACTGACGCTGAAACTCCGGATCGTCCGCATAAACCTCGAGCTCCCGCAACCGGCCCAAATCTCGCGGCCACTCGGCACCGATCTTAGAGGTGATCAAGTGCGCCAAATCCGGATTGCACGCCAATAACCATCGCCGCGGCGTAATCCCATTCGTCTTGTTGTTGAACCGATCGGGATACAACTCATTGAACTCCGGAAACAACCGCTCCTTCAACAACCGCGTGTGCAACGCCGCCACCCCGTTCGTCGATCTGCTCCCAATCACCGCCAACTGCGCCATCCGTATCATCTTCGGATCGTTCTCCTCAAAAATCGATAACGCCCGCTTCTTCCCGTCGTCCCCCGGCCACTTCACTTCCACCTCGTCCCGCAAAAACCACCGGTTGATATCATCCGCGATCTGCAAATGCCGCGGTAACACTTTGCCAAACAACGGCACACTCCACTTCTCCAACGCCTCCGGCAACAAGGTGTGATTCGTATAGCCAAACGAATTCCGCGTAATCTCCCACGCCCGATCCCACTCCATCTCCCGCTCGTCCACCAATATCCGCATCAGCTCCAGGATCGCCACCGACGGATGCGTGTCGTTCAACTGAATCGATACCTTGTCCGAAAAGTTGTCCCAGTCATTCCCATGCTTGAAATGACGTCGAATGATGTCCTTCAACGAACACGCCACAAAGAAATACTGCTGCACCAAGCGCAATTCCTTCCCGCTCTCGGTATTGTCGTTCGGATACAAAACCTTCGATACCGATTCGTTTTCCGCCTTCTCACAAACCGCATCCACATACCCGCCATCATTGAACACGGTGAAATTAAACTCCTCCGATGCCCGGCTCTCCCACAAACGCAGGAAATTCACCGTCCCGCAGCCATACCCCACGATCGGAACATCATACGGCACCCCCACGATCTTCCGCGCCCCCGTCCACACATGCCGACCCTCGCCCCGATCATTAAACTGATGCTCCACCCGCCCGAAGACACCGATCTCCGTCGTAAACTCCGGCCGAATCACCATCCACGGATTCCCATACCGCATCCACACGTCCGGCTTCTCCACTTGCTGCCCGTTGACGAACTCCTGCTTGAATAATCCAAACTCATACAAAATTCCATACCCCACCGCCGGATACTCCAGCGTCGCCAACGAATCCATAAAACAAGCCGCCAATCGCCCCAACCCGCCGTTCCCCAAAGCCATGTCCGGGCCACGCTCCACCACGTCCGAAAAATCCTGCCCCAGTTCCGCCAAAGCCCGCTGCGCGACTTCATACAGCCCCGTGTTGATCGCGTTGTCCACCAACAAGCGCCCCATCAAATACTCCAACGACAAATAATACACCCGCCGCACATTCTCCTTCCGATACGTCCGCTGACTCCGCCCAAAACGATCAATCGCCCGGTCCCGCACCGCCAAACAGGTCGCAATCCACCAGTCCCGCCGCGTCGCCGTCGTCGGCGCATGCAATAGCGTCGACTGCAAATGCCCCACCACCGCCGCCTTAAACTCCGCCACCTCCGCCTCACGCGATCCCGCCTCCGGCCGATCCAAAACTGTCGTCGTCTCACTTTCCATACTCGTGTCGCCCCGCAATCAGCAGAGCCCCAGAAACTCCCAACAAACCCTCCCCCTGTAAAGTCACATTTATTCCCGCTGATCCTCCAATTCCTCTCCGTCGGGCCAGGAACCAAAGGTGCGGCTCGGCGTCCCTGTCGACGTGTCCTTCGTAGCTTTAGCGAAGAACGGAGCCTCCGCAGCGGCGCCCTTCGTAGCTTGAGCACCCCATCCTACGTCCGCCCCTGCGTCCCCTATCCGCCCACAACCTCCCGCCACCACCAAATCCACCCCTAGCGTCCCTCGAGCGAAGAAGGGCGACGCGAGGACTACCCCTCTCTAGCCCCCAAAAAACCGCCTATCCATCCCCAGCCAGCGATGCACCAGCAAGCCCGACCAAAATTAGTGCCTATTAGGGTAAATTAGGGGTTCAAAAATCCCCCTCCCCCTCCAAACTCTCCCCACAACAACAATCCAACGTGCCCACCACCCAAATCCACACCGCCTTCATCCTCGGCGCCGGCCTCGGCACCCGCCTCCGGCCCCTCACGGAATCCCTCCCCAAACCCCTCATCCCCGTCTTCCAAAAACCCCTCATCACATACGCCTTCGATCACCTCCTCCACAACGGCCTCCAAAACTTCATCGTCAATACACACCACCAACCCAACGCATACACCCACACGTTCCCCAATAACCAATACCGCGATACCCCTCTCACCTTCCGCTTCGAACCCATCCTCCTCGAAACCGCCGGCGGCATCGCCAATATCGCCGAACTCCTCCAACCCGATCAACCTCTCCTCATATACAACGGCGATATCCTAACAGACCTCCCTATTCAGCCCGCCATCGATCACCACCTCGCCTCCGGCAATACCGTCACCCTCATCCTCCGCTCAAAAGGCGCCGCCCTCCACATCGCATGGAACCCCGACACTCAAAAAGTCACCGACATCCACAACAATCTCGGCACCAACCCCGATACCGGTTTCCAGTTCACCGGCATCTACCTCGTCAGCCCCGATTTCATCCCGCACCTCACCCCCGGTAAAAAAGAATCCGTCATCCCCATCTTTCTCGACCTCATCAAAAACGAACAATCCATCGGCGCCGTCCTCGCCGACGACAACCAATGGTGGGACCTCGGCAACCGCAAGACCTACCTCGATGCCCACGCCACCCTCGCCCAAAACCATGCCGCCTTCCCCGCTTACGGCGCCCGACCCGAACAACAACGCATCCATCCCTCCGCCCAAATCCATCCCTCCGCCACGATCTGCCCCAGCTCATCCGTCGGCGCCGATACCGTCGTCGAAGCCGATGCCACCCTCACCCAATCCGTCCTCTGGCCCCGCGCCCGCGCAACCGCTTCCTCCACCCTCAACCGTTGCATCCTCCGGCACGATGCCGTAGCTTCCGGCCTTCTCACCGATGCCGACCTCTAGCGACACCATCGCCGATTTTACCCGCGCCCGCTTCCCCGAACTCGCCCGCGTCGACCTCGCCGTCAGCGATGCCGGTCAGGACGGCTCCGATCGCCAATACTTCCGCGTCCGCGCCGGCTCCACCGAAGACAATCGCTCCATCGTCGTCATGCGTTACGGCACCGATCGTCAGGAAAACGAAGCCTTCGTCCCCCTCACCGAGTTCCTCGAAGAAATCGACGTCGCCTGCCCCTCCCTCCTGAGCCATCAACAGGACGAACGCCTCGTCTGGCTCCAGGACCTGGGCACCCACGATCTCTCCTCCCACAACGCAAACGACTGGGAAACCATTCGCCGTCCCTACTACGAAGCCGCCCTCCGCGAGGTCATCAAAATCCATCAATTCAGCGAGAACGATCTGCGCAAAAACTCGCCCACTCTCGTCGATCGCCTCGAACCACACTTCGACGCCTCAATGTATCACTGGGAACAGGAATACTTCTTCAACAATTTCGCAACCTCCCTCAGCGCCGCCGATCAATCCACCGTCCGCACCGCCGCGGAAAACTCCGTTCTCAAAAACCTCACCGAAGAACTCGCCCGATACCCGCGCGCACTCATCCATCGCGATTTCCAGTCGCGCAACATCAAGGTCATCGACGGCAATATCTACTTCATCGATTACCAAGGCATGCGCTTCGGCCTCCCCGAATACGATATCGCTTCCCTCATCTACGATCCCTACGTCTCCCTCTCCGCCGATCAAAGAGAAACGCTCATCGCCTACTACTGCACCCTCCTCCAGGACTCCTCCACTCCCCACCTCACACTCACCGACGACGACTTTCGCGATCGCCTTGCCAAGTGCGCCATCCAACGCCTCATGCAGGCCCTCGGCGCCTACGGATTCCTCACCTACAAGAAACACAAATCCCACTTCCTCGAATCCGTCGCCCCCGCCACCGCCAACCTCCGGGAAGTCATCGCCACCAGCCCCAGTTTCGCTTTTCTCTTGCCCATCCTTGACCTGAAGGATCCTCTTCCCCAACCCTGACGCCCGCTCTCCCCGTGACCGCCCCGGAAAACATTCCCCCCATGCCCCTCGGTAAAAAACCACCCCCCTCCGATTCCACCCCGCCCGCCGATTCCGCGAGCGCTTCCCCCACCACGCCCCCCCAATCCGCCCCCACCCCGGAATCCTCCCGCCCCAAACCCCACACGCATGGTGAACATGGCCACC
>JBCCIR010000038.1:0-38173 GCA_039028175.1 Verrucomicrobiota bacterium
ACAGTGCACACTTGCTCTCCAGCACATGCCACACCACAAATTCCAAGCCCTTTTCTCCCCAACTAAAGGCTTCCACAACCCATGCACCGGACGCTGGGGATTTTGCTGTTCGCTCTCACAGGTTCCACACTTGTAGTGTTTGTGGGAAGAATTGGCAAATCACCCCCAATGTGTAGGGGAACCCCCTCGCAGTGTTGCAGCCTTCTCTAGTCGACGGGGAGCTGTTCTTTGGCCGCTTGCCTAAGCTCTCCACAAGGGTAAAAAGGTCAGCTGAAGTCCACAATGCCGGTCTGGTGCCATCAATCCTGGCCATAAGTGGTGACCTGCACCTGCCTTGGGTGCCTGCTTCCACCTTGCTGGTGTTGCTCACTGTGAATAGAAAGGTTTTATGCTGGAGGTTTTGGGGGTGGATACGATGTTGTTGGGGCTGGCGTTACCGGATTGCAATGCGCATGCTCCGAACGAGAATTTTCCGGTGGAGAATTTTGCGGCGGGAATTCGTTTGAATGGGCACTTGTTGAGGCGGTTGGGGGCGGTTTGCGCGGAGCCTGAGGATTCCGAGGAGCTAGGGGGGATCGATTAGAGCGTGGTGCTTGCCTTCGCTGACGGGGAATGCGAGAGTGGGGAGTTGTGAAGAGGGCGCGGGAAGGAACGGGGCGACGCCGGCGGGTCAAATTCTCGCGGCGTTTCAAGCGGTGGATGCGATCGCCGAAGGGAACGTCGTTGATGGTATCGTTGGGCGTGCATTTGCTTTTGATTGTGGGGTTGGTGGCGTTTGTGATTCCGGGGGCGCGGCCGGGGCCGCCGCGATTTGTGGTGCGAAGTCTGGATGATGCGCCACGGGTGGAGGAGCGAAAGCTATCGCCCCATGAGGTGAAGCAAGCGCAGCGACCACCGTCGCCGAAGCGGGCGATGCAACCGGTAGTGGCGCATGTGCCGTCGCCGATATTCACGAGCGAAGTGGAGATCGAGGAAGCGGCGTTGGATTTTCCGGGGACCGGGGTGAGCAGTGCGCGTCCCGGAGTGGGGATGAACTTTGGGCCGCAGGGTTTTCAGGGGTCCAACATTGGGCGTTTGTTTGTGAAGGCGAAGAAGCTGGGCGTGATCCTGGACAATTCGGGGAGTATGTCGGCCTACTTGGAGGATTTACGATCGGAGATCCGGCGGGGTTTCAAGGGGTCGATTTTTTCGGAGGTCTGGGGGTGTCGTTTGGAGGGGATTTCCGAGCAGCGGGAGACGATTGTGCCTGGCTTGATTTATCATGACCCGGCGGCGGTGATTAAGACGGTGCGGAAGATGGTGGAGGATGACGGGGTGGATGCGATTTATTGGTTTACGGATTTGAAGGACGGGGAGACGTCGCGGGCGTTGGAAGAGTTGGAGGAGTATTTGAACGTGAACGGAAACTTCAACATGCGGGTGAAGTTTTATGTGCGGAGTCTATCGGAGAAACCGAGCAAGGAGTTGGCGGAGGTGATTCGGCGGAGTGGGGGCGAAGTCGAGGTGGGTCCGATAGACGGGTAGAATCGGGTTCCCGGGTCGGTGGCGGGATGTGGGCTTGCGCGCGGGGAACGGAGGGGCTAGGCTCTGCGACGATCTTTTTCCAGCGGGTATCGTTCAATGGTAGGACGCGAGCTTCCCAAGCTTGAGATGAGAGTTCGATTCTCTCTACCCGCAGAAACCTGACAGGTATCGATCGGAGGGGTGAAGGAAGCGGGTAAGATCGGGGAGGGAAGGTTGGGGGTGGCGGGAAAGCGAGACGCCGGAACCTAGTAGTATTTCAGTCGGTAGACCTCGTTCTTGAGGTCTCTTGCTTTGCGGCGAAGATTTATCTCTTCCTTTCTCATGAGTTCGAGTTTTGTTTTCGCGTTTTGGAGAGTTTGATAGCGTTTGCTCATTTCGGCCTCGGACCTTTTAACGGTTTTCGAATTTAAGCGTTCAATTTCATCCACCATTGCGTCGATGGTGGCTTCGGCCTTAACGATCATTTGGGTGGCAGTGGTATGTTTCGTCTCGGCATCTTCCAATTCCTTTTGTTTCGCCGCCAGTTGGGCCTGTTTTATCTCTTCGTCTGAGGGAGGGGCGTCATCGGTCTTTTCGGCAGTGCTTCCTGAAGAGGGTGGCATTTGCGTCGGTGGTGCTGGTGGTGGTGGAGAAGCGGCGAGATTTCCACTCGAGCGGATAGGGTTGTTTGTGAACCGGTATTTGTCTTGGAGTTCGTCCGGCAGGTCGTCTGGCGGGATCGTGGCGAAACCGGCTGAATGGGCTATTTCAAGACCGGCTTCGGAGACTCTCTTGATTGAGGCTCCTTCGTATTGTTTGCCGGAAGCGGTTGTGAGCGCTCCGAGATCAGCACCACTTGCCGTTTCCCAGAGCAGGGAGCGATACTGGAGAAGGGCTTCGGCGAGGTCGGCTTTGGTTTGTTCCAATTCATCTCCGAGATCGGGCGCCTCCGGGGTCTTCGCCAGCTCATTTCGGGTGTTTTCCAGATCGGATTCCAAAGCGGCCATGGTTTCCGCCAAGGCTTCGTTTTCGGCAGTCAGGTCGGCAATTTGCGCCTCAAGTTTTGTGCGATCTTCCTGGTAGATTTGTTCGTAATCGGACTGGGTAAGCCCAGTGGAATCTGTCGCTTTGTCGCAGCTTGTGGCGAGATTTGCTATCGAGGTGCCAAGAAGGATGATAGAAAGCGAACGGAACGCGAAGTGCTTTTTCATAGCGGAGTATCTTGATTAGACAAGATTTTGAGGAACGCGCTCAATAATTGTCAAGGCTCGGATGTAAAAGCAGCGGCTGACCGTGGGAAGCGGAGATCTAACGTGACCATTTTAGCCACTGGGTGAAGGCTTTTTTGACGGGGGGGGTGAGTTTGGCGCGGCTGTAGAGGTCGCCGGTGAGGCGGATGGCTTCGGCCTGGGTGGGGTAGGGGTGGATGACGTTGGCGAGGGCGGCGAGGGTGAGGCTTCCAGCCATGGCGGTGGAGATTTCGCTGATTAGTTCGCCGGCGTGCCGGGCGACGATGGTGGCCCCGACGATCTGGCCGCGCCCTTTTTGGACGTGAATTTTCACGAAGCCATCGGTGGCGTCTTCTGCGAGGGCGCGATCGATCTCCGCCATGGGTTTGACGAAGGTATCGACATCGATGTCGCGCTCAGCAGCTTCCTCCTCGTAGAGGCCGACGTGGGCGATCTCGGGGTCGGTGTAGGTGCACCAGGGAATATTGAGGGCGCTGAACTTCTTGCTGCCGACAAAGAGCGAATTCTGGATGACGAGGCGAGCGGAGAAGTCGGCGACATGGGTGAACTTGTAGGGGAGGCAAACGTCTCCGGCGGCGTAAATTTTTGAATTGGTGGTGCGGAGGTAGTCGTCGACTTTGACGCCTTGGGGGTCGTGATCGACGCCGGCGACATCAAGCTCGAGGCCGTCGATGTTCGGGGTGCGGCCGACGGAGACGAGCAGTTTTTCGACGGTGAGTTCGCGGGTTTCTTCGCCGGATTGGACGGAGATTTGGACGGCGCCGTTGCTTTGTTTTGAGAGCTTGAGGTTTTCGGCGGACGTGATGATTTCGATGCCGTCTTTGACGAGGGCGTCGCGGATGATTTGGGCGGCGTCCTGATCTTCGCGGGTGAGGATATCGGGCATGGCTTCGACGATCGTGACCTCGGAGCCGAGGCGGGCGAAGGCTTGGGCCATTTCGCAGCCGATGGGGCCTGCGCCGATGATGCCGAGGGTTTTTGGGAGTTCGGTGAGGTTGAAGAGATTTTCGTTGGTGAGGTATTCGATTTGGTCGATGCCGGGGATGGGGGGTGCGGCGGCGCGGCCGCCGGTGGCGATGACGGCCTTTTTGAATCTGAGGGTGGCGCCATCGACTTCGACGGTGGAGCGGCCGGTGAAGCGGGCGTCGCCGAGGAAGACATCGACGCCGAGGTTGGAGAATCGTTTGGCGGAGTCGTTCTGGCTTATATCCGCGCGGAGTTTCCGGACGCGTTCCATGACGGCGGGGAAATCGACCGAAACGCCTTCGGGAACCCTGACTCCGAAGGCGGCGGCGCGTTTGACATCGGTGAGGGCGTGGGCGGCGGCGAGGAGGGTTTTCGAGGGGACGCAGCCGACGTTGAGGCAATCGCCGCCGAGGAGGTTGCGTTCGACGAGGGCGACCTTGGCGCCGAGGCCGGCGGCGCCGGCGGCGCTGACGAGGCCGGCGGTGCCGCCACCGAGGACGACGAGATTGTATTTATCGGCGGGATCGGGATTCTTCCAATCGGGGGGATGGACGCGCGCGACGAGGTTTTGATTGTGTTCGTCGTTTGGGGGGATGGTGAGGGGCATGGTGGGAGAGTAGTGGGTGTTTGGTGATCACTATTCAGAAAAATGGGGGCGGGGCCAATTTTATCATGGGGGGGAGGGGGTTTCCGGGGTTTGGGTTTTTTGGTTGAGGGCGGCTTTGGCTTTTTTGGTGATGAGGACGGTGACGGCGATGGTGGCGAGGAGGCCGATGATGTAGAGGGCCCATTCGCCGGGGGACTTGCCTTCGGATTCGGCGCCGGCTTTGGCGAGGGAGCCGAGGTAGACATACATGATGGTGCCGGGGAGCATGCCGACGATGGAGGCGGTGAGGTAATCGATGAAGCGGACCTTGGTGAGGCCGAAGGCGTAGTTGAGGAAGACGAAGGGGAAGACGGGGGAGAGGCGGGTGAGGGCGACTATTTTCCAGCCGTCATTGGCGACGGCCTGATCGATGGCGGTGAAGGTGGGATGGGTAGCGATTTTTTTGGCGACCCAATCGCGGGCGAGGTAGCGTCCGATGAGGAAGGCGGCGCCGGCGCCGAGATTGGAGGCGACGATGACGATGAGGGTGCCTTTGAGGAGTCCAAAGGCGCCGCCGGCGAGGAGGGTAAGGGCGCCGCCGGACACGAGGAAAACGGTGAGGGTGGCGTAGAAGAGGATAAAGGCGAGGGGGGCCCAGAAGCCGAGGGATTCGATCCAAGCGTAGGCGGATTTGATGTAGTCGGTGACGGGGAGGGTAAGGGAAGCGGCGACGAGGGCGATGACGAGGAGAATGACGAGAACTAATTTTGTGGAGAGGCGGTGAGATGGCGGGTTGTCGTCTGGATCGGGCATTGAGGTGAAGGTCTGGACGGGAGAGGGCGCGGTGGGCGGGGTTATTTCATTGTGGGGAGAGCGGTGATGGTCAGGGTGCGGGGTTAAAGGGCCAGAGCCAGGGGATGAGGGCGGTGGCGGCGAGCCAGAGGATGAGGTTAAGGGGGACGCCGACCTTGGGGAAGTCGGTGAACTTGTATCCGCCGGCGCCGTAGACGTAGGTATTGGTTTGGTAGCCGACCGGGGTGGCGAAGGAGGCGGAGCAGCCGAACATGATGGCGACGATGAAGGGGCGGGCATCGACGCCGAGGGAGTCGGCGATCCCGATGACGATGGGGGCGAGGAGGGCGGCGACGGCGTTGTTGGTGATGAGTTCGGTGAGGGTGGAGCTGAGGAGGTAGACGACGGCGATGATAATGTATGGAGAGGCATTGCCGAAGACGGACATCATGCCGTCGACGATGAGTTTGGCGGCACCGCTTTTTTCCATGGCGAGGCCGAGGGCGAGCATGCCGAAGATGAGGAAAACGATCTCCCATTGGACGGAGGCGTATGCTTCTTTGGAAGTGATGCGCCGGGTGAGGATCATAGCGAGGGCGGCGAGGAGGGCGATAGCGGGGATGGGGAGGAGGTGTTTGGACTGGGAGGCGCCGATGATAAAGGCGATGGCGATGCCGAAGCCGATGGCGAGGTTGCGTTTGTCGAGGGAGCGTTCGGTGCGTTGGGTGAGGTTGATGAAGTCGGTTTCTTTTCCGAGGCGTTTGATGGCGGCAACGGGGCCTTCAAGTATGAGGGTATCGCCGAAGCGGAGTTTGACGTCGCCGAAGTCTTTGCGGAGGTCGCCGCCTTTGCGGTGGACGGCGAGGATGTGGACGCCGAAGCGCTGGCGGAAGCGGAGGTTTTTGAGGGTGCGGCCGATGAGGGAGGAGCGGGGGCCGACGATGCCTTCCATGAGTTTCAGTTCGCGGGTTTCGAGGGCTTTGAGGTTGAGGTCTTTTTGGGAGGGGAAGCGGATGCCGCCGGCTTCTTTGAGTTCTTCGAAGCTGGTGCCGTGGAGGGTGACGAGGAGGCGATCGTGTTCCTCGATTTTGAGGACATTGAGGGGGGTTTGCTGGGGGACGCCGCGTCGGCGGACTTCGAGGACTTCGGCGTTGGGGATTTCTTTGAGGAGGGTTTCGGTGAGGGTTTTTCCGATGAGGGGGGAATCGGTTTCCACGCTGAACTGGGTGAGGAAGTGTCGCGCTTCTTTTTGTTCGAGTTCGGGGACGACGGTTTCGCGTTTGGGGAGGAGGGAGCGGCCGACGGTGAGGAGGTAGGTGAAGCCGATGAGGGCGTAAATCACGCCGAGTTTCGTGACTTCGAACATGGTGAAGGCGGGTTGCCCGTAGTCTTGCGCGACGCCATCGATGATGAGATTGGTGGAGGTGCCGGTGAGGGTGCAGGTGCCGCCGAGGATGGAGGCGAAGGAGAGAGGGATGAGGAGGCGGCTGGCTTTGAGGCCGGTGGATTTGGCGAGGCTGAGGACGATGGGAAGGAAGACGACGACGACGGGGGTATTATTGATGAAGGCGGAGAGGACGGCGCCGAGGGTCATGAGGGTGAAGAGGACGCGGAGTTCTGAGGTGCCGGCGATGCGAATGAAGAAATTTCCCATCACGTCGATGCAGCCGGTTTTCTCGAGGCCGGCGCTGAGGACGAACATGCAGGCGATGGTGATGGGGGCGGGATTGGAGAAGACGGCGAGGATGTCGTCGGTGGAGAGGATGCCGGTGACGAGGACGGCGCCGAAAGCGGCGAGGGCGACGACATCGGGGGGGGCCCATTCCCGGAAGAAGGCGAGGACGACGGCGAGGAGGATGGAGAGGACGACGATAATTTGCCAGTAGGAGCTTAGGAAATCGCCGAGCATGGGAATTGCGCCGAGGATAGGGGGGTTGCCGGGAAAAGAACAGGAATTAGACGGGTTCTCCCCAGGCGCCGCCGCCGGGGGTTTCGATGCGGAGGCGATCGCCGGGAGCGACTTCGACTTGGGCGGAGGGGTGGAGAGTGGTGGCGGCGCCGGAGGCCGGGAAGAGGGTTTGTCGGCCGGGTTGAGCGGGGCCGCCGCCGGCGAGGCCGTAGGGGGATTGGGTGCGGTGTTGGGTGAGAAGGGAGACCGTGAGGGGGGCGAGGAATTCGAACTCGCGGATCACGCCGTCGCCGCCACGGGAGGCGCCGTTGCCGCCGGAGTTTTGGCGGATGGCGAATTTGAGGAGGCGGGCGGGGTATCGGTGTTCGAGGATTTCGGGATCGGTGATGGCGGTGTTTGTCATGTGGGTGTGGAGGGCGTGGGCGCCGTTATAGCCGGGGCCGGCGCCGGCGCCACCGGCGATGGTTTCGTAGTATCCGAAGGTGTCGTCTCCGAAGATGAGGTTATTCATTGTGCCCTGACTGCAGGCTTGGAGGTTGAGGGCTTTGAGGAGGGTATCGACGAGGCGCTGCGAAGTTTCGACGTTTCCGCCGACGACGGGAGGACATTGGTCGGGGTCGGCGGGGAAGTCGGGGTTCAGGAAGCAGGGAGGAAGGGTGATGTGGACATCGTGGAGGAGGCCTTCGTTGAGGGGGAGTTGGGATTGGACGAAGAGGCGGAGGGCGTAGAGGACCGCGCTTTGGACGATGGCGGGGGGTGGCGTTGAGATTGTTTTTAAGAGTGGGTGCGGTGCCGGTGAAATCGATGTGCAGGGCGGTATCGGATTGGGAGAGGGAAAGGTGGATGGGGGTTTCGTCGTCGAGGCGTTCGGTGGCGGTGGAGGAAGCGGGCAGGGGTTGTGATGTCAGGGCGTGGCGAAGGGCCTGGCGGGAGCGTTGGTAGAGGTTTTCGAGGTGGTGGGTGATGGTGTCGCGACCGTGCTCGGCGATAAGGGTTTGAAGTTGGGTGACGCCGTGGAGGTTTGCGGCGGATTGGGCGTTGAGGTCGGCGAGGTTGTCTTCGGGGCTGCGTGAGGGGAAGGGGGCGTTGGTGAGGAGGTGGCGAAAGTGATCGAAACGGGCTTCACCATTTTCGAAGAGAAGGGTTGGGGGGACGAGGACGCCTTCTTCGCTGAGTCGGGTGGCGTGGGGCGGCATGGACCCGGGGGTGATGCCGCCGATTTCCGCGTGGTGGGCGCGATTGGCGAGGAAGGCTACGAGGGTGTCGTTTTTGTCGTGGACCGGGCTGATAACGGTGACGTCGGGGAGGTGGGAACCGCCGAGGCCGGGGTGATTGGTGACGAGGGTATCGCCGGGGTTGAGGGGGTGTGATTTGATGGTTTCGCGGACGCAGAGTCCGAGGGCGCCGAGGTGGACGGGGATGTGGGGGGCATTGACGATGAGGCGGCCTTGGGCGTCGAGGAGGGCGCAGGAGAAGTCGGCGCGTTCTTTGATATTAGTTGAGAGGGCGGAGCGTTGGAGGAGGGCGCCCATGGATTCGACGATATTTTGGAAGCGATGGCGGAAGAGTTCGCCGGTGACGGTATTGTTGGAGTTGTTTTGAGAAGCCGGGCGGGCGTGAGTCTTGGTGAGGACGAGCGTGTGGCTGGAGGTGGAGACGGCGGACCACCCAGGGGCGACGAAGAGTGTTGAGTAGGCATCGGGGACGAGGGCGGGCCCGGGCAGGGACATGCCCGGAGTCAGCGACGAGCGCATGTGGATGGCGGGGGAGTGTGCCGGGATTGCAGACGGGGTGGGGTTCGGGATTGATTCTTTTGGCGGAGTGGCCTGGGCCGTGGAGGCGATGACACGGAGGGTAACGAGTTCGACGGGGATTCTTTCGGTCGGATTGTATCCGAAGACGGCGTGGTATAGATCTGAGAAGGCGGTGGGGAGAGTGGGGATGGCTGAGGGATCGACCTCGACGGAGAGGGTGGCGTCCTGGCCCGTCAGGCGCAGTTCGGCGATGCGGCGGCGGATGGCGATGAGATCGGGGTCGATTTCGTCGGAGAGGAGTTTTTCTTTCGCTTCTAATTCGAGGGTGGCGAGGTGATCGGGCAGGGTATCGGCGACGGTGGCGAGGGGTTGGAGGAATTGTTTTTCGACGACGCGTTCGATCGCGGCGTGTTGGAGTCCGAGGGCGCTGAGGAGGCCGGCATCGGCGGGGACGATGATGGTGTCGATGTTGAGTTTGTCGGCAACGGCACAGGCGTGGAGGGGGCCGGCGCCTCCGAATGCGAGGAGGGTATGTTGGGAGGGATCGGCTCCTTCGCGCAGGGAGATGGTATTGATGGCGTCGGCGGTGCGTTCGACGGCGATGTCGAGGAGGCCTTGGAGGATGGAATTGCGTTGATCCGGTCCGGCTTTGGGCCGGTTCATTTTAACGAGGAGGTTTTGAAAAGCGGTTTCGGCGCTTTGGCGGTGGAAGGGGATGCCGACGGAATCGGGATGAATGCGGTCGAGGAGGAAATTGACATCCGTTAGGGTAAAAGGGCCGCCGTTGCCGTAGCAGGCGGGGCCGGGGTTGGCGCCGGCGGAGCCGGGTCCGACGGTGAGGCCTGAGACGGGGTGGTAATCGCAGATCGAGCCTCCGCCTGCGGCGACGGTTTCGATTTTCAGGGCGGTGGCGAAGAGGTGGGCGTCACCGACGCGTTGATCGAAGCGGTAGAGGAAGTCGTGGTCGAAGCGTGCGACGTCTGTGCTGGTGCCGCCCATGTCGAAGGTGATGATGCGGTGGTGATCCAGGGATTGGGCGGTGGTGGCGGCGCCGACGACGCCCCCGGCGGGCCCGGAGAGGAGGGTATCTTTGGCGTGGCAGGAGGGGAGGGGTTTGAGGCCTCCCGCGGAGGTCATGATGAGAGTGCGAGGCGGGCGGGGTGCGGTTTCGAGCGGGGAATGGACGTCGTGGAAGAAGGCATCCATGATGGGGGCGAGGGTGGCGTTCACGACAGCGGTTTGCGCGCGCGGGAGGATGCTGATGAGTGGGGCGAGCGCGCTGGAGCGTGAGATATGGGTGAAGCCGAGGTTTTCGAGGAGGTCTTGGAGGAGTGATTCGTGGGCAGGGTTTCGGTAGCTATGGAGGAGGGCGATGGCGGCGGTACGGATGCCTTGTTTGTAGGCGGCCTTAACTTGATCGATGAAGTGGGTGTCCGGATCGAAAGGGGTGAGGATGGATCCGTCTTTCGTGAGGCGTTCAGGAACTTCGATGACGTGTTGGTAGAGAGGAGGGGGGAGTTGGTGTTCGAGGGCGAAAAGATCGGGCCGTCGTTGGTCGCGGATGCGGAGGAGATCGCCGAAGCCCGTCGTCACGAGGAAGAGGACGGGGGCGCCTTTGTGTTCGAGGAGGGCGTTGGTGCCGCGGGTGGTGGCGAGACGGAGGTGGACAGGGGGGAAGGGCTGACCGAGGGGGGTGTTGGTGAGGAGGCGCGTGGCGAGGACGGGGGCTTCTTCTCCGGAGCTCAGTTCGACTATTGTGCCGGGCGGGAGGCTAGCGGAAATGGGGCGATCGAGAGTCAGGGAGTGATCGGCGGGGTTCCAGTGGGTGATCGTTGTTGTGTTTTCGGAGTGGGAGTTTGTGGAGAGGAACTTGGCTTTGAATCCGGAGAAGAAGTCCGACGGGGTATTCCAATGGGCCGTGATCTTTAGCGTGTGCTCGTCGACGCGACCGGTGATGCGGGAGCGGAGGGCGCCGGAGGAGAGGACTTTGAGGCGGTGTTGATCGCCTGTGGGATCGAGGGCGAGGCAATCGGTGAAGGTGCCGCCGGTGTCGACGGAAATCTGCCAAGCCGGGTGTTCCGGGATCAATGAGCTTCTAGAGAGTTTCGACCCAATGAAGTTCGACGAGGGAGTCGACGAAGAGGTCCTGCATCATGCGGCTGTAAATGCGTGAAGCGGAGCGGAGCCAACTGCGTGCTTCGTCTTCGTCGCCGGCTTTAAAGTGTTTTGCGGCGTTGCCGTACCAGTACTCCGGGGTATCGGACATGTAATTGAATTCGGCGAGCATTTCTTCTGCGGCTTCGGTATTTTCGAGCATGAGGTTGCAGAGGTAAATTTTGTAGAGAATGAGGTTGCGCGTGCGCGCGGGGAAGCGGGGTTCATCCTCAATCAGGGCTGAGAATTTGCCGAGGGAGCTTTCGTATTCTTTTGCCACAAAATCGAGTTCGGCGAGATTGAAGCGTGCCTCCATAGATTCAGGTTCGAGAGCGAGGCATTTTTCGAAAGCGGCTCGGGCGCGGTCGAAGTCTTTGGCCTTGGTCCATGCGGCGCCTTCGAGGTTGTATCCGATGGCGAGGTCGGGGGCCATCTGTTGGATTTCGTAGATGCGCTCAAAGGCTTCCTGAACGCGGATGCCCTGGACGAACTGCGAGGCTTCCGTAAGAAGCGCCCGGAGTTTCTCCTGCTGTTCGGGGGTGAGATGAGCGGTGGAGTCGGGGAGTTCAAAATTGGGAGCGGACTGGCCGTCGGGGGCTGTGGGTGCCGGGGTGGAGGTGCTCGGCTGGGGAGCTTTGACGCCGGTATCGATGGTGAGACCGCCTTCCGGGGTTGGGGGCGGTGCGGCATCGCCGGGAGCGATATCCATTTGCTGGATGTCGACCGCGCCGGACGAGCTATCTTGGGCCGTGAGGACCGAGGTGGTGAACGCGGTGAAGAGGGCAGCCGCGAGCAAGGTGGCAGTGGGCAAATTCATGGTTGAGAGAGTTTGGTGATACGGGGTGAATCCGTGGGCGGACTCGTGTTGAATTATGGCCTTGAACCTTATGGTTGTCAAAGGGAAGGCGGTGGGTTTGGGCGTCGGGTTCAGGGTTGGTAGAGGCCCTGATCAGCAATGTAGGCGGCGACTTCCGAGGGGAGGAGGGCGGTGGCAGAGCTGGGATCGCCGGCGGCGAGTCGTTCGCGAATCGTGGAGGCGGAAGCGGGGTGGTGGAAGTCGACGAAGCGGGCGCGGAAGCCATCGCGTGGATCGCCTTGCCGGTGTTCACGTGCGCAGACGATGAAGGTGAGAAGGCTGCGGAGTTTATCGGGTTCGGCCCAGGAGTCGATGGATTGCCATTGGTCATGGCCGAGGATCCAGAAGAGATCGGCTTCCGGATTTGATAGGGAGAAGGTTTCGGCGGTTTGCCAGGAGTAGGAGGGGTCGGGTCGGTCGAGCTCGATCTTGGAGACCGTGGCCCAGGGGAGGTCGTGGGTGGCTCTTTCGAGCATGGCGAGGCGATGGTGGTCTTCTGCGGTGGGGCGGGCGGATTTGTGAGGGGATTGGCGGCAGGGGATGAAGATGACTTCGTCGAGGGCGGCTATTTCTCGGGCGCGTTTGGCCATTTCGAGATGACCGAGGTGGGGCGGGTCGAAGGTGCCGCCGAAGAGCGCGATGCGCGCTTTGGCGATGGGGGCGGTCATGGCGCGGCGGGTTGATATTGGGAGGAGCGGGTGGGTCGTCTGGTCTAGTAGACGTCTCGGCGGTATCGTTTGTCTTTCTTCATTTGCTCGACGTATTCGGCGGCCTGCTCCTCGGTTTTGCCGCCTTGCTCGATGATGATTTCGTGGATGGCGCGATCGACGTCCGGGGCCATGCGTTCGGCGTCGCCACAAACGTAGAAGATGGCGCCCTTTTCGAGCCATTCCCACATGGTTGCGGCTTCGTCTTTCATGCGGTGGTGAACGTAAATCTTGTGATCTTGATCGCGCGACCAGGCGGTCGTGAGTTTTTTGAGGGTGCCGTCCTGGAGGTATGTTTCCCATTCATCCTGGTAGAAGAAGCAGGATTCTTCGTGAATTTCGCCGAAGAAGAGCCAGGCGTCTCCTTTGGCCTGGGTCGCTTGGCGTTCCTGGAGGAAGGCGCGGAAGGGGGCGATGCCGGTGCCGGGTCCGCACATGATGACGGGGGTATTGTCCTCGGGTTCGGGGAGGCGAAAGCCTTTTCCGGGGGAAATGAAGCAGGGGATGGGGGTATCCGGGGTGATGCGATCGGCGAGCCAAGTGGAGCAGACGCCTTTACGGTCGCGGCCGTGGGAATGGTAGAGGACGCTGGCGACGGTGAGGTGGCATTCGTTGGGTTTGGCTTTGAGGCTGGAGGCGATGGAGTAGAGGCGGACATTTAGTTTCTTGAGGATGTCGACGAATTCCTGGGGTTCCCATTTGAGGTCGGGGAACATGAGGAGAATGTCGATGATCTCGCGGCCCCAGAGGTAATCGGAGAGTTCTTTTTGTTTATCGGGATCGAGGAGGGCGGCGATCTCGGCGGCGTCATCGCCGGCTTTTTCGATGATTTTATTGAGGAATTTTTTATCGGGAGCGGTAATGGCGCAGAGATTGGTAAGGGTTTCGCGGAGCGGGTGGGTTTCTTTATCGGGAGCGGTGACGGGTTCGTCTCCGGAGAAACCGAGGGCGGCGAGGGTATCGTCGACTTGTTCCGGCCAATTTTGGGGGAGGACGGCGAGGGAGTCTCCGGGTTCGTAGGCGAGGCCGGAGTCTTGGAGGTTGACTTCGAAGTGCCAGGTTTCCTTTTCGCCGCAATTTTCGGTGAGGAGTTTGCGAAGTGGGATGCGGGCGAGGAGGGGATTTTTGCGATTGAAGGCGGGTTTGGCAGGTGCGGCGTTGTCCATTGTAAAACTGTGTTGGGAGGGCTGCTATTTGGGTTAAGAGGGGGCCTTCGGTGGGAGCTTATGGGGGGAGTGGTGTAAGTCAAGGGTGGACGGCGGGCTTTGGGAGTGTGTTGTGGGGCGGCACATTTCTTTCGCGCGGAGGTTGGCGATGATGTATGGAGAGGGGGTGAACGGGTCGGGATTGATATGGAAGGCGACGGGGGTGGCGATTGTTTTGTTTTGGGTGGTGATGACGGGGCAGTTGGCTCGTTTGATGATGAATCCGGAGGGGAGTTCTTTGGCGGAGGTGCCTCCGGTGTTTGTGATGGATTTGTTTTTGCGACGTGGCGAGACTTCTCCTTTAGTCGTGATTCAGGGTGGGAAGCAGGTGGGGGAGGTGAGTGTGGGGACGACGCGGGTAATGGCGGGGCGTGATGGGGCTGGAGAGGAGATGACCCAGGTGAATGTGGCGGGATTTCTGGAGATGGATCATCCGATGATTGAAGCGGACTCTATCTCGGGGAAGATACGTTTTGATGTGGCGGACGACATGACTTTATTAGGGGTGGGAATATTTGTGCGACAGCCGGGATCGGTGAGGGCGGTGGACATCGAGTATCGTCCGGAGCCGATGGCATTGGTTTACCGTGTTTTGGAGCGTGGCGAGGTGGTGGAGGAGGTGCGGCCGTTGGAGGATCCGGCGATGTTGGCGCAGGCGCAGATGCTGATGGGGATGTGGGGTCTTGGGGGGATGGGGATGATGACGGGCGGGTCAGAGGAGGGGGGTATGGGGGAAGGGGGGCTTGGATCGATGCGGGCTTATCACGGGCAGGTGTTGGTGCGGGACGAGCGATTTCATGCGTATGTGGTAGATTTGAATTTGGCGAGTGATCGTCGGATGAGGATGATATTCAGTGAGGCGGGGGAATTGATGCGGGTGGATACGGGATTGGACTATGAGTTTTTGGCGGAAGTATTTGTGGCGGATGGGGAGATGGAGGAGATCGAGGGTTTTTGATTTGAGAGGGGGATACCGGCGTGATTGAGATTGAAGGATTACGGATGCGATTTGGCGATTTGTTGGCGGTGGACGGGGTGGAATTGACGGTGCCGCAGGGGGAGTTGTTTGCATTTTTGGGGCCGAACGGGGCGGGGAAGACGACGACGATTCGTAATTTGACGGGATTATTGAAACCGACGGCGGGTCGAATTCGGATCTGTGGGATCGATATGTTCGAGTGTCCGACGGCTGCGAAGGCGCGGATTGGGTATGTGCCGGACGTGCCGGTATTTTATGAGAAGCTAACGGCGATGGAGTTTATGCATTTTATTGGCGACTTGTTCGATGTATCCGAGGACAAGGCGGCGGAGGAGGGGAAGGCATTGTTTGAGACCTTGCATTTGGGGGAGTATGCGAACCAGCAGATTGAGACTTTGAGTCATGGGACGAAGCAGCGTTTGGCGATTGCGTCGGCCTTATTGCATGAGCCGGAGGTGATGGTGATAGACGAACCGATGATTGGGTTGGATCCACTGCATGCGCGAACGGTGAAGGAGCAATTGATGGCCTGTGCAGCGCGCGGGATGACGGTATTTATGTCGACTCATTTGTTGAATGTGGCGGAGGAGATGGCGGACCGGATTGGAATCATCAATCGGGGCAAGTTGATTGCGGTGGGGGCGTTGGAGGAATTGCGGGCGGGTGGAAGCGGGGGTGGGGGCGACGCATTGGAAGAGATATTTTTGGATTTGGTGGCTGAAGACGGGTCTGGCGTCGATCCGTGACGGGAGCGGGGCAGGGAAGTATTGCCGCGGCGGCGCGGGGCGGGCTATAGTCGAGGGAGGTATGGCGATATTGAAGCGAGGTATCCTGGTACTGGGATTGATTGGTGTTGGGGTGTTGGTGGCGGCGGAATTGGTGCTTCGTTTTTTTTATCCGCAGCCGGAGCGGGCGCCGGTGACGGTGCATCTTCGAAATGATTTTTCCGGCGCGGACCGGGAGGTGGAGTATTCGCTGAACGAGCAGTCATTACGGACGGTGGACTGGGATGTGGCGGGGAAGCCGGACGGGGCCAAGCGGATTTTGTTTGTCGGGGGGACATCGACGGATGCGATCGTGCACAATGCCGGGGACACGTGGTGGGGGAAGGTTTGGGAGTCGATCCAGGAGATGACGCCTTTTGAGGTGGAGGCGGCGGCGTATTCGACGGGAGGGGAGATGATTTTGGAGACGGCGCGTTGGTGTGATGAGAATCTTGAGGAGTTGGATGTGGATTTACTGGTGGTGAATTTTGGATTGGGGGATGCCTTGAACAAGGGGACGATGTATCGGTATGATCCTGATCGTTTTTACAAGATTCGGATTGATCCGCGTTCGTCCTGGAAGAAGTCGGCGACGGAGTGGTCGCATCTGTATCGTTTTTTGAGGAATCAGCGTGACCGGAGCCGGAACGCGCAGCGGCAGCGGTTGTTGGGGCGGGAGAATTATTTGGCGGAGGTTTTTGAGCGGCGGCGTGTGGCGTTTGGGCGGTTGCCTCGCGTGGAGGGGATTGAGCGGGCGGTGCAGAATGATCCGTTGTTGGAGTATTTGGACGGGATCGACAAGATGATTGAATTGTCGCGTCGGACGGGGACGAAGTTGTTGATTCTTGGAGAGCCGGTGTTGCATCACACGTTGTTGGGGCCGGACGAGGTGATGACATTGCGGATGCCGGTATTGACGGGGCCATCGGCGACATCGGATTTGGCGCGGCCGGATCCGGGGTGGGTGGATGCGGAGGTGGACCGGTTTTATGAGGCGGGGAGGGCGCGCTGTACGGAGGAGGGCGTGATGTTTTATTCTTTGAACGGTCGAATAGCCAAGTTGAAGCGAAACTTCATGGATGACGCGATATTGACCTTGGAGGGCAATGAGGCGGTGGCGGAGAAAGTGGTTCCCTTGGTGAACGCGTTATTGACGGGGGCGCCTGCGATCGAGCCTGCACCGGCTCCGGCGGCGGTACAGGGGCCGTGAGTTAGGTCGGGGCAGGGTGGTGGGAGGGGGAATGGGAGGAGGCGTTAGGCGAGGCGTGATGGGCATTGGGCAAAGTGTCAGATTGTGCTTTACAGGAACGGGCCGATACGCGACATAATGATCTTTCCAAACCCTCTTAGAACGCTTGGGAATTTCTTTCCGGCGACACCACCAACGAGACTATCATCATGTTGAACCATCGTTATTATCAGAGTGGAGCAAAGGCGCTCCTTGTTATCATCGGGCTCTTTTTTGTCATGGCCCTATTTGGTCCTGAATTGATTGCACAGGAGGAGGGTGGCGATGCCGAGGCGGCCCCGACGACGATGTGGACGCAAATCAGGCAGGGTGGCTGGGCGATGATTCCGCTGGCCATCTTCTCGGTCGGGTTGATTGCCTTGGCGGTTTATAATTTTCTGCAACTGGGAAAGAAGAAGTTTATTCCGCCGGAGTTGCAGGAGACGTTGATGGCGCATATGAGTGAGTGCCGGGTGCGGAGTGCGATTGAGGCTTGTGCGGAGAGCCCGAGTTACCTGGGGCGGATGATGGCGACGGCGTTGCCGCACGTGGATGCGACGGACGCGGAGACTTTGGGGCGGGACGACGTGGACGATGCGATCGCGGAGTTTACGGTGAAGGAGAACCGGGGGTACATGGCGGCGATCACTTGGTTTTCGATTATATCGCAGGCGGCGCCAATGGTTGGTCTTTTGGGTACTGTTTCGGGTATGATCAAAGCGTTTGCCACCTTGGGGACGTCGGGGGGGTCCGATCCTTCGAAGTTGGCGGCGAACATTTCCGAGGCGTTGATCACGACGGCGAGCGGTCTTGTTGTGGCGATTCCCGCCTTGTTTGTCTTTTTCTTCTTCAAGAACATGTTGGCGAAGCGAGTGGCGGAGTGTCACACGGTGGCGTTTGAGGCGATGGATGCCAGTATTGCCGCGGTGAATGCTGAGCAGCAGTTTGCGAAGGTCCCGGAAGGATTGCACGGCTAGGGAGCGAGGGGACCGGGGTCCAAGAAGGGGCCGGTCTTGAACTTCTGAAGCGCAGACGAGCGTATGGCGTCGAGAAAATTGACAGAGGCCTCCAAGCCCCCGGAGGAAGATCTGAAGGTGGACATGTCCCCGATGATCGACTTGGTGTTTCTGTTGCTGATTTTCTTCATGGTGAATTCGACCTTGATTCTGACGCGGATCGACAAGGAGGTGAAGATACCGGTCGCGAAGGAGGCGGAGGTGGCGAAGACGGGCGAGGGGCGAATCGTGGTGAATATCCGGGCGAACGGCGACATGTTGAATGTGGATTTGCAGCCTTTGGAGGATGAGGATGCGGTGGCGCGCTATGTGCGGGAGATCAAGGCGTTGCACGATGCGAACGGGATCAAGTCTCGATTGTATGTGCGGGCGGATCGGGAGGTGGAGGTAAAGCAGATCAAGAAGGCGGTCACGGGGGCGGGAGCGGCCGGGGTGATTGATGTGATTTTCTCAAGTTACGTAACGGACAAGTAAGGACGCGAGCGAATGGGACGGAAGCACACATTGAAAGCGGAGCCGGATGACGAACCGGAACTTTCGATTGCGCCGTTGATTGATGTCAGCTTTCTGCTTTTGATCTATTTCCTGGTGACGTCGACCTTGCAGAAGCGGGAGGCGGATTTGGGTTTGCAATTGCCGACGCAGAATCCGGACAGTTCGGCGACGGACGTGCAGATCGACCAGATGACGATCGAGGTGGATGCGGAGGGCGCGGTCATTGTGAACAGCGAGGTATTGGACTCGAACGTGGACTCCCGGGACTTGCCGCTATTGACGGGCAAGTTGGACGAATACAAGCGGATTGCGGAGTTGTCTCAATCGAAGCCTTTGGTGGTGGTGGCGGCGGATGATTTATCGAAGGGGCAGCGGTTGGTGGATGTTTTGAATGCTTTGGCGGACGCGGATATCACGCATGTGACCTTGACGGGCTTTAAGGAAGATTAGGTGAGGCCCGAAGCGTTCGAAGAGATGACCTGAATTTTTGATGGCGCCTGGAGGGCCGGCCGCGTTTGTAATTCGATCGCGGAAGGACTTTCGGTGGGGCCGAATCGACACTATATTATTTGCAGCGCTTTCCCAACCCACTCATGAAACACCCCTTGACGAAGACGCTATTCGGCGGTGTCGCGGCCGTCTCACTTGCGATGTTATTCGTGCCGGAGCCGGTGCGGGCGCAGGATTCGATCGAGGTGTTATACAACAAGTCGATCTCCGCGATGAACGAGGGGAATTGGGAAGAGGGCTTGAAGCTAGCGGACAGTATTATTGCGGAGTATGGGGAGTTTGCGTTGCCGGATTACGGTCCGATGTTCGGCGGGATTTATTACAACAAGGGCTTCTGCGAGATGAAGCTGAAGGATTACGCGAGTGCGGCGGAGTCTTTCCGGAAGTGTCATGAGGAGTTTTACAATCTGCGTCCGGATGATCCGCGCGGGGATGTGCGCGAGAGTATCAACCCGTATGAGAAGCGTTCGGTGTTTCAGTGGGCGTTGTGCGAGCAGCTGGCGCAGAACTATGAGAAGGCGCTGGAGTTGTATGAAAAGTTCGAGCAGTTAAAGCCGGAGCCGGACGAGATGGAGCCGGGCGCTTATTTCATTAATTTGGCGATTTGTCAGTCGAACGTGGGGCAGATGGAGGAGGCGAAATTGAGTTTGAAGCGGGTGTTTGACAACCAGGTGGCATACAAGGTGAAGACGCCGAGTTTGATCCAGGGTTTTTTCCATTTGGGGATGGCGTGGGTAAAGAAGGCGCCGGAGGATCCCGAGGTGATGGTGGTGGCGAACGAGTTTTTGGACGAGTATATCGGCCGGTTGCGGATGCGGCCTTGGGAGATGCAGCGGTATAACCCGCTCGTGGTGCAATTGGCGCAGCAGGCGGGGCAGGCGAAGCAATTTGCTTTTGCGCTGCGGGTATACAGTCTTTACGCGGGTTTGGAGGATGCAAAGGCGGACTTGATGGACCGGGCGGCGGATTACGGTGGCGTGACGGAGAAGTTGCAGGTTGAGATCGACAAGATTGACGCGGAGCTGGCGAAGGGAGATCCGCTGGATTTGAATGTGCTGCGCGGGATTGCGGCGTGTTATGACGGCGTGGGTGATCTGGAAGCGTATTATGTTTTGTACCAGGACATTGAGCGGCGTTTCCAGGACAGCTCGGATCGTCCGGCGATTTTGTTCGGGGCAACGCGCGGGGCGGCGGGAACGGGCGACGTGGAGGGGACGCAGCGCTTTGGGCTAGAGTTCATCGAGAACTTTCCGACGCATGAGTTGTATGACCAGGTTTCGAGTTTAATGATCGGGACTTTGTTCCAGGAGCGGGAATACGAGACTTGTATCGAGATTGCATTGGATGTGCGGGATACGCTGGATGAGGGATCGAAGGCGCGGGACATCATCGAGTTTATCCTCGGGGGATCGTATTATTACCTGACGCAGTATGAGGATGCGCAGCCGGTGTTGGAGGGGCACGTGGAGACTTATCCGAACAGTCCTTACGTGGTGAATTCGCGTTATTTTTTGCCGAGCAACCTGATGAAGATGGATCAGTATGACAAGGCGGCGGTGTTGTTTGATTCTTATATCACGGATTTTCCCGAGTCGCCGTTGTTGGATGTGGCGTTGTTTGAACGGGCCTTGTGCGAATACATTCTGCAGGACGAGAATTTTGATCGGGCGTTGGAGTTGATCGAGCGTTTGGAGAATGAGTTTCCGGCGTCGTCGGTGTTGGACAGTGCGTTGGTATTGAAGGGGGACATCCTGGTGACGCAAGAGGATTATGCGGGGGCGGAGGAGGCGTATGGGAAGGCGCGTGGGACGGCGGAGGCCTTGGGCAACCCGGACGAGGCGTCGAATGCGCTTGGAAAGCTGGTGGATGTGTTGGTGAAGCAGGAGAAGTGGGACGCGGCGGCGGGGGCGTATGACGAATTTTTCGCGCAGTATCCGGAGAGCGAGCATCGGATCAAGGTGGCGGTGACCGGGATGGACGCGTTGATCCAGCTGGACCGGACGGTGGAGGGGTTGGACCGATTGGAGGACATTATTGTGGAGGTGAGCAAGGAGGAGGACTCGGAAGGTTTGGAAGCGGCGATCAACTCTTACGTAACGATTTCGAAGGATGAGATCGGGGTGGATGCGACGATTCAGAAGTTGGACAATTATGACGGGCTGGACGAGTCGAAGGCCTTGCTGGCCTGGGTGTTGATTTCGAAGATTGAGTTATTGGAGGGGTTGACCGAGGGGATGGAGGAAGGCGATCCGGAGCTCGCGAAGCGGCAGGCGGCGATTGATGAGTCTTTCGCGATGTTGCGAGAGTATGACCGCGCGGAATTGAGCAGTTATATCTTGCTAGCTTTGGGGCGATACATTGCGACGACGGATAATCCGTTCCTGGCGGTGGATTGGTTTGAGGAGATATTGAATCGGCCGACAAGCGACATTCATCCATTCGCGCTTGTGGAACTGGCCAAGATCGAAGCGGGATCGAAGGATGCGGCGGAGTTGGCAAGAGCGGAGGAGCGATTCCGAAAGGTGATCGATGTTTTCCAGACTCCGGAACTGCAGCGGGAGGCCTTGTTGGGGCTAATGGATTTGTATTTCAACAAGGAGGATTGGGAGAAGCTTTACGATACGGCAACGAAGTTTCTCGACAATCGAAACAATCGGACGGGGCGGCCGAAGGCGAACTTCATGATTGCGCGGGCCTATGAGGGCAAGGGGGAGACGGGACGGGCGCAGCAGGCTTATTTGAATGTTTATGTGTTGTTCAAGGCGTATTTGGATTGGGGGCCGCGGGCGATGTTGCGGAACGCGAACATTGAGTGGGGGAAGGGGACGGATGAAGGCAAGCTGGCGGCTTACCGGATGTTGAAGGAGGTGCAGGATCAGCTGGGGCATCTTGAGGGTGAGGAGAATGACGATTGGCTCCGACAGTGTATCCGGCGATTGGACGAGATACTGGAGACGCCGGGGATGCAGGAGATGATTGCGGCGGACGATGCGCGGATTGCGGAGGAGGAGAAGGCGAAGCAACGATTTGAACAGGAGTAGATTTGATCGAGCGATGAGGACGATGAGCAAAACAACAGGGATCGGGGCGGTCGCGGGCATTTTGTTAGGCATGGCGGCCGCGGTGGGTGCGGCGGAGCCGTTGCGTGCGACGATTGAGTTGGCGGACAGCCGGTCGAACGTGGTGTTTTTGGTGAAGGCGAACGAGCAGGGGATTCTCTGGCAGTATACCCCGGACAATCCGGCCACGGACACGACGGCGCTGGCGGACATCGTGAGCATTGAGTTTGATGATCCGGAAGGGTGGGCGGAGGCGGTGATTTTATATCGATCCGGGAAGTATGCGGAGGCGGCGCCGGCCTTGGGCAAGATTGCGGACGATTACGTGGACATTGTGACTTTGGAAGCGAGTCCTGCGGCGATGGCGCGGTATTTGCAGCTGGAGTCGTTGCGGAAGGGGGGGATGTATTCGGAATTGGCGGCGATATTGACGGAGGAGACGCGTGCGAAATTGCAGGCGGCGCTCGATGAGTCTTTGCATTTGCAGTTGGGGTTGGATGCGGGTTGGGCGGCGGTAGGGCGGGAGGATTGGGAGGCGGTGAATGCTTTGTTGGCGGAGAACACGGAAGACGGTCACATCAAGGCGATGGCGCCCCGGTATTTGACGCAGTTCACGTTCATGCGGGGGTTGTCGCGGTCGGCGGCGGGTGAGACGAAGCCGGCGATCGATGATTTTTATCGGACGGCGACCTTTGGGTATGGCAATGACATCGAGGTATCGGGTCAGGCGATTCGTCGGGTGATGGATTTGTTGGTGGCCGAGCCGGAGAAGCTTGAGGCGAACCGGACTCGGTTGCGTCAGCTGCATGCGGCGACGTATTTGTATAAGACGATGTTTGGGAAGGGGACGGTTCCGGCGGGATTTGAGGAGTATGCGGAAGTGTTGCCGGCCACGGAAGGCGGTGGGGAAGAGGGTGGTGCGGTCGTGGAGGATACTGTTGCGGAGGGGGCGGGTGAAATGCCGACGGATGCTTCTGCGGAGGGTGAGGGTGGCGAGGCACCGATGGAAGGTGAGGCGCCGCCAGCGGGCGAGGGCGGAGATACTCCTGCGGAGGAGGGGGACGGGGGTGCGGATGCGGCTCCGGAGGCGGAAGGAGAAGAATCGGGCGAAGGTGAGGATGCTGATTCCGAGGGCGGAGAAGCGGGTGAGGGAGAAGCGTCTGCTTAGGGCGGACGGAGGAGATCGATATTCGGGGAGAGGAGGGGGCGTAGGTGGACTGGGGCTCGAACCCAGGACCAATGGCTTAAAAGGCCACTGCTCTACCAACTGAGCTATCCACCCGTCTCTCCGGTCGAGAATGGAGGGAAAGTATTCAAAACGGGGGGGGTTGCAAGTCTTAAGTCCCGGGGAGGGTCTCGATCAGTTCCGTGAGGTCGCGGGTGCTTCGGTCCAGCGGGAAGATTTGGAGGCGGGCGTCGGCAGCCCCTTTCCAATCGTGGAGGGGATGGTCGCCGACGTGGAGTGAATCTTCGGGAGCGACGCCGGCGAGGCGGCAGGTGGTGTGGAAGATTTCGGGGTGTGGTTTGCTGTAGCCTAATTCCGAGGAGATGGTGATGTGGTCGAAGAATGGGCTGAGCTGGTGGCCGTCGAGGACGGTGCGGAGGCGGCCGTCCCAATTTGAGATGATGCCGAGGGTGAGATCGGGGAGGCGCGAGAGGTGTGTGAGGGTATCGATGACGTCGGGGTAGGGGGTCCAGGCGCGGGGTTGGGCGTAGAATGCGTAGAGGCCCTCGAACCAGTCGTTCCGTGTGGGGGTGGCGACGGGTTCCGGGAGGTCGAGGCTGTCGAGGGTGGCGAAGGCGAGTTGGCGCCACCATGCTTTGCCGTCGTCGGGAATGGGGGCGCCCGGGTTTTGGGGGGGCATGAGCTGCCATTGTTGCTGGAAGGCGGATTCGAGGGCCTGGGGATCGAGGGTGAGGTTGAACTGGGCGGCGATTTTGGCGTATTGGGTGCCGACGGGATGGCGGAGCCGGAGGAGGGTCCCGGCGGCGTCGAAGAACACGGCGCGGGGGGCATTTGGGACGGCGGATGGGTCCGCAGATTTATCCTTGCGGGTTTCGGACGAGGATTCTATGTTGGATGGCTTCACACCAGAGCCTTCAGGGGAGCCAGCTCCCTTTTGAAGTCATGAGTGGGCTTATGTCCCACTTTTTTTATTTATAGTGGATGTAGAAATCGAAGATGACAAACGAGCTGCTAGCGGTTCTTGAATATTTTGAGAAGGAGAAAGGGATCGACCGGGCGACGATGGTCGAGGCGCTGGAGAGTGCCCTTTTGTCGGCATCGCGGCGGAGTGTGGGGCCGGCGCGGGAATTGCGAATTGAGGTGGATCCGGACAAGGGGTCGATCAAGGCGATTGCGAAGTTGGTGGCGGTGGAGACGGTGGAGAAGCCATTTGATGAGATTGCGTTGGCGACGGCGCAGCGGATCAAGCCGGACGTGGCATTGGGGGACGAGGTGGATGTGGAGGTGACGCCGAACGATTTTGGACGGATTGCGGCACAGACGGCGAAGCAGGCGATGATGCAGCGTCTTCGTCAGGCTGAGAAGGCGATGATTTACGAGGAGTTCAAGGATCGCGCCGGGGACATTGTTGCGGGGACGGTGCGCCGTTTTGAGCGTTCGGATGTGATTATTGATTTGGGCAAGTTTGAGGGGGTGATGCCGGCGCGAGAGCGGGTGACGACGGAGGAGTATAATATTGGGGATCGTTTACGGGCGTATGTGGTGGCGGTGGAGAATGGATCACGCGGGCCGGAGATTATTTTGTCGCGGAGTCATCCGAATTTTGTGCGGCGTTTGTTTGAGTTTGAGGTGAGTGAGATTGCGGATCACACGGTGGAGATGCGTGGGATTGCTCGGGAAGCGGGATACCGGACGAAGGTGGCGGTATGGAGTTCGGATGAGAAGGTGGATCCGGTGGGTGCGTGCGTGGGGCTTCGGGGTGCGCGGGTGAAGAACATCGTGCGCGAGTTGAACAACGAGAAGGTGGATATTATTCGGTGGAGTGACGAGCCGAAGGAGTTTGTGACGGAGGCGTTGAAGCCGGCGATTATCCGGAGCATCACCTTGGAAGAGGACATCAAGAAGGTGCGGGTGACGGTGGATGAGAGTGAGTTATCGAAGGCGATTGGTCGCCGCGGGCAGAATGCGCGTCTGACGTCTCGTTTGCTGGGCTGGGATGTGCAGGTGGAGAAGGACGAGTCGGCGCACGAGGCCTTTGAGGCGCGGGTGGAGGATGCGGCGGCGATTATTGCTGACAAGTTGTCATTGGAGCATGAGGTGGCGTTGAAGTTGGTGCAGGGCGGGTTGGTGAGTGTGGAGACGATTGCGGCGGTGGATGCGGATGATATTGCGGAGATTTTGGAGGTGGAAGAGGATGAGGGGCGTAAGATTTTGGCGGCGGCGGTGGAAGCGGTTGGTGGCGGTGAGGTGGCGGAGGTGCCGGCTGGTGATGGTGGTAGCGATGGGGACGGGGAAAGTGGTGGAGAGACGGGTGCGGCTGAAGACGGAGATGGTGGTGAAGAAGTGGCATCGGCGGATGATTCTGGTGAAGTTTCTGATGAGGCGGCACCTGAGGTGGGCGCGGTTGTCGAGGACGAGGTTGTTGAGGAAGAGGCTCCGGCCAAGGAAGCCGAGCCCGAAGCGGACATCGAAGTCGAAGCCGCGGAGGGCGGTGACGATGGAGCGAACGAAGAAGAACCCGAAGAGAGTGTCGCTTCCGATGGTGGCGCCGAGAGTGAGGCGAAACCCGAAACTGCATAGCTGCTATGAGCTGTGCCCCGAACAGAACTATTTTCTTTTATAGAGATTTTTATGGCTTCCGAATCTGCATCCGAAAAGTCGAAAGCGGCCGTCGCCGCGGCCAAGAAGAAGGCCGAGGACGACAAGTCCGTTGTTGAGGAAGAGGCTAAGAAGAAGGAAGAGGAGGCCAAGAAAAAGAAGAAGGAGGTTCTCTCCTTAATCGACGAGGAAGGGGAGGAGGAGGAGGGTGACGCGCAGGAGGAGAAGGGCGACGACGCGGCGGCGAGTGGCGAACAGGGAGAAAGTGACGCTGGGAGTGAGGAGGGTGAGGAAGCAGCGGAGGAGGAATCCGGGGAGGAAGAGATTGATCCGGCCAAGATCATCAACATCAAGCCGCCGATCATCGTAAAGGATTTGGCGGAGGCGATGGGGCTGAAGCCGTTCAAGATCATTCAGGACTTGTTGCAGCTGGAGGTATTTGTCAGCCAGGACAAGTCGATTGAGCCGGACATTGCGGTGCAACTGTGTGAAAAGCATGGGTTTGTTTTTGAGCGTGAGAAGCGTGAGAAGGGTGGCGGGGTTCACAAAGTGGAGGAGGTGATTGAGGAGCCGGAGGCGCCGCCTGAGGTGGAGACGGAGGGGGGTGACGAGCTTCAGTTGCGGCCGCCGATCATTACTTTCATGGGGCATGTGGATCACGGAAAGACGTCGCTGATGGATGCCTTGCGGGAGAGCCGGGTTACGGCCGGGGAGGCGGGCGGGATTACGCAGCATGTGGGGGCGTATTCGATTGAGAAGGGCGGGAAGAAGATCACGTTGATTGACACACCGGGGCATGCGGCCTTCACGGAGATGCGGGCGCGTGGGGCGAACGTGACGGATATTGTGGTGTTGGTTATTGCAGCGGACGACGGAGTGATGCCGCAGACGAAGGAAGCGATTGATCACGCGAAGGCGGCTGGGGTGACGATCATGGTGGCGGTGAACAAGGTGGACATGAAGGGGGCGGACCCGATGAAAGTGCGGACGCAGCTTCAAGAGATGGATTTGACGCCGGAGGACTGGGGTGGTGAGACTGTATGCGTGGACGTATCGGCGACGGAGGGAACGGGCTTGGATACCTTGGTGGAGATGATGGCGTTGCAGGCGGAGGTATTAGAGTTGAAGGCCAATCCGGATGCGGCGGCTCGTGGGACGGTGATTGAGGCGAAGATGGAGGCGGGCAAGGGGCCGACGGCGACGGTGATTGTGAGTTCGGGGACTTTGAAGCCTGGGATTCCGTTTATTTGCGGACCGCATTCGGGCAAGGTGAAGTCATTGATTAACGACCGAGGGGAGCAGGTGAAAGAGGCTTCTCCGGCGACGCCGGTTGAGGTATTGGGTTTCAATGGGTTACCAAACGTTGGCGACGAGTTGGTGGAGATGGAGAATGAGCGGGCGGCGAAGCGATTGAGTGAGGCGCGACTGGATGAATTGCGTAAGGAGAAGCTTGAGCAGCCGAAGCGGAGCACGCTGGAGTCGTTGTTTGCTTCGATTGATGATGCGACGAAGAAGGTATTGAAGATCGTTTTGAAGACGGACGTGGCGGGAACGGCGGAAGCGATTATCGGGGAGTTAAAAGGGGTGGATTCGGACAAAGTGGATGTGGATATTTTGCATTCGAGTGCGGGACCGATCACGGAATCTGACGTGTTGTTGGCGAGTGCATCGGATGCGATTATCATCGGGTTCAACACCAAGGTGGAAGGCAAGGCGGTGAGCGCGGCGAAGCGGGAAGGGGTTCAGGTGAAGCTTTACAGCGTCATTTACGAGCTTATTGATCAGATGCGTGAGGCGATGTTGGGGATGCTTGATCCGGAGATGCGCGAGAATGTCGTGGGGCATGCCAAGGTTAAGGAGATATTCAAGTTGTCGGGTGGCAGGGTAGCGGGGTGTCTGGTGAGCGACGGCAAGATTTTGCGGGCGGGTCATGCGCGTGTATTGCGCGGGGACCAGCCGGTATATGATGGAGCGGTGCAGACGCTTCGGCGATTCCAGGATGACGTGAACGAGGTCCGCAACGGGTTAGAGTGCGGGATTCGACTGGGGAACTTCAACGAGTATGAGGTGGAGGACGTCATTGAGTGTTACGAACTGGAGAAGATTGATCAGACGCTGTAGGATCGGGGGATATCGGGCATCGCCGGGCATGGGATGGAAGCGGGTGTTTGATTAGATATTGAGACAGGACATTGACGGGATGAAACATCGGCTGCTGCGAGTAAAGGAACTGCTCAAACGGGAGCTGAGCGAGATTGTGCAGAAGGATTACGTGTTTGACGAGGTGTTGGTGACGGTGAACGAGGTGGATGTGACGCCGGATCTGCGTCAGGGGCATGTGTATGTGAGCGTGATTGGTCCGGAGCATCGGCACGAGGCGGTATTGGAGAAATTGAATCAGAATCGCGGGGCGATTCAGCATAAGATGGGGCAGCGGGTGGTTTTGAAGTATACGCCGCATCTGCACTTCAAGCTTGATGACTCGATTGCGCGCGGGGTGAGGGTAATGGCGATTATGGATGATTTGGAAGCGGCGGAGGGGGCGGGCGAAGATTTGATTGACGAAGAAAGTGAAGGACTAGACGAGAGCAATGAGTGAAGTGAAGAACGCGACATTTGAGGAGATCGGCGAGATACTGGAGGGGAACGAGCGTTTCTTGGTCGCGAGTCATGTGAGGCCGGATGGGGATGCGATTGGTTCGACTTTGGCAATGGGGTATGCGCTGCGATCGATGGGTAAGGAGGTGATCATGGTAAACCAGGACGGGATACCGGGGGTGTTTCGTTTTTTGCCGGGCGTGGACGCCATTGAGACGCCGGACGCTTATCCGGACGGGGTGGAGGTGGACGTGGTGTGTGCGTTGGATACGGCGGTGCAGAACCGTGTTGGGAGCGGGGTATTGGGATTGGTGGAAGGGAAGGATGTGAAGTGGGTGAATATTGATCATCACGTGAGCAATCCGGGATACGGGGATGTGAATTACATCGACGGAGAGTCACCGGCGACGGGTCAGATTTTGTATGAGTTGATTCATGCATTGAAGGTTCCTTTGACGGAGGAGGTGCGTAACGCTTTGTGGGCGGGGATTACGACGGACACGGGTTCTTTTCAGTATCCGAGCACGACGGCGAAGACGTTTGAGATCGGGGCGGAGTTGATTCGCGAGGGGGTGGATGTGGGGAAGATATCGGAGCAAATTTTTGACAGTTATCCCCGGCGGCGAGTGGAGTTGTTGCGGGAGTTATTGAATGTTTTGAAGATCAGCGACGACGGACGGGTGGCGAGTTGGGGCTTGACGATTGCAGCGCGGGACAAGGTGGGGGCGCATCCGGAGGACACTGAGGATTTGATCAACACGATTCGAGGCATCGAGGGTGTGCAGGTGGCGGTGTTCTTTGAAGAATTGGACGACGGGCATATCCGGATCAGTTCGCGGTCGAAGACGCCTGAGGTGGATGTGAGCGAATTGTGCAAGAAGTTCAACGGCGGCGGGCATCGCTTGGCGGCAGGGGCGCGGGTATCGGGGACGATCGAAGAAGTGGAAGCGGCATTCCTGGGAGCGGTCAATGAGTGTTTCGAAGGATAGTATCGACGGCGTTCTGCTAATCGACAAAGAGCCGGAAATGACATCGCACGATGTGGTGGCGGTGGCGCGGCGGAGTTTGGGGATGAAGAAGATTGGTCATTGCGGGACTTTAGACCCGATGGCGACGGGCTTGTTGATCCTAGTGGTGGGCCGGGCGACGAAGATTCAGGATTTGTTGATGAGTGAGGATAAGGAATATGTAGGGACGATTACCTTGGGGAAGGAGACGAACACGCAGGACAAGGAGGGAGAAGTCGTGGAGGAGAAGGACGTGCCGGAGTTTAGTGATGAGGAGGTGAGGGCGGCATTTGAGAAATTTGAGGGAGATTTTTATCAGACGCCGCCGATGGTATCGGCGATCAAGAAGGATGGCGTGCCGTTATACAAGCTGGCGCGGCAGGGGAAGACGGTGGAGCGGGAGGCGCGCTTGGTGCATGTGTATCGCTATGAGATCACTCGAGTGGAGTTGCCGGAAGTGGATTTTCGGGTGGTGTGCAGCAAGGGTTTTTATGTGCGGACGTATGCGCATGACATTGGGAAGGAGCTGGGGTGCGGCGGGCATTTGAGTGCGTTGAGGCGGACAAAGTCGGGGCGATTTGAAGCGGACGGGGCGTTGACGTTTGGGGAATTGAAAGCGGGTCCGAAGGAGAAGGTGGTTGAGCGGATGTTGAGTTTGCCGGAGGTGTCGAAACTCAGGGGGGCTTGAGGCGAAGGCGTGGAGTGGGACGATGGAGATATTGCGCAGGATAGATGAGCTTCGGGGCGTGCCGGGCCCGATCTGTTTAGCGATCGGTGTTTTTGACGGAGTGCATTTGGGGCACCAGGCGGTGATTCGGTCGGCGGTGGAATCGGCGCGGGCGGCCGGGGAAGGGAATGCGGTGGTGGTGACTTTTGATCCGCACCCGATTCGGGTCCTGCGGCCGGATGATGCGCCGCGCTTGTTGACGGCGACGAGGCACAAGATTGAGCTGCTGAAGCGGTTATTGGGGGTGGAGTATTTGCTGGTGGTGCCGTTTGATGAGGCGTTTTCGCGGTGGCCGGCGGAGCGATTCATCGAGGCGTTGGGTGGGGCGTGTGAACCTTTGCGGCAGATCAGCGTTGGGGAGAAGTGGAGTTTTGGGTATCGGCGGGCGGGTGATCTAAAGTTGCTGAAGGAGGTTGGGGAGCGGGATGGGTTTGAGGTGTGCGGGGTGGAACCGGTGGCGGTGGATGGCGAGGTGGTGAGCAGTTCGGCGATTCGATTGGCGGTGCAGGAGGGAGATTTTGGGAGAGCGGCGCGATTGCTGGGGCGGGAGTATACGGTATTGGGAACGGTGATTGAGGGGCGCAAGTTGGGGCGTGAGTTGGGCTTTCCGACGGCGAATTTAACGGTGCACAATGAGGAGTTTCCGCCCCTGGGGGTGTATGCGGTGACGGTGACGTTAGATGGGCGGGAAGTGAGAGGAGTGGGCAACTTGGGGCATCGTCCGACGGTGGAGGGTGGGGAGGTGAAGCGGATGCTTGAGGTGCATCTTTTTGATGTGGATGAGGATTTGTATGGGAAGGACTTGGAGGTGCAATTTTCGTGCTACCTGCGGGCGGAGGAGAAGTTTGAGAGCCTCGACGCGTTAAAGGCGCAGATCGGGCGAGATGTTGCGGCGGCGCGGGAGATGGGGTAAGCGCTTCGGCTCAGGGAGCGGCGAGGGCGTCGAGGAGGCCCTGGCGCATTTTTTCGACGGGGGGTTCGCGATTGAACCAATATTCGAAAGAGATGGCGCCTTGCCAGAGGAGCATAGAGAGGCCATTGGCGGCGCGGGCGCCCGCGGTATGGGCTGAAGAGATGAGCTTGGTGCGTGGCGGACTGTAGACCATGTCGTAGATGAGATGGTGCGGCTGGATCAGAGAGTCGGGGAGGAGATCGGGATCGGTTCGTTTCATCCCCAGGGAGGTGGCGTTGACGATGAGATCGATTTCGTCGAGCTCCGGTTTCATGGCGTCGTGATCCCACGGAAGAGCTTTGAGACGGTCGCCGGGGCCGCTTACACGTTCATCGTCGAAGTATTGATTGAGTTCATCAGCAAGAAGTTGGGCTTTCTCGGCGGTGCGATTGACGAGGACAAGACGTTCGCATTCTTCGACGGCGCATTGCACAGCGACGGCCCGGCCGGCGCCTCCTCCGGCTCCAAGTATCATGATCCGGAGATCGCTGACGTCGACGGAGAACTCTTCGCGGATGGCTCGGAGGAAGCCCGGGCCATCGCTATTGAAGCCAATGAGGGTATCGTTCTCTATCACAACGGTGTTGACGGCCCCGATTCGTTGGGCGAGGTCATCAACTTCATCCATTGCTTCCAGAGCGTTGGTCTTATGAGGAATGGTGATGTTCGTTCCGATAAAATTCTTTTGAGGGAGGAGGCGCAGGGCGTCTGCGAGCTGGTCCGGTTCGATTTGGAGACGGACGTATTGGGAATCGATCCCCGCGGTTTCAAGGGCGGGATTGTGCATTTGTGGGGACAGGGAGTGGGCGACGGGGGCGCCGAAGACGGAGAGGCGGGCGGGCGGGGCGAGGTCGTCCGTTGATGAATCCCAAGATTGGAGGTCGTCGTAGGTGTAAACGTCTTTCACGACGGGAATATCGTCTGCAATCGGGCGCGGATGCGTCGAGTGGTTTCTTCCTGCCCGATCATGATCAGGCTGGGGACAAGGTCGACGCCGTGGGGGGCGCCGGTGGCGGCGACGCGGAGAGGGAACATGATTTTGCCGGGTTTCAGTTCGAACCGGCCGGCGCACGCCGCAACGGCGTCCTTGATACCGTCTTCGGACCAAGCAGCGGAATCGAGCAGTCCGGCAAGCGCGGTGAGGACTTCTTTGTTCTGGGGATTAGCGGCCACTTTGGCGGCGGCGTTGGGATCGGCGTCGGCGCTTTCGTCGGCGACAGGTTTGAGGACCTCATCGACTTCGGAAAAGGTTTCGACGCGGGGCTTGGCCAGGAGGAGCGCATCGTCGGGGAGATCGAGGTGGGAGAAGTCCTTACGAACAGCCGAGAGGAACGAGTCGTCGGACATGTTCTGGATGTATTGTTGGTTCATCCAGCGGCATTTTTTGAGGTCGAAGTGGGCGTTACTTCGATTAATTGAAGGGATATCGAAGAGTTTGATGATTTCTTCGAGTTCGAGGATTTCCCGGTCTTCGCCCGGGGACCATCCGAGGAGGGCGAGGTAGTTGACGACGGCGTGGGGGAGGAAGCCTTGTTCGATGTATTCGGTGACGCTGGCACCTTGGTCGCGCTTGCTCATTTTGGATCCGTCCTGGTTCAGAATGAGAGGAATGTGCGCGAACTGTGGAGGCGGAGCGTCGAGGGCCCGGTAGAGATCGAGGTGGCGCGGGGTATTGGAGAGATGATCGTCCCCCCGCAAAACGTGGGTGATTTGCATTTCGATGTCGTCGACGACATTGACGAAGTGGAAGATGTAGGAACCATCGGCGCGGCGGATGGTCATGTCGGGTTCTTCGCGGTTGTTGAACGTGGTTTTACCCCGAATGAGATCGGGAACGGTGATATCGGTGTTTGGGGCTTTGAAGCGCATGGCGCCGTCTTCTTCGTAGACGAGACCGGCCTCTTCGAGTTTGGCGAAGTATTGATCGTAGATTTCTTTGCGTTCGCTTTGGCGGTAGGGGGCGTGATCGCCGGCCATGTTGGGGCCTTCGTCCCAGTCGAGGCCGAGCCAATTGAGGCTGTCGAAGATAGCGGCGTTGGCTTCGGGGGTGTTGCGAGATTCGTCGGTATCTTCGATGCGGAGGACAAATTTGCCCTCGGAGTGGCGGGCGTAGAGCCAGTTGAAGAGGGCCGTGCGGGCGCCGCCGACGTGGAGGTAGCCGGTCGGGGATGGGGCGAAGCGGGTGCGGACGGAATCGGACATGGGAGAGAGAATTTAGGCAGGAATACCAAGAAAGACAGGAATAATCTTGGCGGGGAAAAGAGGGGAAAGGCGGGTTTTGCTTGCGTTCGCTTGGGGTGGAGCGGGTAGGGTGGCGGCATGCCGAAGATAAAGACTCATTGGCAAATCATCATTGCGCTGATTTTGGCGACGGGCGTGGGATTGATTTTGCAGCGTACTTTGCCTGGGGAAGGGGAGAGCAACTTGGCGAGTTTTGTTTTTGGGGCCTGCAAGTTTCTCGGGGTGTTGTTTTTGAATGCGTTGAAGATGATCATTGTGCCCTTGGTGGTGGCATCGGTGGTTTTGGGAATTGGGAGTTTGGGGACGATGGAAGGGTTTGGTCGCTTGGGGGGGAAGACGATATTATTTTATGCGTGCAGCAGTTTGCTGGCGATTTTGATCGGGCTAAGCTGGGTGAATACGGTGAAGCCGGGGCTTGTTGACGGTGCGCCGAATGCGGACATCGCGGAGTTGATCGACAAGGATCGGGAGGCGGGGTCTCCGAGTACCATGGAGCAGGTGAAATCGGCTCGGGAGCGTGGGGCGACAGATGTTTTGGAAGTATTCAAGCGGATGATACCGGTGAATGTTGTTGGGGCGGCGGCGGAAGGGCAGATGTTGGGGCTGATATTTTTCAGTATCTTGTTTGGGGCGGCGATGACGAGGTTGCCGGAGGGGACTAGGGGGACCTTGGTGTCTTTTTTTTCCGGGGTGAACGAGATCATGATCATGATAACCAACGGGATCATGAAATTTGCTCCGATTGGGGTTTTCAGTTTGTTGGTGCCGGTGGTCACGGCGACCGGGTTGGGATTGTTTAAGACCTTGGGGATATATTTTCTGGTGGTGGTGGGGGCATTGGCGACGCATTTGGTGGTGGCGTTGCCGATGTTGTTGAAGGTGGTGGGTCGGGTGAATCCGCGGAAGCATTTTGGGGCGATGAAGACGGCCTTGCTGACGGCGTTCTCCACCTCGTCGTCTGCGGCCACGTTACCGGTGACGATGGAGTGTGTGCGGGAGGATGCGGGGGTATCGAAGCGGGTGAGCAGTTTCACATTGCCCTTGGGGGCGACGGTTAATATGGATGGGACGGCGTTGTATGAGTGTGTGGCGGTGATTTTCGTTACCCAGGCGATGGGATGGGATTTGACCTTTGCCGAGCAGTTTACGGTGGTGTTGCTGGCGCTGCTGACGAGTATCGGGGTGGCGGGGGTTCCTCAGGCGAGTTTGGTGGCGATCATCATTATTTTTCAGGCGGTGGGATTTGATGCGGCGCAAACGGCGGCGGGGGCGGCGGTGATATTGACGGTGGACCGGTTGCTGGATATGAGCCGGACCGCGGTGAACATCTTCAGTGACTCGTGTGCAGCGGTGGTGATTGCGCGCACGGAGGGTGAGGAACTGCCCCGACTGCGCGGGCGGGGGGCGTTTGAGGCGGGTTAGGGCAGATTGAAAAACGCCTGCGCCGTTTGGGTGGTGGCCTGCGCGAATTCTTCGAAGGAGATGCCGCGAAGATTGGCGATGTGCTCGGCGGTATTTCTGGTGAAGGCGGGTTCGCAGCGTTTGCCCCGATGGGGGACGGGGGAGAGGTAGGGGGCGTCGGTTTCGACCATGATTTTGTCGAGGGGCAGATCGCGTGCTGCTTCCTGGACTTCGGGGGCGTTTTTGTAGGTGGCTATTCCGGTGAAGGAGACGAGGTGGCCGTGGTCGATGAGATTCAGCGCATCGGCGGTGGTATTGACGAAGCAGTGGAAGACGGCCCGGACTTTGCCATGGTAGGGGGCCATTACTTCCAGGATTTCGTGGTAGCTATTGCGTTGGTGAATGACGACGGGGAGGTCGAGCTCGGCGGCGAGGTCGAGCTGGGCGCGGAAGACTTCTTCCTGGTGTGAGCGGTATTGGTCTTCGGTGAGTGGTTCGGGTGCGGGGTGGTAGAAGTCGAGACCGATTTCTCCGATGGCGAGGACTTTATCATGAGCGGTCATGGCACGAACCTGGTCGAGCCAATCGTCGGCCTTGAGATCGGGGGTGGAAGTGGGATGAATGCCAACGGCGGTGAAGACGTTTGGGTGGGACGCGATGATTTCGAGATTGCGTCGACAGTCTTCGAGGTCGGTCCCGATACTTATAAGGCGCTCGACATCAGCAGATTGAGCGCTTTCCACAAGGCCAAGGATTTCATCGTCCTGATAGCGATAGCTGGCGAGGTGGCAATGGGTATCGACGAGCATTGCCGTGAAACGGGATTACCACTCGATGACGGTGGCGGCCCAGGTGAGGCCGGCGCCGAAGGCGACGAGGAGGATGATGTCTCCTTTTTTGATGGCGCCGGAGCGGCTTGCTTCGTCGAGCGCGATGGCGACGGCGGCGGCGGAGGTGTTTCCGTATTTATCGAGGTTGACGAAGGTTCGTTCGCCGGGGATGCCGAGGCGATCGGTGATCGCTTCGATGATACGTCGATTGGCTTGGTGAGGAATGACCATGTCGATGTCATCGGCGGTGAGTCCGGCGGCATCGAGGGCTTTTTCGGCGGCGGCGCGCATGGCGTTGACGGCGTATTTGTAAACTTCGCGGCCTTCCATGCGGATCGTATTGAGTTTATCATCGGCATTGGCCGGGGTAATCGGGCAGGCGGAGCCGCCTCCGGGGACGACGAGGATATCGGTTTGGTCACCGTCGCTGGCCATGACGTTGGAGAGGATACGGCCGGATTTTTGGGAGGAATCGTCATCGCGGACGACGATGGCGGCGCCGGCACCGTCTCCGAAAAGGACGCAGGTATTGCGGTCTTCCCAGTTGACCATGGAGCTGAGTTTTTCGGCACCGATGATGAGGGCGGTTTTGCGGTTTCCGGAGTTTACGAAGTGGCGGGCGACTTGGAGGGCGTAGAGGAATCCGGAGCAGGCGGCGGCGATATCGAAGCAGACGGCGTTTTTGGCTTGGAGTTTACGTTGGACGAAGCAGGCGGTGGCGGGGAAGAAGGTATCGGGTGAGATCGTGGCGACGATGAGGAGGTCGATGTCGTCGGCGGTGATTCCGGCCTGATCCATGGCTCGTTCGGCGGCCTTCGTGGCGAGGTCGCTCGTGGCCTCGTCATCGGCGGCGATGCGTCGTTCTTTGATGCCGGTGCGGCTGGTGATCCAGTCGTCTGAGGTATCGACGAGTTTCTCGAGGTCGGCGTTGGTGAGGATTTTCTCCGGGACATAGCTGCCGGTACCGGCGATCGCGGTTAAGCAGGAGGGGGCGTTTTCGGGATCGGGCGAGTCCTCAGGCATGAACTTGGCAGTGGTCTCGGATAGCTTCTTCGATAAGCGGGTTTACTTTGTATTCGATGGCTTCGGCTGCGGCGCGGATGGCGTTTTTGATGGCGATGGCGGAGCTGGAGCCGTGGCCGATGATGACGGTTCCGTTGACGCCTAGCAAGGGGCTTCCGCCGACGGATTCGTATGAGGTGCGGTGTTTGATGGCGCGGAAGGCGCCGACGGCCATGGAGGCGCCCAGGACACGCAGGGGGCTGCGTTGCATTTCGAGCTTGAGCCATTTGGACATGGCTTTCGCGGTGGCTTCGCAGCTTTTGAGGATGACGTTACCGATGAAGCCATCGCATAGGATGACGTCGACGGGGGATTCGAAGAGGTCGTGTCCCTCGACGTTGCCGATGAAGTTGAGGGAAGTGTCTTTAAGGAGGGCGAAGGTTTCGCGGGTGAAGTCATTTCCTTTCTCGTCTTCTTCGCCGACGGACATGAGTCCGATGGCGGGATTATCGACACCGAGGACGTGGCGGGCGTAGACGTCGCCCATGAAGGCGTAGTGGAGGAGGTGAACGGGTTTGGCGTCGATATTGGCGCCGGCGTCGAGGATATTGCAGACGCCGTGTTCGTTGGGCAGGGGGGAAGCGATCCCGGGGCGGTCGACGCCTTCGAGTGTGCGGAGTTTGACGGTGGCGGCGGCGACGGCGGCGCCGGTGTGGCCGATACTGACGACGGCGTCGGCATTTCCTTTTTTGACCATATCGATGGCGACGCTGATGGAGGAATCGCGTTTCGCGCGCACAGACTGAGCGGCTTTGTCGCCCATTTCCACGACCTGGGAGGCGTGGACGATTTCGGTGCGTGGCCAGGAGAATTCGTGGACGGCCATTTCTTTCTTGATGGCCTCGGTATCGCCGACGAGGAAGAGTTGCTCGACGGAGGAGAACTCTTCGAGGGCGAGTTTTGCTCCTTCGATGACATTTTTGGGAGCGAAGTCGCCTCCCATGGCGTCGATGGCGATTTTCATACGGTGAGTGGTGGCGAAAGGGGGGGAGAAGAGTGTTCTGCCGGGGTGTCGGGCAGAAGGAGCATGCTACGGGGTGGGCAAGGGGTCAGCAAGCGGAATAGCGGGTGTAGGGCCAGACCGGGCGGGGTGGTCATGGCGTGCGGGGCGGGATGATCGTCTGGGGCGGGGGCGACGACGGGCCTTAGATGGTGTCGACGCTGAGGACTTGTCGGTCCTTGTAGTATCCGCAGGAGGGGCAGGCGGTGTGGGAGGGGACGGCGCTGCCGCATTCGGGGCAGGTTTTGAGCTGGGGAGACTTCCAGCGGTTGGCTCCCCGGCGCATTTTTTGTTTCATTTTGGACGTTCGTCTTTTGGGCGCGGCCATGGTCGTGAGTTGGTTGAGAAATTATGGTTTTTGTTAAAAGTGTTTTTATTCAGGATTTGGGATTGGATTGGTCGGACGGTTTCCAGTCATCGAGCGCGCTCCAGATTTGTTTTTCCTGTTCTGGGGTCTCGTTTTCGGTGGCGGGATGGTAGTCGTTCTCCGTGAGGATGGTGCCGAAAGGCTTGCATTCACGGGGGGAATCGGCCATTTCGCACCGTGGATATCCCGGAAGGTCGAGCAAAATATCTTCACGGAGACGTTCCGTCAAGTCGATGCTGGCCTGATTTTCGAAGGGTTCGAGGAGGGTGAAGGGCTCGATGGAGACGGCTTTCTCGAAGAATTCGAGGCAGCGGACGCAGCGGAGCTGGAAGGCGGCTGAGATGGCGCCATTGACGAGGAGGTCGTTTTCCTGGAGGGAGGCTTGGAGGCGGTATTTGAGGGGGGAGGCCGCGCGGACTTCGTCGCCATCGATTTGGAGGACTTCGACGGGGAGTTCTCCCTCGAGTTCGA
>JBCCIR010000039.1:0-36865 GCA_039028175.1 Verrucomicrobiota bacterium
ATCGACGGTTGGTTCTTTTACATCCATTGTTAATTCATTTGGTTCTACGTCTTTTTCTACGGTGGTATTTTTGATTTCTTCTTCTTTCTCCGCTTTACTTGGTTCTATCTCTTCTTTTTCTTCGATGACGTCATTTTCAAGTTTCGAATCCGTTGGTAGTGTAACAACAACTTTATCGACTTCACTATCTGAAGATTCACCGCCTGAGTTTTTATGACTTCTTCGACGAATCTTTGAAAACAGACCACCTTTCTTTTTCTTTTCTGTAGAATCATCAATTACGTCATTGGGAACATCAATGGCACGTTCCTGATACTCTTCTTGTAATGGTTGAACGTTAACTAATTTCACATTGTCGTCTACCGGCACGTTTTTCTCTTTATCTAATCCTTTCTTTGAATTCATACTGGCCTTCTTCTTCTTGAATGGGAAACGTTTCTTCTTAGTTGTACTCGAAATTTCCTTACTTGCATCTATAGAGGATACCAATTCCTTGATTGCGTCTGAGGATGGTTGCTCAGTGGATTTTGTATCTTTATCTGGAGCTGGCTGTAATGATGAGGTCTCTAACTTAACGCTCCAGTCCTTTTTCCGTGTACTATTGGGTGTTGATGTAGCTTCAAACATACTCCGGGCTCCAGCCACTGTACCGGAAGCTGGTAATTCGTTTGCACTTCTCAAAGAACTTTTGCGTGAGTTGGATAAAGAACTCTGTCCGGATGACGGTTCACTTGGTGGTTTACTTTTCCACTGGTTAGCTATCTGTTGATCGAATAAAAGTTTGTTTTGAAGAACAGAGCTAGTTGTTCGTGAAGAGGACTTCTCACTGGAACTACGAGAGATTGGTGCTCGGCGTTTTTGCTCTCCCGAGCCATCGCGAGAACTTACGCTACGAGTAGACGATGAACGAGAAAGATTATCTAACTCTGTTTTCGTTTGCGGAGTTACTCCTTTCGGTTTATTGGCTGTTGTATCACTTTTCTGTTTCAAACCTTTTAGTCCTTTACCGGCAGTATATATTACTTTCTTTGGTGGTTCTGTTTCGACAGATTCTGGTTTAGGTTCATTTGAGGTCACCTCCTCTTCTTTGTCTTGACTATCTAAATCACTATCATCCTTCTCTTTGTCAGTTGATGGATTAGAGTCTTCATGCTCACTATCCGATGCCCATTCAGGAGGTGCAGTAACAATTTCAAAAGTTGATGATATTGATGTTGGTGATTGCGTTGGCGTTAAACCAATGGCTGATTCAGGTGGTGATTCGTTGATGTCTACGTCTTCTTCAGCCTGTGATGATTTGCGACTGTTACTACTCACGTCAAGGTTGCCGATGAAATCAACCGCTTCCTCCTCCACCCGAGCCTCCTCTTCCGCCGCCAATCGCGCCGCTTCTTCCTCCGCCAGTCGCGCCCCTTCAGCAAGCGCCGCCTCGTCCTCCTCCTCTTCAAGCGCCGCCGCTCCCTCCGCCAACCCCAAAACTGCTCCCAATCCCACGATCTCTCCCTCGTCCTCCTCAATCGCCACCGGCGCCTCCGCCCCCAATTCCACCGCCACCGGTGCCTCCTCCCCCGCCACCGCCGCCCCCGCCGCGCTCGCGTCCATAAAGGCCGCCTTCACCATCCCCATGTCCGCATACCGATCCTCCCATTTCAGCGTCAAACACCGGTCAATCACCCGCCGCAAACGCTCCTCCTCCTCCGAAGCCGTCTCGTCCACCCAACGCACCGCCGCCTCTTCCTCCAACCGCGTCGCATAATCATACGGAGACAAATCGACGTCCTGCGCCAGAGAACCACCCTGCTGATACGCATTCTGCAAGGCCTGCCACCACTGCGAATACTGCTCCTGCATCCGCGGCAACCGACAGTTCAAAAGCAAATACCCCACCACCCCGAAACTATAAACATCCCACCGCTTGACGTGCTCTTCCCGGAAGTTCGCCGTCCGCAACTGCTCCGGACTCGCGTAATAAGGAATGTCATGCAACTGCAAATAGCGCGCCCCGTTCACCCACCCCTGACCCAAATCACCAACCGTCACCTGCAGGCCGCCGCTGCCGTCACCCGATACAAACAAATTGCTCGGCTTAATGCAGCAGTGAAACAAATCATGCTCGTGCAAATGGGCCAATGCTTCAGTTAGCGAATGAATCACCTGCCACGACTGCTCGCCCGACAACGATCCGATCATGTCCTCGATCGTCTGACTCCGCCATCGCTGCCCGCCCGTCGGCGCCGCCACCGATCGCGCAAACAAATCCGTCACATAATGCAACGGCACCTCATCCATCTCATACGAATAAATCCGCGCCACCCCCGGATGCCGAGGCATCAACACCTGCTTCTCCAATAAATGCGTGACCAACTGACGATTGATCGTCATCTCCGTCAGCACCTTCACCGCCCGCATGTCGCCCTCCGGCGTCGAACACCGGTAAACACGCCCGCACGACCCCTCCCCCAGGACTTCGTGAAATGAATAATTCTCTAGTGCCAAGTTCTCCATCGGCGGCCCGCTACTCAATGCCTGTCTTTAGGTCTGAGCTCTGCTACAATCAATGATTTTGTGCTCGGGCAATTCAGCCCGGACCAGGGGGGGTGCCCAATAATAAGTTAACGATACCTAACTATATACACGGCCACCCTTGATAGCACGAACGATTTTTCAAGCCCTCCGCCCGCCAATTCACCCCCTCTTCCCCCAATACAAAAGGCCGCCCGGGCCCAATGACCACCGGCGGCCTTCAAATCTTCAATCTCCGGACCTTAAGAGGCCTGCGGCACCATGTCCTCGTTCCCCTTGGACTCAGCCACCACATCCCCCGCCTGCTTCAGCAAAGCGATCGAATACGCGTTCAAAAAATACTGCCGTAAGAGCTGCTGCCTCCGGGGATTCTTGGAATTCTTCTTGCTCATACCCCATGAGACACCCCCCGCCCCCCTTTGTTCAAAAATTCTCCCCATCCGCCGCGACGTTCCCGGCTAGTCCCGCCGCCGATTCAATTGTCCCCAGAACAACGCCAAACGCACCGTCGACACCCCTCGATCCAATGAAATAAGATTTTCGGAGATGACCCCCCCCTTCCCCACCCGGAATTCCCGCCTCCATTGGGTCGCAATCTTTGCATCAGCGATGGTCCCATTGGCGCCGCTACGTCTCCCCGCCTGCGAAAGTGAAAAGCAAGGGGACGGTCCTTCACCATTCGACCTGCCCGCAGAGGAACTGGCAGAAGAGCCTAAAGACTCATACTTGGTCGATGAACGCCCAAAATCCCCAAACGTCGAATCACTCGTAGATCCCGACGATCCAAGCCCGAATCCAAACGATGAACCCGCCATCCGTGACCTATTCCAACGTTGGAGCGGGACAACAATCCCCAAACATGCAACGCAAATACAATACCGCCAGGAGCCAAAACCGAGGATCGGCGAAACTCGACATCACCTCTCCTTCAAACTGACCGCAGAAGAAGCGGCCGTGTTTTTGTCCGCCTTGGTCGCCGACGAAAACGAACGCTTTATGTCCATCGGAAAGCTGGACAAATACGGAGTCGACAAAGTGGAGGAGCGACTCCCGCCCCACCTAAACTTGTCATTCTCCCCGGACAACACCTACTGGATCAATTTTCAACCAAGGTGGGCGCGCGATGACGCACTCTATGCACTGGTCGACATCAAGTCCGGCCATGTCTATGCCCACCGATGGGACGACTGATTGCGCAGATACTTCCCTACAATACCGCCCCCGCAATCTCCCGCCACTCCGCATCCAAATCCTCAATCCGCGCCTTCCCCGCCTGCCGATACCAATACCCCGCGTTCCCCAAATCCCCCTCAATCACATGCAAATGCGCATGCATCCAACTCCCCCACGCGCTCGGGATATCCTGCGCCACGTTGTGCGCCGCTTCCCAATCGCCCTTCTTCGTATACCACAAGGCCCGCACTTCCTCACTCGCCCCCTCCGGCGGCCCCTCATCCTCCTCAATCGACTTCACAAGCTCCTCAATTGTCATGCCAAAAACTCTTCCCATTACCGAGAGCCCCGTCAAGCACCTCAACCATAACCCCAAATAGAATCGGTGTGAATCTGCGCCATCTGTGGACAAAAAGAATCACACCCGCACCATCGACACACTGATCGCCCCACCAAAACACCGCTCAACATCCGACCCCGCTTCCCCCTCCCGCTCGTGAAATCTCCCCGTATAATGATAGTGCTCACCCCGACGCTCAAACTCCACCGGTAACGGCTTCCGCGACGGCTCACACAACACGATAGCCGGCTCCTCCGCGTCCTCACCATCCGCATGAGGCAAATTTACGTTCCAAAACGCCCCCGCCTCCAATGCCTCCCCGCCATGCCACTCCCAAACCCGCTCCAACTGCCGCCCCTGCCACTCGCGCTCTGGCACCGCTTCGGCACGATGATACTGCGACCACGCCACCGCCGGCACGCCGTGCAACACCGCTTCCCGCGCCGCCGCCACCGTCCCCGAAATATACAAATCCACCCCCAGGTTCGCCCCGTGATTCAGCCCCGATACCACCCACTCCAGCGCTTCCCCCGCCAATATCTCATTCAACGCCACTCGCACACAATCCGCCGGCGTCCCGCCAATCGCATACCTCCCGCCCCCCAATTCCGCCACCCTGAGGGGCCGCCCGGTGGTGACACTATGCCCGCACTGCGACATGCACTCCTCCGGCGCCACCACAATCACCTCTTCCCCCAACGCCGTCAGCAACTCCCGGCACAATTCCAGCCCCGGCGCCTCCACCCCATCGTCATTCGTTAACAAAATCATACCGTCTTGCGTCGTCCCAATCTTCGCGCATAGTTGATACCCTTGACATTCGAACAACCCAACCAATTTATTTTCACCATGAAAAAAATCACGCTTTTCCTCCTCGCCGCAGCCGTTGCAACGGTCACCCCCCTCATCGCCCAAGACGAAGCTTCGGAAGGCGGCGATGAAGTCAAAGACATCCGTGTCGTCATCAAAACCTCCAAGGGCGATATCGAAGGGACACTCTTCGCCTCGAAAACCCCCATGACCGTCGCCAACTTCACCAACCTCGCGAAAAAAGGCTACTACGACGGACTCAAATTCCACCGCGTCATCCCCGACTTCATGATCCAGGGCGGGTGCCCGCTCGGCACCGGCACCGGTGGCCCCGGATACCGCTTCGCCGATGAAATCGATCCCACCCTCAAACACACGAAGCCCGGTATCTTCTCCATGGCCAACGCCGGCCCCGGCACGAACGGCAGCCAGTTCTTCATCACTCACAAAGAAACCCCCTGGCTCGACGGCAAACACTCCGTGTTCGGCGAAGTCACCAAGGGACAGGACATCGTCGACTCCATCACCGCCGGCGATACCATCAACTCCATCGAGGTTCTCGATTCCACCGACGCCCTGTTCGCAGACCAAAAAGACAAGCTCACCGAGTGGAACGCCGTCCTCGACAAAAATAAACAGTGAGCACGCACGGCCGGCCGGTTGAGTTCTTCGATCGCGACCGCGCCGAAGTCCAAGTCGAGCCGATCTACGGCGAAAAGTGGCTGCGCTGGGCCTACGAAAACCCACTCGGCCGACTCACCACCCGCGCCCTCGTGTCGCGAGCCGCGTTCTCGCGCTGGTATGGCCGCCGCATGAGCACGCCCGCCAGCGCCGCCCGCATCGAACCCTTCATCAAAACTTACCAACTCGATCCCGCCGAGTTCCAAAAAGAGCCCGAAGACTTCAGCTCGTTCAACGACTTCTTCTCCCGTCACCTCAAAGCCGAAGCCCGCCCCGTCGATCCCACCCCCGATCGCCTCACCTTCCCCGCCGACGGCAGACACCTCGCCGTCCCCGACCTCTCAACAACCGACTCCCTCTACATCAAAAACCAACGCCTCTCACTCTCCGACCTCCTCCCCCCGACCATCGATCCCGCTCCCTACCAGTCCGGCGCCGCACTCCTCTCCCGCCTCTGCCCCATCGATTACCACCGCTTCCACTTCCCCTGCGCCGGCACGCCCTCGGCTCCAGTCTGGATCGACGGCCCCCTCTTCTCCGTCAACCCCATCGCCCTCCGCCTCAACATCAATTACCTCCTCCAAAATAAAAAAGTCATCATCCCCCTAAACACCGGCACCCCTAACCCTGTCCTCCTCATCCCCGTCGGCGCCACCAACGTCGGCTCCATCCACCTCACCCACGAGTCCAATCAACCCGTCGCCAAAGGCGACGAAATCGGCTGCTTCGCCTTCGGCGGCTCTTCCATCATCACGCTCTTCCCCGAAAACACCATCCGCTTCGACGAAGACCTCCTCACCCAATCCGCCCAATCCCGCGAAACCTACGCCAGGTTCGGCACCTCCTTCGCCACCCGCCTCCCCCATCACTCGTAGCGGCAAGCGTCCCCGCCCGCCCGCAACCTCAAACGATATCCCTTCGCTTCCTTCGTTCCCTTCTGTAAAAATAATCCGCACCGCATGCCCACCCGCTTCCCATCCGCCTCCGCCCCCTGGACCCTCGAAGAACTCATCAACTTCGAACACCTCCTCCGCGCCAACACGCAATCCTCCACCCCCACCACCGACATCCCCGAAGAAGTCCTCGTCGGTCTCACGACCCTCTCGAAAACCAATCCCGAAAACGCCCGCCGTCAGGCCTTTCGCCTCTGGTTCAATTCCAAGTCCCGCTCCCTCGACCCCGGTAAACTCCCCGGAGCGACCGTCGTCAAATCCCTCAAGACTGCCGGCACCCTGATCGCTCTCCTCTTCTTCCTCGGCGGCATCTCCCTCGTCCTCGGTCTCATCCAACGCCCCGAAAACACCGTCAATGTCCCGCTTTTCTTCGGCGCCACCGTCCTCGTCCAACTCGCCCTCCTCCTCGTCCTCCTCGTCGGAGCCCTCTTCCGCCACACCATCCTCCGCACCGGCACGCTTTCCCTCCTCCAAAACCTCGTCCGCACGTTCGTCTCAAACCTCGCCCGGCGCGCCTCACCCGAACGCCGCGAACAATCCTCCCAACTCAAAAACGACCTCACCACCCTGACACCGGTCCTCCGCTGGCCCATCGTGTCCATCACGCAGTCCGCCGCCATTGCCTTCAACCTCGGCCTCCTCCTCGCCTTCATCGCCTCCCTCGCCTTCACCGACCTCCGCTTCTACTGGGAATCCACCCCCGCCTTCGCCGCCGATTCCACCCTCCACCAAATCACCCGCGCCGTCGCCACCCCCTGGTCCGCCTGGTTTCCACAAGCCAGCCCCTCCCTCGAACAAATCGCCGCCACCCGCTTCGAACCACCCAACCCCTTCCCCAATTATCCCGCCGAGCCTTGGTATCTCTTCCTCGTCGCCGCCATCGTCGCCTGGGGCCTTATCCCCCGTCTCATTCTCCGCATCCTCTGCGCCATCGCCGGTCGCAATGCCCTCAAACAAGTCGCCTTCACCCAACGCCACCACCGCGACCTCTGGCGCCACCTCACCGCCATCGACGTCCACGCCGATCCCGAAGAACCCGCCGACGGCGCCCTCGTCCTCAACTGGAACGGCATCAAGCTCGATCCCGATCACCTCCGCACGCACATCCTCCAACAACTCCACCTCAATCCCCTCGCCACCGAAACCATCGGCACCCTGCCCGCCACCGAAGAATCCGAACTAATCTCTTCCCTCCACTCCATCGTCATCGCATCCTCACCCCCCATCAATGCCCTCGCCCTCGTCGCCGAATCCTGGAACCTCATCCCCGCCCGCTTCACGGAAACCCACACCCAACTCCGCACCACCCTCGACCCCCATCTCCCCCTCCACATCCTCCTCCTCGGCAATCCCACCAACAGCACCCCCTTCACCCCGCCCTCTAACGAAGACCTGAAAGTCTGGAACCACTACGCCGATACCCTGAAAGACCCCGCCCTACACCTCCACCCCTTCCACCCCAGATAATTCCTAATTCCTAATTGCCATTTGGCCATGCCTCCCTCTCCGCCACAGTTCGCCGTCGTCGGCCGCATCAACAAAGGCAAATCCTCCATCCTCGCCACGCTCGTCGAGGAATCCGATAACGCGCGTATCCGCATCAGCGCTACCCCGGGTGAAACCACCCACGCCCAACACATCCCCCTCGTCATCAACGGCGAAACCCTCATCGAGTTCATCGATACCCCCGGCTTCACCAACGCCGCCGAAACCCTCGCCTGGCTCAAAGCCCACCACCCGAAAAACGACACCACCCCGCGCATCGATACCGTTCGCGCCTTCGTCGACGAACACCGCGGCCAAGACCGCTTTACCGACGAATGCGAACTCCTCACCCCCATCCTCGCCGGCGCCGGCATCATCTACATCGTCGACGCCTCCAAACCCTTCCGCCCCGATTTCCTCGACGAGATGGAAATCCTCCGCTGGACCGGCCGCCCCCGCCTCGCCTTGATCAACAATCTCTCCGACGACGCCGACTTCACCGACGATTGGAAAAAACACCTCGGCGAATCCTTCAACCTCACCCGCGAATTCAACGCCCACCACGCCCGCTTCCCCGAACGCATCCGCCTCCTGAGACAACTCCTCGAGATCGAAGACGACCGCAAACCCGTCATCGAGAAAACCGTCCGGCTCCTCGAAGACGAATGGGAGCAACGCCGTGGCGAAGCCGCCGACATCATCCTCGATCTCCTCGACTCCTGCCTCCGCTATCGCGCCGTCAAGAACGTCGCCGCGCAAAACGTCACTCGCGATTTCCAGAAAAAGAAAGCCGCCGAAGAAATCAAATCTCTCTACATCGACGAAATCAAGAAACGCGAAGCCGCCGGTCACGATCGCCTCACGAAACTCTACAAACACAACGCGCCCGACTCCGAAACCGACAGCCCCGACGACAACCTCGTCGACCCCGCCGATCTCTTCGCCGAGGAAACCTGGCAATTTCTCGGCCTCACCAAGTGGCAGCTCGCCGTGGCCGGTGCCATAACCGGCGGGGCCGCCGGCGCCGGAATCGATATCGCCGCGGGAGGCACCGCCCTCGGCATCCCCGCCGCCCTCGGCGCCGCGGCCGGTCTCACCGCCTCCCTCCTCAAAGGACGCTCCCTCGCCAATATTAAGGTCGACCTCCCCTTCCTCCCGGGCGCCAAAGCCTCCCCCGGCGGCGCCCAACTCTCCGCCGGCCCTTCACGTAATCCCAATTTCCCCTGGATCCTCCTCGACCGCGCCCTCTCCCACCTCCACCAACTCCTCCTCCGCGCCCATGGCCGCCGCGATCCCTTCATCATCCAACACCAACGCTCCGGCTACACGTCAAAACTGGACGCCCACACACGCCGCACGCTCCAAAAACACTTCCACCTCGCCCTCAAAAACAAACCCACCCCCGACACCAACGAAATCTTCCAAACCCTGACAAAAATCCTCCAAACCGTCGAAGACGGCCAACCCCCGCCCAATTCCTAATTCCTAATTCCTAATTTGCGCGCTAGCGCATCGGTATCCACCGCCCCACGATCGCATTCAATGTCCCCGACGCCTTCCACTTCGCCAACACCGCGTTCGCCTCCTGCCGCAACTGGCCGCCCCCCTGCGGATACGCCCACGCCAAATACTTCGACGTCAACATCCGCGGCACCGCCGCCACCCCCTCCGTCGCATGCTCCGCCGCCAGGCGCCAAATAATCGGCGCATCACTCAAAAACACATCGATACTCCCCGACTTCAAAGCCGCCACCGCCGCCTCCGGTGAATCAAAAGGCACCCGTGTCGCCTTCAACCCATTACGCTGAATAAACACATCGCTGCTCGTCCCCGCTTCCACCCCCACCTTCACCGGCGTAATCAAAATCACCTTGGGATACTCATATGTCCACATGTCCTTGTCCCGCACTAACAAGGTCAAACCCACCTCGAGATAAGGATCCCCGAACGACACCAGCATTTCCCGATCCCGCGTGATCGCCATACCCGACATCACGATATCAAACTGATTCGCCTGCAAGCCCGGGATCAAGTTCTCCCAGGCCGTCGGCACAAACGCCACTTCCTTCCCCAACTCCTGCGCCAAGGTCCGCGCCAGCTCCGCTTCCAATCCCGTGATTTCACCCCCGGCCTTGTACGCCATCGGCGGCGCGTTCGGCGTGATCCCCACCCGCATCAAATTCGGAGCCGGATCCACCGTCGGCGTCGTCTCACACGCCCCCAACCCAAAAAACACCACCCCCAACCCAAAAACCCCAATCAAAAAGCGACTCAACTTCATCCACCCATCATTCAAAGCCACCCCCCACGGTCAATCCCATTCCCTTGTCACACCCACCCCAAACTGCTTCAATCACCCCATCCGACACCCTGCGAAACTGCGAAACTGCGAAACTTCAAATCTGCGTAACAAAAAAATCCATGACCATCGACATCTACGACATCATCGCCTGGATCATCGCCGCCCTCCTCATCGGACCCCTCGCCGCCATGATCGTCACACGAAAAAAAGCCGGCTTCGGCCGAATCAAAAACTTCGGCATCGGCCTCGTCGGCGCCATCTTCGGCGGCCTCCTCTTCAAAATATTCAACCTCAACTTTGGCCTCGCCCACATCTCCATCAACGCCCAAGACCTCCTCGCCGGCCTCCTCGGCGCCCTCGTCTTCGTCTTCATCCTCTACCTCGTCAACAAACGCCGCGGAAAGAACACTCTCCCTCCCCAATAACCTCCATTTCCACCCACGAAAGGTAGGGCGACTTATCCCTAAGGAGCCGCGAAGAAACCCGCAATCCCCCTCCCACCTAAATTCCCCCGCCATGCCAAACCACCCCACGACCAACCATTTCAAAAATCCATCTCCCAGTAGCGCCTCCATTTCCACCCACGAAAGGTAGGGCGACTTATCCTTAAGGAGCCGCGAAGAAACCCAAGAATCCCCTCACACCTAAATTCCCCCGCCATGCCAAACCACCCCCCGCTCCGCCCCAAAAGAAAACATCTCCCTCACGAACCCCCACACTGGGTCGCCGACACCAGCACCTACTTCATCACCATCAACACCGAACCAAAGGGCGTTCCCCAACTCTGTTCCGCGCCTGTCCCCCCCTCTGTCTCGCACTCCATTCTCGACACGGTCGACTACTATCACCACCACGGAAACTGGACAGCCTCCCTCGCCATTCTCATGCCCGACCACCTCCACGCCTTACTCTCCTTTCCCGAGCAGCCCGGTCTCAAAACTACCATACGAAACTGGAAACGCTATCTCGCGAAAACGCACCGCATAGTCTGGCAAGAAGACTTTTTCGACCATCGCATCCGCGACGATAACTCCCTCCGCGAAAAATGGTTCTACATCCTCAACAACCCCGTCCGAAAATCCCTCTGCGAATCCCCGGAAGACTGGCCGTTCACCAAAACCTGGCCCCCTCGCTGACCCTCCTCTCTCCTCCCACGAAAGATAGGGCGACTTATCCCTACGGAGCCAGTAGTGAGCCCCTCAAACCGATTACGATTGCCACGACCGCCCTAATTCCCAATCGGCATCCTCCCATCGACCATCTCTCCGTTCAACCACGTAAAGCCTCCCATGTCCCGCAAGCGCCCCGCCACTCACGCCCATGTAAATAATTCCAATCGACCCATCCTCGCTGAATCCAGGTCGGGATAAAGTGATTAGTCCGGAAGCATTCGGAAACATCTTGTAGAATGTATCCCATCCCAGATCGACCTTATCCGAGTTCTCTAAAAACACCTCACTCATCAACACCTCATCAAAACCCACATGGCCGACATCAAGTTTCCACATCTCACGAATCGAGCCGCCGTCAATATTTCGATCACATAGCGAACGCGCTGCCTCTCCAAGCCTGACATCGCGGGCAATCGCATCCGCAATCAAACTCTCCGAAAACTCAGAGTGGCTCGTAGCTCGTGTGAAATCGTCGATTGAGATTCTGTCGTAAATCACAAGGACGGCACCTTCCTTGAGCTCGCTCGCAAACCATCCCCGCAAAAATTCGTTTATAAATGCCGACTCATCTACATTGGAAGTCTCAGAACTGCATCCTAACTTAAATACCGTGCAAAATAGAATGCAAATCTGCGCAAGCCTCATCGCTATCCCTTTAGGAACCATGCCTTACCTTCGACAAATCATCAATTGCCGAAACACGCTGCGGTTACCTTCTGTAAAAAATCAAATCCCCTCCCCCACCAACCCCTCCAACTTCACCATATCCGCCGCAAACTTCCGAATCCCCTCCGCCGTCTTCTCCGTCGCCATCGCATCCTCATTCAACAAATACCGAAACCCCTTCTCATCCAACTCCAACCGATCCACCTCGCTCGCCGCCGCCGCCTCGACACTCAGCTTCCGCTCAATCCCGCTCTCCGCATTCTGCAACTCCTCCAACAAATCCGGACTGATCGTCAACAAATCACACCCCGCCAACTCAATGATCTGACCCACATTCCGGAAACTCGCGCCCATCACTTCCGTCTCATACCCGAACTTCTTGTAATACCGGTAGATCTCATTCACCGACTGCACCCCGGGATCGTCCGCCCCCGCATACTCCTGCCCCGTGCTCGCCTTGAACCAGTCATAAATCCGCCCCACAAACGGCGAGATCAACTGCACCTTCGCCTCCGCACAGGCCACCGCCTGCACCAATGAAAACATCAAGGTCAGGTTGCAGCGAATCCCCTCCTTCTCCAAAGCCTCCGCCGCTTTGATACCCTCCCACGTCGACGCGATCTTGATCAAAATTCGCTCCCGGCCAATCCCCGCTTCCTCATACATCGCGATCAAACGATGCGCCTTCGCAATCGTCCCCTCCACATCAAACGACAAGCGCGCATCCGTCTCCGTCGAGACCCGTCCCGGCACGATCTCCAATATCTTCAATCCAAACAACACCATCACCCGGTCACAAATCGCCTGCAACAACTCCTCGCCCCCTAACGATGACCCCCGATGCTCCGCAATCGCCTCGTCCACCAACGAGCGATACTCCGGCATCTGCGACGCTTTCAGAATCAAAGACGGATTCGTCGTCGCATCCTGCGGCGCATATTCCTTCATCGCCGCAAAATCCCCCGTGTCCGCCACCACCGTGGTCATCCCTTTCAATTGGTCCAGCTGGCTGGCCCCCGTCGCCGTCATCGTCTCACTCATACCCCTAACCCTCCCAAATCCCCCGCCGAAAACCCAGCACATTCCAAACAACTCAACCATCCAATCCGCCGTGCCTCGCCCGTCCGCCCTGAAATCGAAGGTGCGGCTCGGCGTCCCTGTCGAGCCTCCGCAGCGGAGCCCGCAGGGCAAAGCGAGGACTACCCCTCTCTCGCTACCGAAAATATCCCGTATCCCGCTCGACCTACGACCAATCAAAACGAGCTTGTGAAAAATTTCACAAATGCCTTGAAGCCCCCTCCCCCTCCCTTAGACTACCAATCAAAGCGTGCCCCACCCGGCACCCCAACCCGGACATGCCCGAAAGCGCCACATCCCAGGCCCCCATCGCCTACGACTCCAAAATCGAAGGCAACGTCATCTTCACCAAGCTCGACTCCGCCATCAATTGGATGCGCAAAAATTCCCTCTGGCCCATGCCCATGGGCCTCGCCTGCTGCGCGATCGAACTCATGGCCACCGGCGCCTCCCGCTTCGATATCTCACGCTTCGGCGCCGAAGTCATGCGCTTCTCCCCACGCCAGTCCGACGTCATGATCGTCGCCGGCACCGTCACCTACAAAATGGCCCTCGCCGTCCAACGCATCTGGGACCAAATGCCCGAACCCAAATGGTGCATCGCCATGGGCGCCTGCGCCTCCAGCGGCGGCATGTATCGCTCCTACGCCGTCCTCCAGGGCATCGACCACCTCATCCCCGTCGACGTCTACATCTCCGGCTGCCCCCCACGCCCCGAAGCCCTTCTCGAAGGCCTCATGCGCCTCCAGAAAAAAATCGAAACCGAGTCCTCCTTCATCGACCAAAAGAAGGAACTCATCAAAGACCTCACCTGATCCGACGCGCCGCGCCCGATGAGCCTAGCCGATACCGTCGCCGCCCTCCGAGCCACCTTCCCCAATGCGGAAGCCGTCCCCGAATTCCGAGGAGAAACGGCCATCATCGTCCCAAAAGATTCGCTCAAAGACTTCCTCCGGCACTGCAAAGACGAGTGCGGATTCGATTACCTCGTCGATATCTCCAGCCTTGACCACATGGGCGAAGAACCACGCTTCATGATGGTCTATGAACTCTACTCCTACCGCGACGGCCATCACCTTCGCGTCAAATCTCCCGTCTCCGAAGACGATCTCACCGTCGATACCGTCGCCGATCTCTGGCCCACCGCCGATTGGCACGAACGCGAGGTCTTCGACATGATGGGGATCGAGTTCAAAGATCATCCCGATCTCCGCCGCATCCTCATGTGGGACGGCTATCCCTACTTCCCCCTTCGCAAAGATTTCCCCCTCGCCGGAAAACCCAGCGAACTCGCGGAAGTCGCCTTCTCCGATCCCGCCCCCCTGGCCGGTGGCCCCTTTGTCACCCCCGACGGCGGCAAAGACACCGCCCACCGCGAACCCCGCTCCCGCGCCTAACAAGATTTGGAGGCGCGGGCACGTGACCGCGCAAACCCCTCGGACCTCCATCCAAGCCTCTCCCCGCCAATGTACCCCCGGACGGGGACACAAAAAATCCCGCCCATCGCGGGACCACAAAAATCAGCTCTCGCCACTCTCCCCTACCAAACCGCCCACAACACAAACAACACCACCGCCCCCAAAACCACACCCACCCGCACCAAGCGCCACACAAAGGAATCCGCCTCCTCGCTTTCGACATCCGTGATCGAGTGAATCACTGTCTTGTCCCCCTGCGCCTTCATAATCAACCCCTTAATATAACCGTATAATTTCCATAAAAAAAGCGATTTTATAGAGAATTATTTCGGATAAAGCGAATATTTGAGATTCGTGACAATCTTGACAAGAAAAAAGTTACGATTTTTGCCCGTCCCGCTCGTTCACCCGCTCCAATATCTCCTCATATAAACGCCCCAACGCCTCCATCGCCACGCCCGCTTCCCGCCCCCGACGCAACGGTTCCCCCCAAATCGATTCCACCTCCACCTCCCGCCCCTCCTCGAAATCAATCAAACTCGACGGCCGATACGCCCCCATCCCATAGGTCACGTCGATCTGCTCGTCCACCAACGAGGGCCGCAATTCATACCCCAACTTCCCCGCCGCCTCGATCACCTCCCCCATCAAGACTCGCGTCCGCTCTAACAACTTCTCATCCGCCAGTATCTGCCCGACGTCGATCCCGCCCGCCGCAACTGATAAGCCGTTGAACGGCACGTTCCAAACCAACTTCTTCCAACGCGCCGCTGCCAACCGGTCCGTGACCACACACGCCACTCCCGCCCGCCGGAACGCCTCCCCCAAGGCATGCGTGCGCCCTTGCGCCTCACCGCCAAACTCCCCCAGGTGAATCTGCCCCTCCCCAATATGACGAATCTCCCCGGGCGCCACCCGATTCAAACACACGAAACAAAGCCCCCCTAACACTTGCCCGTGCCCGTATCGCTCCGCCAAGAACTCATCCGCCCCCAAGCCGTTCTGCAAGGTCAGAATCATCGTGCCCTCCATTAGCAGCGGAGCCAACAAGTCCGGCAAATCATCGTTCGTCGTGGTCTTGATCGCCACAATCACCAGGTCCACCGGCCCAATCTCATCCGTCCCCTCATAGGCCCGCACGCCCTCCAAGTGCACATCCCCATGACACTCACTCCATACCTTTAGCCCCCCGTCCCGCACCGCCTCCAAATCCGCCCGCATCAAAAAATGAACATCCGCCCCCGCCGCCGCCAACTTCGCCCCGTAATAACCACCCACCGCCCCCGATCCCACCACCGCGATCCGAACCTCCTCCGATAAAATATCATCCGCTTCCATGGGCTAAAGTAGCGTATATTGAGGACCCCCGCGAACATGTCAACCGACACCCCCACCACCCCCTACGACCCGGATCTCCTCATCCTCGATGGCGGCCTCGCCACCGAACTCGAACAACGCGGCCACGACCTCAACCACCCCCTCTGGTCCGCACGCATCCTCCTCTCCGCACCCAACGCCATCCGCGAAGTCCACGAAGCCTACCTCGACGCCGGCGCCGATATCATCACGACCGCCACCTACCAAGCCTCCTTCCCCGGCCTCCAGAAAGAAGGCCTCTCCACCCACGACGCGCTCGATGTCTTCGAACTCGCCGTCGACCTCGCCGTCCAGGCCAAGAACCAGTTCGCTTCCCCCCTCCGTCAACCCCTCGTCGCCGCCTCCATCGGTCCCTACGGCGCCTACCGCGCCGATGGCTCCGAATACGTCGGCCAATACGATCGCAGCGAAGAACAACTCCTCGATTTTCACCAGGATCGCTTCGAAATCCTCGCCGACTCCCGCGCCGACCTCCTCGCCTGCGAAACAATTCCCTCCCTCCCCGAAACCCGCGCCCTCGCCACGCTCATCCAGGACCACCCCGAGAATCTCGCCTGGGTTTCCTTCACCTGTCGCGACGGCAAACACATCAGCGACGGCACGCCCATTACCCAGTGCGCCCGCCTCCTCAATCCCATCCCCAATGTCATCGCCCTAGGCGTCAATTGCACCCCCCCACACCTCGTCCCCAACCTCATCAACCAACTCCGCCCCGCCACGACCAAGCCCCTCATCATCTACCCGAACTCCGGCGAACAATACGACCCCAAATCACGCTCCTGGCACGGCGACGGCTCGCCCGAAGCCTACGCCGATAACGCCGAAGCCTGGGCCCAGGCCGGCGCCACCATCATCGGCGGTTGCTGCCGCACCACCCCCCATCACATCAAACAACTCACCAAATCCCTCATCCACCGCACACCCACGCCAATTCCTAATTCCTAATTCCTAATTTCCAATTCCTAATTCCCCTCCACCCCCCAAATACTGGTCTCCCCCACCAACGCCTGCCGCTCCCCCGGCGTGCTCCGCCCCGCATCCACATACTCCTGCATCAACTCCGTCAACGCTTCCACCTTCTCCGGATATTTCTCCGCCAAATTCACCGCCTCCGCAGGGTCCACCTCCAAATCAAACTACTGCACCGGTGGCGATCCCTCCGGTTCTTTCCCCGGGCGCGGCGCACTCCAACCGCCCGATCCCGGACAAAAACACAGCTTCCACTTCCCCTCCCGAATCGCGAAATACCCCCCGATCGAATGATGCACGATCGCATCCCGCGCCGTCTGCGACCCATCCTTCAGTGTCCCCAAGAACGACACGCTGTCCACCCCCTCCTCCGCCTTCAGTTCCCGCCCCACGATCTCCGCACAGGTCGCCAGGAAATCCGTCTGACAAGTCAACCGATCCGTCTCCGATCCCGCCTCCACCACCCCCGGCCAGCGCACGATGAACGGGACCCGATGCCCCCCTTCATAAATATCCGCCTTGTGCCCCCGCAGTTCTCCGTTCGGCTTATGCCCCTTCGCCACCAAGTCGTCAATCTTCGCCGCCGGCGAACACCCGTTGTCCGTCGAAAAGACCACCAGCGTTTCCCCCGTCACCCCGTGCTCGTCCAACGCACCTAACACTTCTCCGACGACCCAGTCCGTCTCCATCAAAAAATCCCCGTAACTCCCCAACTCCGATTTCCCTTCCCACTCCGGACCCGGGACAATCGGCGTGTGCGGCGAAGTCAGCGGCAAATACAAAAAGAACGGCTTCTCCGGCTCCTCCATGCACCGGTCAATAAAGGCCACCGATTGCTCCGCAAAATCCCGTAGACAATTCACCGCGTCAAAATCCGGCGCCGCCGCCCCCTTCCGGTTGAAGCCCTTCGTCACCGTTGCATCCTCGATCGCTTGATCATTCTCAATGTAAACATACGGCGCCATGTCCAAGGACGCCTGTATCCCGAAAAAATAATCAAAGCCGTTCGCCCGCGGCGTCACCGCCGGCTTCAAGTAATCCACGTCATACCCCTCGCGACTCCCCACATCCGCATCCTCCTTGAACTGCCACCCGATCCCCAAGTGCCACTTCCCCACACACCCCGTCTCATACCCCTGCTCCTGCAACAACGACGCCACCGTTGTCTCCCCCGTCTCAATCAACGGCGCATCATGCGGACTGAAAAACACCCCCTTCTTCAAGCGCGTCCGCCAATTGTATCGCCCCGTCAAAACCCCATACCGCGTCGGCGTGCAAACCGACGACGTCGTGTGCGCATCCGTAAAGCGCATCCCCTCCGCCGCCAGCCGGTCAATGTGCGGCGTCGGCGCCAGGCCCGTCGTGTGAGAAACATCCCCCACTCCCATGTCGTCCGCCAAAATAAAGACTATATTGGGCCGCTCCGCGGCACCCGTGGCCCCCACCAAAATCACCCCCAGGACCCCCGCCCATAACCACGCTCGCTGCTTCATTTCATTCACTTTCATCTCCCCAAACACGATCCCCACGGCAACAATGTTTCGCCAAACCCCCATTCTCCCACCAAAAGATTCCCCCTTCCCCCACCGTTTCCTCCCAAGACCATGAATACCAAACCCCTCACCTTCCTCACCGGACTCACGCTCACTCTCATACTAGCTTCCAGCTTCTTGATTCCAGCTTCTTCGGCCGCCTCGCGGCCGAACGTGGTCTTCATCCTCGCCGATGACCTCGGATACGGCGAACTCGGCTGCTACGGACAGGAAAAAATCCTCACCCCGAACGTCGACCGCCTCGCCCAGGAAGGCATGCGCTTCACCCAACACTACACCGGCGCCCCCGTCTGCGCCCCCGCGCGCTGCACCCTCATGACCGGGCAACATCTCGCCCACGCGGAAATCCGAACCAACAAAGACTCTGGAAACGGGCGGGTCTTTCCCGGTCAGTATCCCATCACCACCGATATCGTCACCATCGCCGAAGTCCTCAAAGACAAAGGATACGCCACCGGCGCCTTCGGCAAATGGGGCCTCGGCCCTTCCAACACCACCGGCTCCCCCATCAAGCAGGGCTTCGACCGATACTACGGATACAATTGCCAGCGCAATGCCCACTCCTTCTACCCCTACTTCCTCGATTCGAATGAAAAAGAGGTGAAGGTCAACTCCGGCCTCATCCCCGGTCACCTCAAAAAACCCGAAGGCGAAATCGTCGCCGACGACTACCGCCTCGAAAACTACGCCCCCGATCTCATCCTCGCCGAAGCCGTCAAGTTCCTCGACGAAAACAAAGACGAACCCTTCTTCCTCTACTTGCCCTTTATCGAACCCCACGTCGCCATGCAACCGCCCCAGGAATGGATCGATCGCTACCCGGAAGAATGGGACGAAGAAAAAGGTCCCTATCGCGGTCAAAACGGATACCTCCCCCACCCGCGTCCACGCGCCGGCTATGCCGCGATGATCTCCGATCTCGATGAACACGTCGGCACCATCCTCGAACGACTCGATCACCATGGCCTTTCGGAGAACACCATCGTCATCTTCACTTCCGACAACGGCACCACACATGGCAGCCGCGATCCCAATTTCCACGTCGGCGGCGCCGACGCCCCGTTCTTCAATTCCACCGCCGGCCTCAAAGGATACAAAGGCAGCGTCGATGAAGGCGGTATCCGCGTCCCCTGCGTGGTCCGCTGGCCCGGTCACGTCACCCCCGGTTCCACCACCGAAATGCCCTCCTACTTTCCCGATTGGTTCCCCACGCTCTGCGCCATCACCGATAGCCCCCTCCCCGAAACCCAAACCCTCGACGGCCTCGACCTCACCCCCGTCCTCAAAGGCGAATCCACCCCCGATCGTCCCGATCCCATGATCTGGGAATTCCACGGATACGGCGGCCTCCTCGCCATCCGCGACGATAATTGGAAAGCCGTCCGCCGCGACCTCCTCAAAAAAGAACCCGGCGACTGGGAACTTTACGACATCGAAAAGGACCCCAGCGAAACCACCGACCTCGCCGCCCAACACCCCGAGATCATCAAACGCCTCGAATCCGCCTTCACGGAAACCCGCACCCCCAACCCCATCTTCCCCCTCCCCGTCTACGACGACCAAAACTAACCCCCTGTCCATTCCCTCGCCTCCACGGACGTTATTCCGCGTATAACTCCGTTCACCGTTCAACCTCACCCCTCCTAAGCGCCACAACCGCGCCCTCTACACCATGTCCACCACCTCCAACTGGCAAGGCGTCCTCCCCGCCGCTGTAACCCACTTCAAAGACGAACCCGGCTGCCCCGTCGATACCGAAGCCACCCTCCGTCACGTCGATATCATGATCGAAGGCGGCATCCACGGCATCATCATGCTCGGGACCGTCGGCGAAAATTGCTCGCTCGAATACGACGAGAAAATCGATCTCCTCAAAGCCACGGTCGCCCACGTGAACGGTCGCGTCCCCGTGCTCAGCGGCGTCGCGGAATACACCACCGCCCTCGCCTGCCGCTTCGCCGCCGATGCCGAACAAGCCGGACTCGACGGACTCATGGTCCTCCCCTGCATGGTCTACAAATCCGACCCGCGCGAAACGATCGCCCACTTCCGCGCCGTCGCCCGCGCCTCAAAGCTCCCCATCATGTGCTACAACAACCCCATCTCCTACGGGGTCGATATCACGCCCGAAATGTTTGCGGAACTCGCCGACGAACCCACCCTCGTCGCCATCAAGGAATCATCGGAAAACCCGCGCCGCATCACCGATCTCCATAACACGATTCCCGATCGCTACCGCCTCTTCTGCGGCGTCGACGATCTCGTCCTCGAAAGCCTCGTCCTCGGCATCGACGGCTGGGTCTCCGGCCTCGTCAATGCCTTCCCCGTCGAGAATCGCCTCATCTGGGACCTCGCCGCCGCCGGTCACTACGAGAGAGCACGCGATATCTACCGCTGGTACACCCCGCTCCTCCACCTCGATACCCACCCGAAACTCGTCCAATACATCAAACTCGCCGTCGCCGAATGCGGATACGGCTCCGAACTCACCCGCCCCCCGCGCCTCCAAATCGAAGGCGCCGAACGAGACGATATCCTCAACATCATCCAAACCGCCATCACCACTCGACCGACGGCATGACCCCTCCCCCCAAACATCTTCTTCTCCTTCTACTTCTCCTTCTTCTTCTCCCCCTCGCAAGCTCTCGCGCGACACGCTTGCCAAACGTCCTCTTCATCTCCATGGACGACCTCAACGACTGGATCGGCTGCTTAGCCCGCCCTGAGCTTGCCGAACGGGGCGGCCATCCCCAGGCCCACACCCCCAACATCGATCGTCTCGCCGCTTCGGGCACACTCTTCACCAACGCCCATTGTCCCGCCTCCGCCTGCAACCCCTCCCGCACCGCCATCATGACCGGCCTCTCCCCGCACACCTCCGGCCTCTACCAAAACGGCCAGAAGATGCGCGAAATCCTTCCCGACGCCGAACTCCTCCCCAAATACTTCTCCAACCACGGATACTGGTCCGGCGGTTCCGGCAAACTCCTCCACTACTTCATCGACGCCCGCTCCTGGGACGAATATTACCCCGACAAAGAATCCGAGAACCCCTTCCCCCCGCACATCGACTGGGGCGAACGCCCCAAATCACTCCCTCGTGGTGGCCCATGGCAATACGGCGAAACCGATTGGCACGCCTTCGACGTCTCCGACGAAGAATTCGGCGGCGATTACAAGGTCGCCGAATACGTCTCCCAACAACTCTCCAAAAAACACGACGCCCCGATCTTTCTCGCCTGCGGCATCTATCGCCCCCACGAACCCTGGTTCAACCCCAAGCAATACTTCGATCGCTTCCCCCTCGAAGACATCCAACTCCCGCCCGGATACAAAGAAGACGACCTCGACGATCTCCCGCCCGCCGGAAAAAAACGCGGCCCCAATCGTTACTTCGATCACATCCGCGAGCACGGTCAATGGAAACAAGCCATCCAGGGATACCTCGCCTCCATCGCCTTCGCCGATGCCAATGTCGGCCGCGTCCTCGACGCCCTCGACAAGGGCCCTAACAAGGACAACACGATTGTCGTCCTCTGGTCGGACCACGGATGGCACCTCGGCGAAAAACAACACTGGCAAAAATTCACCTCCTGGCGCGCCGCCACCCGCGTCCCCCTCATCTTCCGCGTCCCCAAGAACGCCGCCCCCGGCCTCCCCAGAGGAACCACCCCCGGCACGGTCCGCGATCAACCCGTGAACCTCCTCTCGCTCTTCCCCACCCTCACCGATCTCGCCGGCCTCCCCCGCAAAAAAGACAACGACGGCCCCAGCCTCGTTCCCCTCCTCAAAAACCCGCCCGGCAAATGGCCCCATATCTCCCTCACCCACGTGAACCAAGCCGGCACTTTCGGCCTCAGCGCCAAGGATTGGCGCTACATCAAATACGCCGAAGGCGGCGAAGAACTCTATCACATCAAGGACGATCCCTACGAATGGACCAACCTCGCCAATAGCCCCGAACACGCGCCCAAGCTCAAAGAACTCCGCGCTCAAGCCCCTAAAACCTTCGCCCCGCTCGTCCCGCCGAGAGACACTTCCCTCCCGAAACTCGCCTTCCGCGCCGCCACGAAAAAACCGGCCCCTCCCTCAAAACCCGACGGCACACCCGTCGAGATCGTGTTCGCAAACGAACGCCGCCGCGCCGTGGAACTCTTTTGGAACTCCCCGAAAGGCGAACTCAAATCATACGGCAACATCGCCGCCGGCAGATCCAAACGCCAACAAACCCGCCCCGGCGCCGTCTGGGTTGTCAAAGACGCTTTCGGCCAACCCGTCGGTCACTTCTCCGTCGGCGATCGCACCGCCCGCGCCGTTATTCCCGAAGGCCTCGACGACTCACCTCCCCAGGCCACACTGCCCTTCACCCCCGCCACTGACAAAGACGCTCCGCCCGCCTCACGCAGCGACGGCAAAAAAACCACCCTCACCATCCGCAATAACCGCACCACGCCCGTCACCCTCCACTGGATCGATCCCAATGGCCGTCGCGCCCAAAATTACACGGTCAAAGGCGGCTCCCGCCAACCCCTCCAATCCTACGCCGGTCACGCCTTCCTCGCCGTCGACCAAAACAACAAACCCCTCGGCCACTTCGTCGCCGCCGCAAATCCCGCCCTGGTCGACATCCCCGCCATCACCATCCCCAACCAAAACGGCGCCGAATCAAATCCCGCCCACTACCCCATCACGAAACCACCGAAACAACTCGATCTCGACCCCTTCTACGCCAAATGCCTCAACCTCGACGGATACCTCATCTGCGCTTCCGCCAAGGTGGACGACTACGCCCTCCGCGAAGCCGCCTACCTCATCGATCTCATGCTCGCCAATCGCCCCGATATCCACCAGGCCCTCGCCGAAGGCGGCTCCCGCCTCGCCATCATGGGACACCGCGAGTTCACAACCGATGTCCCCGAACACGCCGCCATCGCCGAGCGCGGAAATAAATCCGCCGATTGGTGGGACCGCCGCGCCCGCGGCCTCGGCGGATCGGAAACCGATCCCGTCGCCTCCTGCGGCGAAGAAAACCTCCTCTGCTTCGAAGGCGATCCCTACGCCGCCGAGAACATACTCATCCACGAGTTCGCCCACTCCATCCACCTCCGCGGCCTCAATCGCATCGATCCAACCTTCGATCAACGCCTCCGCGATATCTGGAAAAAAGCGCTCGCCGCCGGACTCTGGGAAGGGAAATACCCCTCCACCGCCCACACCGAATATTTCGCCGAAGGCGTCCAATCCTGGTTCAACAACAATCGCGAAAACGATCACGATCACAATCACGTCAATACCCGCGCCGAACTAAAAGAATACGACCCCGCCCTCGCCGCTATCCTCGAAGAAATCTTCGGCGATACCGAACTAGTCTACGTCAAACCTCAGGACCGCGCCGATCAGGCTCACCTCGAAGGATACGACTACTCCTCCGCCCCAAACTTCCGCTGGCCCAAACGCCTCAAACTCCTCGACGACGCCGTCAAACGCGAGGCCGTCGAACGAAATCAAAAATGATGCGCACCTTCGCTCTTATACTTTTAACCTTCACACTTTCCCACCTTCCCACTTCGGGCGCCCCGCGTCCGAACATCTTGTTCATCGCTATCGACGACCTCCGCCCCGAACTCGGCTGCTACGGCGCCAAACACATCCACTCTCCCCACATCGATCGCCTCGCAAAAGAAGGCGTCCAATTCAACCGCGCCTACTGCCAAGTCGCCGTCTGCAACCCCTCCCGCGTCTCCCTCCTCACCGGCCTCAGACCCGATTCCTCCCGTGTCTGGACCCTCGACGTCCGATTCCGCCACACCGTGCCCGACGTTCTCACCCTGCCGGCACACTTCAAAGCAAACGGATACAACACGATTGGCTTCGGTAAAATCTTCCATAACCCCTGGCCCGACAACGAGTCATGGTCTGAGCCGCATGCCTGGCCCAAGAAGTCCAAACTTTGGTCCGAGGATGCCAAGAAGCGCCATCGCGAATTCCGGGAACAAATGCGCGCCGACGGCAAATCCGACGCCGCCATCACCCGTATGCGCGCCCCCGCCACGGAAAAAGTCGACTACTCCCCACGCGAACACATCGACGAAGCCATCGCCCGCCAGGCCGTGGCCGCGATGCGCAAACTCGCGCAACCTCAAGGCTCGCCAGAGCCGCGCGCCGAAGGCGCATCTGCCAGTCCGGCTTCGGACCCGTTCTTCTTGGCTGTCGGCTTCGTCCGCCCCCACCTCCCCTTCGTGGTCCCCCGCCAATACTGGGACCTCTACGACCCCGAATCCATCGAACTCGCCAGCCAAACCACATTCCCCAAAAACTACCCCGCCGGTGTCCCCGCGATGAACACCATGTACGAACTGCGCGACTACATGGATTACGCCGAGACTCCACCCGCCGGCAAAGGCCTCCTCACCCCCGCCCAACAACGCGAATTACGACACGGATACTACGCCAGCGTCTCTTACATCGACTTCCTCGTCGGCCTCCTCCTCGACGAACTTGACGACCTCGACCTCACCGACAACACGATCGTCGTCCTCTGGTCCGACCACGGATTCAAACTGGGCGAATACGGCTCCTGGTGTAAACAAACCAACTACGAGATCGACGCCCGCGTCCCCTTCATCATCCGGGCTCCCGGCGCTAAAGGAAACGGCACCCAGTCCGACGCCCTGGTCGAACTCCTCGATGTCTACCCCAGCCTCTGCGATCTCGCCGGCATCCCCATCCCCGAACACACCGAAGGCACCAGCCTCGTCCCCGTCCTCGAAAATCCAAAATCCTCCGTCAAAGAGGCCGCCTTCAGCCAGTTCACCCGCCGACTCGACGACAAACACTTCATGGGCTACGCCATGCGCACCGATTCCCATCGCTACATCGAATGGATCGATCGCCAAACCAAAGAATCCGTCGCCACCGAACTCTACGACCATCGCAAGGACCCGCACGAAACGAACAACGTCGCCCCGAATCCCAAAAACAAAGAACTCCTCACCCAACTCCACGACCAACTCTGGACCGCCCTCCCGGCTCCGCTCGACTTCAAAACGGCCACCCCAAAAAAACAACGCCCAAAACTCCAGTTCCGAAACGATATAAACGAACCCGTCACCGTCTACTGGCTCCGCCCCGATGGCCCGAGAAAAAAATCGGGCCAAATCGCCCCCGGCAAATCGCTCACCTCCAATACCACCATCGGCCACCGCTTCCTCATCAAAGGAACCAAATCCGACTTCACCCAAACTGTCACCGTCTCGAAGCAAAACGAAACGATTCACCTGAAGCCCACCCCAAATCAAACCTCCGCGCCTCCGCGCCTCCGCGTGAAGCCAAACGTTCTGGTCCTCATGGCCGACGATTGGTCCTACCCCCACGCCGCCGCCCTCGGCGACCCCTCCGTCCAAACTCCCACCTTCGATCGCATCGCCCGCGAAGGCGCGCTCTTCGAAAACGCCTTCGTCTCCGCCCCCTCTTGCACCCCCTCACGTCACGCCGTGTCCTCCGGCCAATACCACTGGCGCCCCGGCGTCGGGGCTGACCTCGGCAGCTCCATGGCCGCAAACATCCCCGTCTACCCCGATCTGCTCGCCGACGCCGGATACGCAACCGGCTTCTCACGCAAAGGAACCGGTCCCTCAAAACACTCCCACCGCGGCAACGATCCCTTCGGACCCAAATTCGAAAGTTTCGAGGCCTTCTACAATCAACGCGACCCCTTCCAGCCCTTCTGCTTCTGGTATGGCGCCGGCGAACCCCATCGCCCCTACCGCCTCGGCGAAGGCAAGGAAAAGGGCATCGACCTCGCCTCCATTATCATCCCCCCCGGTCTCCCCGATAACGAAACGGTCCGCTCCGATCTCGCCGACTACTACGCCCGCGTCCAACGCTTCGATTCGGACGCCGGCCGCATGATCGCGCTCCTCGAAGAAGCCGGCGAACTCGAAAACACGATTGTCGTCATGACCGGCGACAACGGCATGCCCTTCCCCCGCTGCAAGGGCACGCTCTACGATATGGGCACTCGCGTCCCCCTCGCCATTCGCTGGGGCGCCCATCTCAAAAATCCCGGCCGCACAATCGCGGGCTTCACGTCCCTCACCGACCTCGCCCCCACTTTCCTCGAGGCCGCAAAGCTCGATGTCCCCGCGGAGATGACCGGCCAGTCCCTCATGCCCGCGCTCCTCGGCGCCCAGTCGACCTCCCGCGACTTCGTCCTCACCGGCCTCGAATCCCACGTCTACCCGCGCCCCCGGCGCGCCCTCCGCACGGAAGATTTCCTCCTCATCCGGAATTTCAGTCCCGATAACTGGCCTACCGGCGAGATCAAAGGCCAACAACCACGCTACAACTTCCACGAAACGCCCTGGCCCACCACCCCCGGCGCCTTTTCCTTCGCCGCCGACCCCGGACCCACCAAGCAATGGATGCTCCACCATCGCGACGGCCCCGAAGCGGAACACCGCTACCAACTCGCCTTCGGCACTCCGCCCAAGTGGGAACTCTACGACCTCAAAAAAGACCCCGGCCAACTCCAAAACGTCGCCGAGAACCCCAAGTACAAATCACAACTCCAAATCCTCCGCCAACAACTCGCCGAAGGCCTCCACGCCTCCCGCGATAGCCGCCGAATCGACGACAACACCGAGGCCACCTGGGAACGACGCACCCAGAACCTCAAAGGCTGGACGATCCACTCCAACGAGTCCCTCTGGCAAAACAATCCCGATGTCATGAAACGCGCCCTGGAGATCATCTCACTCCAACTCGATCGTGTCCTCGATACCGTCCCCCCCGCCGCCCTTAAAAAACTCCAGGAAGTTCCCCTCTATATCAATCCCCCCTACCCCGAGACCCGGGGCAAGGCCGAATACCACCCCCACGCCGGATGGCTTCGGAAAAATAACCGCGATCCCGCCATGGCCAAGGCGGTGGAGTTCACGAACGCCCGGATGCTCCCCTTCGAAAACAAACGCATGCCATACGTCGTCCTCCACGAACTCGCCCACGCCTACCACGACCAGGTTCTCGGCTTCGATCATCCGGAAATCAAAGCCGCCTACGAACGCGCCAAAAACAGCGGCACCTACGACAAGGTCAAACGCTGGACCGGCACCGAGGAAAAAATGGACAAGGCCTACGCCATTTCCAGTCCCCAGGAATACTTCGCCGAATCCACCGAAGCCTACTTCGGAAAAAACGACTTCTACCCCTTCACCCGCAACGAACTCCAAAAACACGACCCCGCCATCCACGACCTCCTCATACGCCTTTGGCAAATCCGATGACAAACACGCGCGGCATGCCATCGGACTATTTGCAGAAGACTCCCAAAACCAAGAAAAGAAACAAGCCCGCGGTAGCGGGCGCACAATCTGCGTAATCTGCGGGCAAAAAATGAAAATCACCAAGATCACCGCCTACCAAGTCGATCTCCCCATCCACGAAGGCACCTACAAATGGTCCGGCGGAAAGTCCGTGACGACATTCGATTCCACGGTCGTCGCCGTCGAAACCGATGCCGGCATCACCGGACACGGAGAAGTCTGCCCGCTCGGCCCCGCCTACCTCCCCGCCTACGGCTCCGGCGCCCGCGCCGGCCTCGCCGAACTCACACCACACCTCCTCGGCGAAGACCCCACCCAACTCGGCAAACTCAACCACACCATGGATGCCGCCCTCAAGGGCCACCCCTACGCCAAAACGGCCATCGACATCGCCTGCTGGGATATCCTCGGCCAACACGCCGGCCTCCCCGTCTGCGAACTCCTCGGCGGCCGATACGGTGACAGCTACGTCCTCTACCGCGCGATCTCCCAAATCGAACCCCAGGCCATGGCCGAGAATGTCGCCGAATACCGCGCCGAAGGATACCGCCGCTTTCAACTCAAAGTCGGTGGCGATCCCAATGAAGACATCGACCGTATCCACGCCGTCGCCGCCGTCCTCGAACCCTGTGACAAGCTCGTCGCCGATGCCAACACCGGCTGGCTCAAACACGAAGCCATGCGCGTCGTCCGCGCCGTGCGCGATGTCGATGTCTACATCGAACAACCCTGCCTCTCATACGAAGACTGCCTCTCGATCCGCCGCCACACCGACCTCCCCTTCATCCTCGACGAGGTCATCGATGGCGTCCCCCCGCTCCTCAAAGCCCACGCCGACCTCGCCATGGACGCGGTAAACATCAAGATAAGCAAGCTCGGCGGCCTCACGAAAGCCCGCCAGGCCCGCGACCTCTGCCTCTCCCTCGGCATCGCCATGACGCTCGAAGACTCCTGGGGCAGCGATATCGTCACCGCCGCCATCTCACACCTCGCCCACAGCACACCCCCCGAATTCCTCTTCTCCTCCACCGACTTCAACAGCTACGTCACCAAATCGATCGCCGACGGCGCTCCCCAGCGCGACAACGGCCGCCTCGCCGCCCCCACCAAACCGGGCCTCGGGATCACGCCTAAACTCGACGTCCTCGGCGATCCCTTCTTCGCGATCCAAGCCTGAGGAAGCACCCGCTCGCTCCCTGGCCGCCCCATCCAAAAAAGGCCAAAATTCTCCCAAAACGAGCGCTCTTCCACCCCTTCGCCCCCCAAAAACGCCCGTTTTTCAATAATTATAGTCCGTATACGCAGTCTACTCCTTCCCAAATCACAAATATTAGCTTAAGATACCCGAGCCCGTTCGCATTCTCCGCCCACCGGTAAATGCATCCCATACCAGTCACTCGCGCTCTTCCCACGCTGGCCCTTCTGGTAAGCGTCACGCTCCCCTCTGCCCCGCTCCCGGCAAAAATCGCCAAAGGCCCGAACATCGTCGTGATCGTGGCCGACGATTGGTCTTCCCCTCACGCTTCCATCCTCGGCGATCCCGTCATCCAAACTCCCAACTTCGACCGCATCGCCCAGGAAGGCGCCCTCTTCCCCAATGCCTTCGCCTCCGCCCCCTCCTGCACCCCCTCACGCTTCGCCATCGCCGCCGGCCAATACCACTGGCGACTCGAGGATGGAAAAAATCTCGGAGGTTCCCTCCCCAAAGAAACCCCCGTCTACGCCGACCTCCTCAACGCGGCCGGATACCGCATCGGCCACGTCCTGAAAGGCGCCGCCCCCAGTGCCCACAAGTTCCGCGAATCCGATCCCTTCGGCCCCCGATACCGCTCCGTAAAAGAATTCCTCGATAAAGTTCCCGAAAGGAAACCCTTCTGCCTCTGGTTCGGCTCCAGCGCCCCACACCGACCATACACCTGGCGCTCCGGCGCGAAGGATGGAATCGACATCAAAAAAATACCCGTCCCCCCATTCCTGCCCGATAACAACACGGTCCGCACCGACCTCGGCGACTACTATAAGAAAGTCCAAGATTTCGATGACGAAGCGGGAAAAATTCTCACCCTCCTCGAAATCTACGGCGCCCTCGACAACACCATCGTCGTCATGACCAGCGACAATGGCATGCCCTTCCCCCGCGCCAAAGCCACCCTCTACGACGCCGGAACACACGTCCCTCTCGCCATCCGATGGCCCGGCCACATTAAACCCAATCGCGTCGTCAAAGATTTCGTCAGCCTCATCGACCTCGCCCCGACTTTTCTCCAGGCCGGTGGAGTGGAAATCCCCGACGTCATGACGGGACGCTCCCTTTTCCCGCAACTCGAGGCCAACCGATCAGGCCAAATCGATCCCGCCCGCGTCTACGTCCTCACCGGCATGGAACGCCACGTCTACCCCTACCCTGCCCGCGCCATCCGCACCCGCGGCTTCCTCTATATCCGCAATTTCAACCCCGCCCGATGGCCCACCGGAGAAATCGAAGGGCCCCTGCCTCACGTCGACTTCGTCGCCAACCCCTGGCCCACCGACCCCGGCTCGTTTTCCTTCAATTGCGATCCCTCGCCCACCAAACAATGGATGCTCGAACATAACGGCTCCAGCGCCCACGCCCACTACTTCGACCTTGCCTTCGGCCCCCGGCGCGATGACGAACTCTACGATCTGAAATCGGACCCCCACCAACTGATCGACGTCGCCCGACGCGAACAACGCATCACTCGCCGACAACAATACAGCCAGCTCCTCACCGAAGCGCTCGTCGCTTCAGGCGATCCACGGCCCTCTCCCGCCGATCCCCCCACCTACCACCGGCAAAACCTCAAGGGCTGGACCATCCATATCAACGAATCACTCCGAAACGAAGACCCGGAAATCGTCGACCGCGCCCTCGATATTCTCGGCACCCAACTCGGACGCGTCGCCAAAGTCGTTCCCCCCGAAACACTCGCCGTCCTCCGAACGGTTCCCCTGTGGCTCAACCCTCCCCCCCTCAATCAAAGACCATCCGCCGAATACCACCCCGAAAAAAACTGGCTCATCCGCCACCATCGCAACCCCGATATGGCCAAGGCCATCGAATTCACCAACGCATCCATCCTCCCCTTCGAGAATCAACGCATGCCCTTTCTCGTCCTGCACGAACTCGCCCACGCCTACCACGATCAGGTCCTCGGCTTCAATCAACCCGATATTGTTCGCGCCTTCAATCAGGCCAAACTCGAAGGCAACTACGACAAAGTACAACGCCGCACCGGTCAGGAAGAAACCATCGAGAAAGCATACGCCATCTCTAATCACAAAGAATACTTCGCCGAAGCCTCCGAGGCTTACTTCGGCGAAAACGATTTCTTCCCCTTCAACCGCGAAGAACTCAAGCAACACGATCGCACCATCCACGACCTTCTGGAAACGCTCTGGACACCCCCCAGCCCCAGCAAAGTTCCCTCGCGACCCACGACTCCCTGATCGCCCCGCCCCTTTCCCCTTGTCACCACCCCCCCTCTCGCGGACAATAATCCGTCGCCGCGCACCCACACCTCGGCCCCGATCACCAACACCCCTGTGGACTCATGATCACGCGTGCCCCCCTCCCCCTCCTCGCCGCCAGCCTCGCACTCGCGACCCTTCCCGTCACCACGCCGGCGCAAAACACCAACCCCGCAAGCTCCCCGCTCGCGCAAAAAATCCTCGACCACTCCCAGCTGAACCGCGGCCTCTGCGCTATCCTCGGCGGCGACACCGCTCTCCCCCTCGAGCTCGCCCGCGCCTCCGAACTCCTCGTCCACGTCCGTCACCCCAGCCTCGACACGGTCACCAATCTTCGCAACCAAGCCGTCGAAGCAGGCCTCAACCTCCAACGCCTCGCCGCCGAACATGGTTCCCCAAATGACCTGCCTTACACCAACAACACCGTCGACATCATCGTTTGCCCGGACCTCAGCTCGAATGACACCGCCCAGAAAATTCTCAACGCCCTCCGCCCCGGCGGAATCGCCTTCATCAGCGCCGCCCAACTCGGATCTCCTGCAACTCTCGAAGACACCCTCGCCGCCCACAATATCACCCCAAAAACCTGGACCCTCGACAACATCACCTGGCTCGAGTTCCAAAAACCCTCCCTCACAGGCGTCGACGAATGGTCTCACTGGGAAAAAACACCCGATAATAATCCCGTCAGCGACGACGCCCTCATCAAGGCCCCCTACATGACCCAGTTCATGGCCGCCCCATACTACATCGGCATGCCCGCCATCACGACGATCGCCGGTGGCCGCACGTTCCTCGCCATGGGTCACATCGCCCATCACGAACGGGAATGGGAAATGCTCAATCGCCTCGTCGCCCGCAACGGTTACAACGGCATCGTCCTCTGGGAACGAGAACTCCCCGACGATTACCTCGTCCATCGCTCCGCCTTCATCGCCACCGATGACACGTTCTACATGATGGACGGCAATCGCTGCCTCCTCCTCGACGCCGCCACCGGCGCCGACAAAGGAGAACTCCGTATCCCCGGCGTCGACGGCCAATGGAAATGGATGGGCATGATCGATGACACCCTGTACGTCCTCGCCGGCGAACCCGGTCCCGGTGCGGAAATCGTCCGTGGCAATCGCTCCATGGGCGGCTGGAGCTGGCAGGACCTCAGCGCCGGATACTACGGCCAAAGAATTCCCCACGGCTTCGGCGACACCCTCGCCGCATACGACCTCAAAGAGGAAACGCTCCTCTGGAAACACGTCGAAAAAACTCCGATCGACTCCCGCGGCATGGCCGCCAAAGACGATCGCCTCTTCCTCTACTGCCCCGATCACCACTTCCGCGCCCTCGATCGCCTCACCGGTAAACCCGCCTGGACAAACAAAGACCCCCGCACCCTCGAACTCATCGAGGAACCCGGACGCGGCCTCACGTCCACCCCCGGTTGGCGCACCCAATCCCTCATCGTCGCCACTCCCAAGGCCCTCGTCATCCAGGGACAAACCCGCATGAACGTGATCGGCCTCTCCCCGCAAAACGGCCAACTCCTTTGGACCAAGCAAAAAATCACCAACAACCCCAACGCCCTCTTCATCGAAGGAAACGTCATCGTCGGCGTCGGCAAAAATGGCACCCACGTCGCGCTCGATCCCGTCAGCGGTGAGGTCGTCGAAAACCTGAACTTCGCCAAACGCGCCTGCACCCGGCTCACCGCCAGCACGGACTCCCTCTTCGTCCGCGGCGAAGGCATGCTCCGCTTCGATCGCAATACGAACGAAGTCACGGTCGACGGCGCCGTCCGCCCCGCCTGCAATGACGGCGTGATCCCTGCGAACGGTCTCATCTACCTCGGCCCCTGGGCCTGCGATTGCAATCTCTCGCTCATCGGCAACGTCGCCCGCTGCTCCGCCGGCGACTTCAATTTCTCCCAAGTAACCGACCCCGATCGCCAACTCTTCACGCCCGGCTCCAATACCAAAATCAAACCCTTCCCCGTGACATGGGCCGATTGGCCCACCTACCGCGCCAATAACCATCGCTCCGCTTCCACTCCCGTCCGCGTCGGCCCCAATCAAACCCCCGCATGGGAATTCTCACCCGCCCAACCCTTCACCCCCACCGAAGTCACCGCCGCCAATGGCCTCCTCTTCTTCGGCGGCGACGACGGGATCGTCCGCGCCCTCGACGCCCAAACCGGCGACACCCGCTGGACCTTCCCCACCGGTGGCGTCATCAAATACCCCCCCACGATCGCCCGCAACCGCGCCTACTTCGGCAGCGGGGACGGACACGCCTACTGCGTCGAAGCCGATTCCGGCTGCCTCCTCTGGCGCTTCCGCCCCGCGCCCGCGGTACGACACCTCATGATCTACGGCACGCTCAGTTCCACCTGGCCGGTAAACACCGGTGTCCTCGTCCATGACGACACCGCATACTTCGCCGCCGGCATCGTCGATCACGATGGCACGTACGTCTGCGCCCTCGACGCCGACACCGGCACACTCCGCTGGCAAAACACTGCCTCCGGCCATCTCAACTCCGACCTCCGCAAAGGCGTCAGCGCCCAAGGCAACCTCACCATCGCCGACGGAAACCTCGTCCTCGCTGGCGGCAACGTGGTCTCACCCGCCACCTACAACCTCGAAACCGGCGAATGCTTCAACCCCGCCCCCAAAGGCGGCCAACCCCAATCCAACGCCGGCAAATTCGTCGGCTCATACAACGACGACTTCGTCATTAACGGCGGCCGCATCCTCTACTCCTCCCCACGCAATGTCTCCACCAAGGGCTCCTTCAATATCTCCACCACCCGCGGCCGCGGCCTGACCCTCAACTACGGCGGCATCCCCCCCGCCTGGAATAATGACCTCCTCGTCCTCGCCAATTTCAAATACGGCAGCGTCACCGCCATCGATGCCGAAACCCTCTCCGAACGCCTCGCGGAAGGCTTCCAGCCCGACGCCACGCCCCGCAACCGCTTCCGCAATAACCTCGCCACCTTCTTCTCCTCGCGCGCCGAAGAACGCTGGCAATCCGATGTCGGAAATTTCGACAACTTCGAACCCGTCTCCCTCGTCCTCACTCCCAATGCCGCCATCACGGTCGCCAAATTCCAAACCCTCACCAGCGCGCGCGGCCGCTGGTATCTCACGGCCTTCACCCCGGACGAAGGCCGTCAAACCTTCCAAATTCAACTCGACCGCGAACCCCTCCCCGGTGGCCTCGCCGTCGATCGCGACGGACGCGTCATTGTGACCTTCCTCGACGGCTCACTCGCCGCCTTCGCCCGCCGTCCCCCCGCCGCCTGATTGGGAATCGCCTTCCTTCTCCTCGCCCGCCGCAGTGTCCGCTCCCTCTTCGCCGTCGCTCGCAGCCGCCGCTCCGCCTCCTTCTGCCGACTTCTCCTCAGCTCCCGTGGACGCAACGATCTGCGTGCTGGGATTCGCCCACTGCCCTTCCGCCAAATCGAGTCGCCCCACCACCTCTCCGTTTTCATCCACCTGCACCACGCTGTAGTCACGCTTCGGTACCACCACTCCAATAAAATCCTTAATCGAAAACGATCCCGCCATGTCCGCATCGTCAAAATGAACCGAGACCGTCAAGTCACCACCTCGCCGCGTGACTCCCTCCAGACGATAACGCGTCCCTTCGTTCGCCCGGCGCTGCCGCACGACTCGCGCCGTCAGGACAATGGCTTTGTCATCAAAAAAACTCGCTTCCGGCCCGAAAACTTGCCCCTCCGCCATCGTCGCAGCGGGAGCAAAAATCGTTTTCCACTTCTCCTCGCTGTCAATATACACCGTCGCGACCGGGGTCAGATTGTCCGTCCAGTTCTTGATGAAACTCGAATACGTCTTCGGCCCGATCACTTCATACCCGTCGCTTCCCACGCCATCGCCGGAACCGCATGACCCCAATCCGGCCAACGCCAGAACCAAGCCCAATCGTAAAACTTTCATTCGCATACTCACCACGTCGTGCCGCTACCTATACGCCTCAATCCGCCGCCATGTCAAAATACCCGACCGCATTTTCATAGCACACATCCCGAACTAATTTCCCCAGCATCTCCTCGTCATCAGGTAGCTCCCCACGCACCACATCTTCCCCGATCAAGGCACACAAGATGCGCCGGAAATACTCGTGGCGCGGATACGACAGAAAACTCCGCGAATCCGTCAACATCCCCACAAAACAACTCAGTAAGCCCATGTTCGACAAGGTATTCATCTGATCGATCATCCCCAGCTTCTGATCCAAAAACCACCACCCAGACCCGAACTGCATCTTCCCCCGCACCGACCCGTCCTGGAAATTCCCCATCATCGTCGCCACCAACGCATTGTCCCGCGGATTCAAATTGTAAACCACGGTCTTGCACAACTGCTCCGTGGCATCCAGGCGATCAAAAAACCGGCCCAACGGCGCCCCCAACTCCCCGTCCGCAATCGAGTCAAAGCCGCTGTCCTTCCCAATCGCTCCCACCAGCCGCGAGTTCACACTCCGCAACGCCCCGATATGATATTGCTGCACCCAACCCTTCTCATGATCCATCAAGGCGAACTCATACAACAGACACGACTGAAATTGCCGCACCTCACCCGCATCCAAGGCCTGCCCCGATCGCACCTTCCCGAAAATCGCCTCGATCTCCCCACCCGTATAGTCGTCACACACCATCGTCGTCACCCCGTGATCCGATAACCGACAGCCCGCCTCATGAAAAAAATCATGCCGCTGCCGCAACGCCACAAGATACGACTCAAAATCCGTCACGCCCATCCCCGACGCCTCTTCCAATCGCCCCACCCAAGCGTTGAACGCCCCCGCATCTTCCACCGCCATCCCCGCATCCGGCCGAAACGCCGGATACGCCCGCGTCGCCATTTCTTCTCCCGCCATCTGGCGATGCCACCGCAAATCATCCACCGGATCATCGGTCGTGCACACGACTTTCACCTTCATTTTCTCCAATATCCCCCGCGTGCTCATCCCCCCGCCCCGCAACTGCTCCCCGCAACGCGCATACACCGACTCCGCCGTGTCCGGCCCCAGCAATTCCTCCACCCCGAAATGCCGTCGCAGTTCCAAGTGTGTCCAGTGATACAGCGGATTCCGCAAGGTCGCCGGCACCGTCGCCGCCCACGCCGAAAACTTCTCCTCATCCGACGCCTCCCCCGTGATCAACCGCTCTTCCACTCCCGCCGTCCGCATTGCCCGCCACTTGTAATGATCCCCCTCCAGCCAAATCTGCGTCAGGTTCTCAAACTCCCGGTCCCCCGCAATCTCCTCCGGCGGCAGATGACAATGATAATCATAAATCGGCATCGCCGCCGCATGCCCATGATACAAGGCCCGCGCCATCGGCGTATCCAATAAAAAATCCTCCGACAAAAACTCTCCGTTTCATCCGCCCAACCCCTCCAAATATAATAAAAAAATAGGAAATGACAAATATTACTTGGCCATGCCTCCGCTTCTTTTCGAAAGCTCCGCTCACTCCAGTTCGAGAATCTCCACGTTGCCGGTGTTCGACGCGGCTATGAGCCAAGGCGAG
>JBCCIR010000040.1:0-36244 GCA_039028175.1 Verrucomicrobiota bacterium
ATGAACTGCGCCACCGAACACGACTTCACCACCTTCCCAATCGTCGGCAAATGCACGCCCTCCAGCTTCTTAAACCGCACACAACATTTCCCCATATCCAACTTGATCCCCGCCTTCTCATACCCCTTCTCTAAAATCTCCATCTGCTTCGATCCCACATACGCGCACATCAAATACACCGCGTAATGATTCTTCTGCGCCGCCAACGAACAATACATCAACGGCTTCTTGTTATACGTCTCCGGATACCGCTCCAACGGCACCTCATAAGAAATCATCCCCCAGTTCACCGCCTCCTCATACCCCTTCGGCAGATGCTTCAAAATACAATCCCGAACCGCCGCCACCACCTCCCGCCGCTCCGGCGCCAATTCCTTCAAATACCCCTCAACCGTCGTCGCTTTGCTCTGCACCATCGCTATTTAACCTCCTTCGGATACTGACATTTCATTTCCCAACCACAAGCGAAACACCTCAGGCGCCGCCAGCGCGCAAATCCATTCGCCACGAGCAACACCATCGCACCCGGTCCCACCATCAGCAATAGAACTGTAAACCCGGATCCAGTCCCAAGGTGGGTCATTCCGTCGGCACCGGCGAAAATGAGTCCAAAGAAAACGATCGGGCCGGCAAAAATCAGAATTTTTCCCACCCGACGCAGCTGGCAGGCCAAAGGATGCTCGATCGAGGAAAAGTTTGTCCGCACACTAAACTCTTTCCCACACTTCGGACACACCTGCGGCAAGTCTGAAGGAATTCCGGTCCACTCAGACTTATGCTTCTTCATGCTTACCCCAAACTTTTAGCTCAACTAGTTGATCGCCCAGAGCGCAATATCTGAACAAAACCGCAAATCGTAAGTCCTACTCCGCATCCCAATACACCAACTATCACCTTGACGCTGCCAGGTCGGAACGCATCGGACAGGGAACTCTGTCCCCCAAACGAAAGGACACACTCCGGTCCCTCGCCCTCTATCGCAATAAATACTCTACCCGCCCGTTCGACCTCGACGTGCCCCACGGATTTCTTTGCAGCGCTCGGCCGACTCATCACGATTGTGGTATTGTTACTAAGCTTGAGCTCTCGCCCATTGCCATCGCGCACGACAATCACAAAACCCTCCGGTAACTCTTCATCACGCAAATATGACTTACCGTTATAGGTCGTCTTGTAATTGTGCCATAGATAGTGCCGACCCGGCTGAACGACAGCCTCAAAATTCCCCGGCACCAGAAACTTTTCCAGTTTGAAAGAAGCCACCATACTAGGAACCACCACTATGATGGGGTACACAACGACGCCCGCCAACAGCAGCACTACACCAATAACCATCACCGTTACGCCGCATTTCATCTCCGTCTCTTAGTCACCCTCTAATTGGACAGGAGCTTTCGCGTCCTTCGCGACCTTTTGTGAAAAATCTCAATTGCCTCAGTTTCCTCCTGTAAAATTAATTCCCCGCCACCCGCCGCGCCACATGCTCCCACAAAAGCGGAATCTTCGCCTCCTCCACCAATCCCACGAACCGCGCCATATCCACATTCACCAAGGGCTCAATCCCATACCAAATCATCAACGGTAAATTCGCGTCCTCCGCATCTTCCCCACGCCCCGCCAACGCCGCCCCCAACCCCCAGCGATCCGCCATCGGCAACCGCTGCAACGCACTCGCCAAGTGCAACCGCACAAACGGCGAATCCCCCTCCGCCGCCAACTCCCGAAAACGCTCCAGCACCCCCGCCGACGGCACCCCCTGCTCACACAACAAGCGAACCGCCCACGCCCGCACATACTCGCTCTCATCCCTCAGCTGCGCCGCCAAAAACGTCTCATCCAATCCCCCCGTCACATGCAAGGCCCACAAGGCCCGCAACCGCTTCGGCACCGAAACCCCTTCCCCCTCATAAAGCGCCAGCAACTCCTCGTGCACCGCGCCCATGTCCGCCCCCGCCGTCGCCCGCTCCTGCAAGACCCGCCGCGCATGCCGCACGAACCAATCATTCTCATGCGCCTGCAACGCCACCAACTCCTCATTCGCCCGCGTCGACACATCCACCCCGTCCCACGACGGCGCCCCCTCCGCCACGTAATCGATCTTGTAAACCCGCCCCGTCTCCTTCCGCGTATTCCGTGTGCTGTGACACTCCCCCGTATCCGACCAATCACTCACATACACCCCCCCGTCCGGCCCATACCGAATCGTCACCCCCATATACCACGGGTCCTCCGACATCATAAAATCCGGCGCATGCGACGCCACATACCCCGATCCCACCCGCTCCAGGTATTCATGATTGATCCGCCGCCCGTGCACATTGTTCATGAACACGGTGTTCCGATACCGCTCCGGCCAATTGTCGCCCAAATACACCATCGTCCCGCAATGCGCATGCCCGCCCCCCAATTCCAGGGTCTCCTTGTTCCCCACCGCCTTGTTCCAGTTCTCACCCGCGTAATGCAAATGATCCGCAATCGTGTCGATCCGCCGATACGCATGCAAACTCGACTCCCGCCCGCGCCCCGGTTCGTAATGCGCCCCCTGGATCACGTAATACAAATGCGGATTCACACAGTTACAAATGAACCCCTGTCCGTAATCATCCCAATCAATCCCCCACGGATTCGTCGTCCCGTCCGCAAACGGCTCAAACACATGCCGCACTGGATGATACCGGAACACGCCCCCATCAAACTGCTCCCGCTCCTCCTTCGGCGTCCCCGGCTTGGCCGGCAACGACCAATTCGTCCGCCCGTGTGTCCCGTATAACCACCCGTCCGGCCCCCACGAAAACCCGTTCGCCAGGTTGTGCGAGTTCGCAAAGTTGCCAAACCCATCCAACAACAACTCCGGCTCCCCATCCGGCACATCATCCCCGTCCCGGTCCGCAATAAAGTAAAAATACGGCGGCGACATCACCCAAGCCCCGCCAAATCCCACCTCTACCCCGGTCACATAGTTCAGCTTGTCATAAAACACCGTCCGCTCGTCAAACCGACCGTCCTGATCCGTATCCTCAAAAATCACGATCCGATCCTCGCCTTCCTCATCCGAGTGATCCGGATACCCATACGCCTCCGCCACCCACAATCGCCCGCGATCATCGATACAAAACCCCACCGGCTGCCGAACATCCGGCTCCCCCGCAAACAAAGTCACCTCAAACCCCGCCGGCACCCCCATCGTCTCCGCCGCCACCTCCGGCGACAACGGCTCCGCCACCTCCTCATTGCTCGCCCACAAACGATCCAACCACAGAACACACACCGCCAGCACCACTCCAATTTTCCAACCATACATCACGCCAAAAACCCTATGCCCCCACCAAAAATTGTCCACCCCTTCCGCGATACCTACTCCCACGGTACAGTAGGGCGTGCCCTTCGTAGCTTTAGCGAAGAATGGGCGTGCCCTTCGTAGCTCGCAGAGCGACGTGTCCTTCGTAGCCTCGGCGAAGAAGGAAGAACGGGCGGGGCCTCCGGACCCGCCTGCCTCCCATCTCATCATTCACCATTCAAGATTCAACATTCAAAACTCGCGCGCGTCCGCGCGCGCACCTCGTCCAAAAACTCCCCCGCCCGTATCTCCGACCAATAAACCCCACCCCGGTCTCGCGGTACAAAACCCACATGCCCTCCTCGTTGCGGCCCCTCAAACCAAAACCAGTCACTCGCCTCCGCTTCCTCCACAGGATAGCAACGCTCCCCTAAAAACGGATCGTCCGCCGCATTCACCAACAAGGTCGGAACCCGAATATCCCCAAGCACTCGGCGAGAACTGCAACGCTCCCAGTAATCCTCCGCACCCGCAAACCCATGCAATGGCGCCGTATACGCGCCATCGAAGTCATAAAAATTCCCCATCGCATCCAAGCCCGCATCCTTTACCTCGCCCGGATGCGAAATCATCTTCCCTCGAATTTTCCCTGTCAAACGACTCAAAAACCGCCGCATATAAACCCGCTGCCCCCACGCCGCCAAACACTCTGCGCTCGAAGCCAGGTCGCACGGCACCGAAAAGGTCACTGCACCACAAATCCGCTCATCCACCCCGCCACCCACCTCCCCCAAATATTTCAGTACGACGTTTCCGCCCAAACTGAACCCAATCAAAGCAACCCGCTCATAACACGTCTCCGCCCAGACATGTCTCAATACCGCGTCCAAGTCTTCCGTCACCCCGCTGTGATACGATCGCGCCAATCGATTCGGCTCGCCGCTGCACCCTCGAAAATTCCAGGCGAGCACGTCCCACCCACGTCCCTCCATCGCCCTCGCCATCCCTTGCACATACGCCTGCCGTGAATCGCCCTCCAAGCCGTGCGAAATCACCACCAAACCCTTCCGATCCCCTTCGACCTCGCCCCAATCCAAATCCAAAAAATCACCATCCGCCAACTCCAATCGCTCCCGGCGCCCCGTCATCACATCCACCCGTCGAAAAAGCGCCGGATAAACCGTTTGCACATGCCCGTTGCCAAATCCAAAAGGCGCTCGGTAAGAACTGACAGGAACAAGGGGCATGCGTTAACCCACCACTCTCCCTCGTCCCTCACACACCGGCAACCGCAACCTCATCACGAGTTGGCCTCGCCATACCTCTCCCTCAAAAAATCGCGCGTCCTCTCAAACAACCGCTTGTGACACTCGGCGTTACCATGGAGACCATCCTCCGCCAGCAACCCAGTCATGTTTTCTCTCCCGAAAGCCCCAAAAAAATCCAATACCCCGACACCATTCTCTGTCGTCACCGCCACTAGCCGCTCGGTGTAAGCGCGCGCATCACTCAAACAATAAAAAACCTCCGATCCCGGATAAGGACAAGTTCGACTCTCGTCAAAGGGATAGCCCGTCATCACAACGGTATCCGCAACACCCTTCGCCTCGCCAATCAAGCGTCGCATCAATTCACCAAATTCCCCGATCGTCGACGCGTTCGGCGCCTCGCGACTCCCCACCCGCCGACAATCGTTGAACCCCGGATAAACCAAAATCAAATGCGGCCGCCGCGCCCGCGCCTCCCCGGCAATCCGCTCAATCAACGATTCCGTCCCCTCACCCCAAATTCCCAAATTATAAACCCTGTTCCTAGCATCCACCGACTCATGCCAAAGCCGCAAACGATTCACAAACCCACCCTTCTCCGTGTCCGCCGTCCCATAAACAGTGCTCGACCCAAAAACAACAATCCGTCGCGGAATCATCCCTTCCTCCTTACCCCATCCTCCCTAAATAAAGCAACGCTTCCCACCTGCCTCTAACTTCATCATTCAATATTCCTTGTTCAATATTCAATATTCAAAAAAACCCACGACCCACTATCCCCAAAAAGCCTCCCACCGCTCCTCCCTCATTTCGCTACTATCTTAGTATTCCCGATCCTTCTTCACCCCAGGCTCCGGGATCGGATACTTCCCATCCTCATCCGCCTGCAACGGCGACGCATCATCAAACGACTTGATCTTCTCCACTCCTTTGGCGAACTCGTGCTCGCACTTCAGCATGTCCTCATACGTCACAATCTGCCCCGTGTGCGCCGCCATCCGCCCCATCGCCGTAACCAGGCTCGCTTTCACCCCCCGGGGCACTTCGTTATACGGCTCATTGTTCCGAATCGCCGCCAGCAAGTTCTCCCACTCAATCTCATAAGGACTCCGCTCCCGCTCCTCCTGCGGATACGCCCATATCTGATTCGCCGCCGGCTTCCGCCAGTTCAACTCGATCTGCTGGCCCTTGTATGTCCGGCACCGCGCCGGCGAATGCGCACTCGTCGAAATCACCGCCGCCCCCTTCGTCCCATGCGCATAACTCGCAAACTCCTGGTGACACCCGATCATGTTCCGCCCCGTGAAAAACAATTTCGACCCGTCACGGAACGTGTATTCCACCGCATAAGAATCAAAGTTCTGATCGATCGCACCGTCCTCGCGATAATGCCGTCCGCCCGACGCCTTCGCCTCCACCGGCCACGCATCCTTGATCATGCAAGCCTCATCAATGTTGTGGATGTAAAAGTCGCTGAACGATCCCCCGCTCAACCATAAAAAACTGTGAAACCGCCGAATCTGATACGCCAATTCACTGTCTTCCGTGTCGTTCGGCCCCGAAAAACACGACCCGATCGGGCCCTGCATCCGGTAAGCCCGCAAGGTGTGAATCCTCCCAATCTCCCCGTCGTCAATCCGCTTCTTTAACTCGTTCCGCGCATCACAATGACGACACATCAACCCTACCCCCACCTTCAATCCCTTCTCATCTGCCTTCTTCGCCAGGTTCAACATCTTCCGCCCCGACGGACCATCCGCCACCACCGGCTTCTCCATGAACACATGCACCCCCTTGTCGATCGCATACCGGAAAAACGGCACCCGAAACGCCAACGGTGTCGTGAAAATCGCCACCCCGCCCTTCCCCACGCTGTCGATCGCTTTCTTATACCCATCAAAACCCAAAAACTGCCGCTCCTCCGGAATATCCAGCATGTCCTGAATCTCCTCCTCCCGAAGCAAGGTGTCCCGCGACTGCGTCAACTTGTTCTCAAACACATCCGCCATCGCATTCAACTTCACCGGACCCACCTTCTCCGGCATCTCCTTCGAAACCGTCAGCGCATTCTTCACCGCCCCCGTCCCGCGTCCCCCACACCCGATCAAAGCCAACTTCACCGTGTTGTCAGGCGCCGCATGCACATGCGGAATCGCCACACCCGCCAAAGCGGACGCCGCAGCCACTTTCCCGCCCGTCTTCAATACATCACGGCGGCTCACAGGAGGTTTTTCGTCACTTGTCATATCCTTATTACGGGCAGGATCCCGCCTCTCTATCAATTCATCTTCCTAGCTTCCCACACACTACAACAGCCCCCCACGCAACCCAACCCGCAGCCCACACACCTCCCCGCTCAAGCCTGCCCTTCCGCCGCATAATTGATCGCCTTGCACATCCCCTGCATGATGATGAAAAAGACGACAATCGCCGGAATCGCCGCAAGCGCTCCCGCCACCAATCCCGCCAACTGCAAAATCGCATAAGCCAAAAACAAACCCTCCGTCATCCGCGGCGCCGCCGGATGCGCCGCATCCGATGCCACCAACCGATTCCACTCCTGCGCCCATCGCCAATACGCAACGAAATACCAATACAGATTAAAAAACGGAATAAACAAGAACCCCACTGCCTTCCCCGGCGTCGAGTAACTCGTCCGCGGCTGCAATAAAACCCACGCCCGATACAAATAAACCAAACTCAAAATCCCCCCGATCAACATCAATACAAGCCCGCCAAAAATTCCAACCGCCGCACCCACTGACATGATATCACCCGAAGGCGGCGCTCCTTCCGAGCCGGCAAGCTCGACGCCAAACCAATAAATGTAACCAGCGATCAACATCACAAACCCCGTCCCCATAAATCCCACCATCAATCCGTATTTTGCCGGCTTCACTTTCGGCAGCTCCGCCTGCGAGACCGTCTGCTCACTCAATCCCGACTCCGGAGTCGCATAAGGATTGTCCCAAGTGCGCGACGACGACTCACCACCTCCCCCCGCGTTCCCATCGCCATCTACCGCCGCCGGCGCCGCAAACCCGCCACCACTTCCACGACTCCCCCCACTCAACTCCGGTACCGTCGCCGGCGCCGCCCACTCCGCCATTCCCGTCTTCCAAACCAATCCCTTCTCCCGATCCAATTCCCCAGAGGCCAACATCCCCCGAATCGCTTCCGCACTCACCGGCCCCAACTGCTGCCCGTCCTTAGCATAATGCCACTCGTCCATGGCGAGGTTCTACCGCCTCTCCTCACGAATGACAAGCCTCTCCCCCCCACTGTCCCTGTCCATCTCTTCGAATCCCGGACGTACCCCATATGTGAAGCCCCCACTCGTGCCTTGCAGCACCAATCACCGCAGGCGATACTAACCAACTTCGCTCCAATAAAATAGCGATCACCATCATCATGAAGGCGCTCTCCAACAGTTTCACCCCCATCCTCACCCTCGGCGCCCTCGCCGTCGTCGGCCTCGCCCCTTCAACCGCCCCCGCCGTCGACTACGAATCCGAAGTCCTCGCCGTCTTTAAAGCCAAATGCTACAAGTGCCACGGCGACGGTAGCGCCAAGGCCGGCGTCAATCTCGACCCCGATCGCGTCGCCCGTGAAGTCGGCGATGTCATCATCGCCGGCGATCCCGAGAACAGCGACCTCTTCATCTCCGTCACTACCGACGACGAAGACGACCTCATGCCGCCCCCCGGAAAAGGGCAGCCCTACACGGAACGAGAAATCGCCGCCCTCCGCGAATGGATCCAGGCCGGCGCCATCGTCCCCGGCCACGATGCCCCGGACATGGAGGAGAACGATTCGGACTCCGACTCCCTCTTCGCCTCCCGCCCCGAACCCATCCAGGGCGAATGGACCAACAAGGAAGGCAAAACCATTTCCGCAAAACTCCTCCGCGTCGAAGGCGACGTCGCCGTTCTCGAAATGACCGGCGGCAAACTCTACAACTACCCCATCGCCAATCTCTCCGACGAATCCCAAGCCATCGTCCGCGACTTCGCCGCTAAAGCCGCCGAGTAATGCCGCCCCTAAGAGGGCCGCCGAAACTCGTTCCTTTCCCGCTCCACTTCTTCCCGCACAAAACACCCCTCCAGGTGATCGTTCACCATGCCCATCGCCTGCATGAACGCGTACGCCGTCGTCGGCCCCACAAACGACCACCCCCGCTTCTTCAAATCCTTGCTCAAGGCCGTCGACTCCGCCGTCTTCGACATCTCCATCAACCGCTTCAAGGTCATCCGCTTCGGCCGCGCCTTCGCCTCCGGCTCAAAACGCCAAAAATACGCCCCCAAGGACCCGAACTCATCCCGCATCTCACGGGCCCGCGCCGCATTGTTAATCGTCGACTCAATCTTCCCCCGATGCCGCACAATCCCCGCGTCACCCAACAATCGCGTAACGTCCCGCTTTCCAAATTGCGCCACCTTCCCAAAATTAAACCCACTAAACGCCTTCCGAAAATTCTCCCGCTTCCGCAAAATCGTCAGCCAACTCAACCCCGACTGGAATCCCTCCAAACAAATCTTCTCAAACAAGCGCTCATCGTCCGCCACCGGCCGCCCCCACTCCTCGTCGTGATATCGCAAATACGCCTCATCCTCCCCCGGCCACCAACAACGCGTTTTCCCGTCGCCCCCTTTGATCAAACCCCCACGCGGAATCTCATACCCCATTTCCTAAATCCTTTCCGATCTCTGACCTCTGACTTCTACCCCCCAAACGTCCCCACGCCCACCACCGCTTCCACCTGCCCCTCCGTCCCTTCCCCCTCCAAAAACCCAATCCCCACCAAAAATTCATCCATCTTCCGCACCGTGTCCTTGAACACTTCCTCTCCGCCCTTCTTCTGATTGAAAAACCCGTGCGCTTCGCCCTCATACACGTGCAACTCACTCTCCAATCCCACCTCCTCCATCTTCGCCCGGAACCGTTCCGCCGTGCTCACCGGAATCAAATCATCCTTCGATCCCAAAAACACCACCGCCGGTGGATCATCCTTCGTGATGTTGTGCGCCGGTGAAAACCTCTCCCAATACTCCTCCACCCGCGCATGCCCCCAGCCGTCCTCAGGCCCGTTGTCATAAACCGGATTAAACAGAACCAATGCGTCCGCCTTCGACGACACACTCAGGTCATCCGCCTCATCCTCATACCCATCCACCATCCCCGTGGCCGTCGCCACGTGGCCTCCGGCCGATCCACCACCCGCCGCCACCCGCTCCGCATCCACACCCAACCGCTTCGCGTTCTCGCGCACCCACCGAACCGCCGACTTTCCATCCGCCACACATTCCTTGGGACTCGTCCCTTGCCGCTTTCTCACCCGGTAATCCGCGGTCATCGCCACCATCCCCCGCGACGCCAAATACCGGCAATGCTGCTCAAACTGCTCCGGCGTCCCTCCACTCCAACCACCCCCAAAAAAGAACACAATCGCCGGGCGCTCGTCCGTCTCGGGATCGTGATCCTCCGGCGTGAAAATATAAATCTTCAACTCATCCCCCGATGCCGTCTTGTAAGTCTCCGCCTCAGCCCCCTCAAACTCAAAAACCGGCGCCTCAGCAAACGCCCACCCAGCCGTCACCAACAGAAAAACAACGAACAACTTTTTCATCACAGAGCTTCCGATCCTGCCACACCAACGCCCCAAATCCCACCAATTTTGCCACCAATCAAAAAATCCCCCAATCTAAGCCCCAGTTTCCCACCTCCCTGCGCAACCGCGCAACTGCGAGACTGCACAACTAGGCCTTCACTGCACCGCCAAAATCTCACTCTCCGCCGCCCCCTCCCGCACCGCAAACCTCTCCCCCGCCTTCCGCCCCATCAATTGCGCTCCAATCGGCGACGACGTCGTCACCACCGTCACCTCACGCCCCGCTACGTCCACCTCCACCCCGCCCCCGCGCGGCAATAAAAAAAACAAGGTCGGCTCCCCCCCCAAATCCACCTCCACCAAGGCCCCCAACCCGACCGCATCCTCACCTTCATACCGCGGCAACACATACCCTCCTAACACATGCACATCCTCCGCCAGGTCCTCCAGCTGCTGTGCCATCCCCGCCGCCAGATAGGACGACTCTAAACCGCGTGTGTCATACTTGCTCTCCGAACGCGCCTCCTCGTCCGTCGCCCCCTCGTAAGCCGCCTCCCCCGCCCGCTGCTTCCGCTCCAATTCCTCGCGCAACGCCGCCAACACCGCCTTAAAAACATCGCCTTTACTCATTTCGCGGCCCTATATATCAGAACCTTCCACACCAAACAACCCACTCACCGCCATGATCGAAAACCTCTTTACCCTCGCCATGCTCATCCTCCTCCAGGCGGTGCTCGGCTTCGATAACCTCCTCTATATCTCCCTCGAATCCAAACGAGCGCCCGCCGACAAACAATCCATGGTCCGAAAACTCGGAATCGGGATCGCCATCTTTCTCCGCATCGCCCTCCTCTTCATCCTCTTCAACGTCATCCAATACTTCCAGGACCCAATCCTCTCGTTCCAACTCTCCGGCATCGTCGCAGCGGAATTTAATATCCACAGCCTCATCGTCCTCCTCGGCGGCGTCTTCATCATCTACACCGCCATCAAGGAAATCTTCCACATGATGCACATCGAGGAACACGACGCCTCCCCGCGCAAACCGAAATCCGCCGCCAATGTCATCACCTGGATCGTCCTCATGAACCTCGTCTTTTCCTTCGACTCCATCCTCTCCGCCATGGCCCTCAGCGATGTCTTCTGGGTCATGGCCACCGCCATCGTCATCAGCGGCATCCTCATGATCTGGCTCGCCGACCACGTCTCCACCTTCCTTCAGAAAAACCGCATGTATGAAGTCCTCGGCCTCTTCATCCTCTTCGTCGTCGGAATCATGCTCCTCACCGAAGGCGGCCACCTCGCCCACCTCACCCTCTTCGGCAATCACATCACCCCCATGACCAAAACCACCTTCTACTTCGTCATCGCCGTGCTCGTCCTCACCGATATCGTCCAGTCCCGATACCAGAAAAAACTCCTCGCCAAAAAACAAGCCGCCTCCAATGCCTCCCCTTGAAATCTGAAGATTGGATATTGAGATTTATTTGGAAATTGGAGCGTGAGATTTTCGAGCTTCCAAGTTGTCAATCTGTGCACATCTTCTCAGGCTTCTCACGGCAATAGATATCGACACGAAAGAGATAGATGGAAATCAAAAGGGCCACTGTTGCCCACGCCAAGAAGGGCCACACTCTTGACGCGGTGGCTACAACAAAGCCAACGAAGAATATTGCCGGGATGAGCGTGTAAACGTGCCAGCCGATCGACACACCCCACACTATTCTCCTTAAGCGTTTCGGCATCGTGGCGAATACCCGCACCAACGAAAAAACCCAAGTCCCGTATCCAATGAGAACGAATGGAAAGTCGCCGATACTCCCACGGAATAGCCACGCAAATGGAAGACCGCCAAGAAATAGTGCCGCAGCTGCGATTCTGGGGCCAACGAGCCGATCTAAGAAGATCGATAGCATTCTCTTGCAATCCAGTCCAAAAACTAACAAATAACTACAACCGCCCGCCCGCTCTCACCTTCCGATACTCCCGATCCACCTGCGCCAAAAACCCCTGCCACTTCGCCCCCGGCTTCCCGTTATCCATCAAAAAATGCGGGCAACTCTTGTGCCCCAAATTCTTCCCCGTCTTCGGCCGAATCCGCTCCCAATGATAGTGCGGCACCACGTGATTCAAAGGAATCCCATGCTCCACCATCAACACCGCCACTAACTTCGCCGTCCGGTCCACCGTCGCCTGCCGGCTGTTCCCCCGATTCTCACACATCTCGATCCCAATCGACTTCTTGTTCCCCGGTCCCTCGTAATCCGCATGTTCGCCCCGCTCGTTCGTCGGCAACGACTGATAAACAAACGCTTCATCCACCGAGTAATGCCACGTCAAATACCCCAACAAATTGTGCGTCGCCTTCAAATACCCGTTCTTCAACGCATTCGCATGCGTCCGCGCATTCGCGTTCGGGGAATAACTCTGCGTCGAATGCACCGTGATATACGTCGGTTTCATCGGCCGATGATACTTCCGCCCAAATTGCCCCTTCGGAATCATCAACTCCGTCCGCAAATTCAACGCCGGCGCATACTTCGCCATCGCCTCACGACTCGGACTCGCCCCACTAGTCGCCACGGAAGAACAAGCCACCCCGGCCAAAACCAAAACCCCTCCCCCCACCAAAGCCATTCCCATTGGCAAAACGCAATGCAGCACCATCCATCGCTTCATGCCCGCGATCATAGTCGCGTCCGACCTCCAAAGTCAACGGACAGGCGCTTGATCAACCTCCCAACAACCGCTCGCCCTGAAATCGAAGGTGCGGCTCGGCGTCCCTGTCGAGCCTCCGCAGCGAAGCGAGGACTACCCCTCCAAAAGCTCCCACACGCCGCCTTCCCAACCAACCTAAGAACCGATCAACCATCGGCTTCCACATACTCCTCCCACCACCCATCCATCTCCCCCGCATCCACCTTCTCATCTTCCACCACCAACCGATACCGAAACTCCACCCGCTCCCCCGGCGCTATCTCCCAGGCCGTCTCCTGAATCGGCACATAATTGAAAAAAATCGCCCCGTTGTTCGAGGTCGGCGGCCACACCCGCATCCGCTGCGGAAAATCATGGTTCTCCGGATGACACAAAATCGTCAGCGACACCAAATCCTCGCCACCCGCATCCGCCGGTCCCCAAAACGCACACCATTTAGAACGCGTCTCATGGCCGTCCTCCCGCGTCTTCCCCTCCGAACTCAAATAGTCACTGTTCGTCTTGTCCCAATGATGCGGCGCCCGATACGCCATCGGCCCCCCATACCGATACTGCGCCAACTTCAAAGCCGCCTCCGTCACATTCTCCTGCTCCACATCGTAATCGATCAACAACACCCCATCCTCCTCGCTCGCCGAGACCGATAACGTCTCCCCCAAAACCGGCACCACCTCCTTCGCTTCCCCCACATACTTCACCTGCTCCTGCCGCACGGTAAACCCACACCCTCCCTCCTCGTTCCGCACATCAACCGTCTCCACATACCGCACCGTGCCCTGCTCCTTCTTCAAATTCCAGAAATCCACTTCGTCCCCGTCATGCTTGGTCTTCACCCAGGCATGCCACAACCCCATGTGATGATAATGATCATCCGGCCGCGTCCCCGTCACCTCCACCCCCTTCAAGGTCCGAATCGGATGGATAAACGCACCCCGAGTATAAACTGCATCAATCCCATCCCCCGGCACCTGCTCCGCCTTGTAATAAACCAACACCGGCTCCCCCTCATACTCGATCACAATCGTCTCCTCCCCCTCCACCGCCCGCAACCCCGTCTCCTCCCCAACCAAATCTCCAATCGCCCCAATAAAAGCTCCCATAAAAATTAGGATCATCTTCATCGTCCCATACTCCCAACTACGCTTCCGCGGTCAACCCTTACCTAAACCGCACTACTTTCCCCGATTCATCAAATCAACCCCTTGCGGCAACGCCGCAAGCTAACCTAGAGCGCTGAAGGCGCGGTTTCATACCAACCTGGGGCAACGCCCCAGGCATGGACAGACGCTCGACGCTGCCCCCACGCACGCTCGCCCTAAAGTTCCCCTAACAAAGCAAAGGTGCCCGCCCACCTAAAACCCCCCATCCTCCCCATTACCCACCCCCAGTCAATTCCAACCACCCTGTGTACCTGTGAAACGGCGTACCTGCGAAACTAAGAATCTACTTAAACGGCGCCACATACACCCCATCCCACTCCTCCGGCGGCGCCACCTCCTGAAACGCCCGACAACGCTCCACCATCACCGCCGCCGCCATATCCCCCGGCCGCCGCTCCCGCACTTTCTCAAACACTCGCTCCGCTCCCTCAAAATCCCCCGAGAAATAATGCTCCAACGCCTGCTCATACAAATCCCGCGCCTGCAAAACGCCCCCATCCACTTCCCTCGCCATCCCCAGTGGCTCATATACGACCACCGACTGCCGACGCCCCACCACCGCAATCTTGTCGATCATCCGCCATTCAAAAATGTCCCCAGTCGCCCGCCGGCACTCCTCCCCCGCCAGAATCTCCGTCCCATATAATTTCCCCATCCCCTCGATCCGGCTCGCCAAATTCACCCCGTCCCCAATCGCCGTATACGCAAACCGATCCCGCGTCCCCAGGTTCCCTAACAAAACCTCTGCCGTATTGATCCCCAACCGCGCCCGAAACGGCGCCTTGCCTTCCTTCTCCCGCTGCGCGTTCAACTCCCGCAAATCCTTCAAGGTATCCAACGCCGCTTGCACCGCTTTCTCCTCGTGCCGCTCCAAAGGCTCCGGTGCATTGAATATCGCCAAGGTCCCGTCCCCGGTAAAGTTGCTCGTGATCCCCCCGACCCGGTGCTGATTGTCCGCCACCACTTCCAAAAATTCACTCAACTCCGCGAACGCTTCGTCCGGCGACATCCCTTCACTCATCGTCGTAAACCCCGCCAAATCCGTGAACTGCACCGTCACACTCTGCAGCCGCCCCCCCAATTTCGCCTCGTCCCCACGCGCTAATAAAGTCCGCACCAAGTCTCGCGGCACATACTTCGAGAACGCCATCAAACTCACCTTCATCTTCCCCACCGAATCCGAAAACAACGCCACTTCCCGAATCGACGAATTCACCTCCGGCCCACCCTCCGGAAAACTCAGTTTCCCAATCCCCTCCAACTCCCCGCTAATCACCGCCAACGGCTCCGTCACCCGCCGCGCCATCCACACGCCAATCACAATCGCCAACACCAACACCACCAGCGCCGCCGCTAAGGTCAACCACGCGTTCCGCCACACTTCCCCCATGAAATCCCCCGTCGGCACGATCACCCCCGCAAAATACCGCACCCTCCCCGGCAGCTCGATCGGCTTGATCAACGTCACGTAGTTGATCCCCCCATGACGAATCTCTCTCCGTAAAACGTCTCCCACCGCCAATCCCACCAAATCCAATTCCGCACTCCGCAACGCCCCCCTTTGTTCCTCCGCCTGCGGACGCGCGCGCGCGCCGTCCGACACCGGAAACGTCCCGTCCTCCAACATCATAAACGCCGTCCCCGTCTCCCCCACCTCGATCTCATCCAAAAAAGCCGCCATGTCCCGCAACACAATGTCCGCCGCAAATACCCCCTCCACACTCCCCTCTCCGTCACGACGCGCCACCGCCGCGGTGATTCCCACAAACTCTCCATTGAGAAACACATACGGCGCCGTCCACACCACCCCCTCCGTTCGCACCGCTTCCTGAAACCACGGACGCGTCCGCGCATCATAAGGCTCACTCGTCCCCGGTGGCACCAAAAACGGAACAATCTTCCCGCTATCCAGTATCTCGTAATTCTCCGGCTTCACTCCCGCTCCGGGCGTCCGGTTCACCAAGTAACGCCCCTCCTCATCCCGAATCACCCCTAACACTCTCCCCGTCGCCCGCTCTCCATAGTAAAGAAACTGCAGGTCCGGCTCCGTCCGCAAAAATCGCGCCAACACCACCACCGCTTCCCGCCACTCGTCCATCACGTCCGGCCGCAAAAAAACCGCGCCTTCCATAAACTCAAGCGCCGGCGGTGCCCCGTCAAAATACCCCTGCATCTTCGCCTGCACCCCCTCGTCAATCTGCGCCATCAACCCGTCCCGCAACGATTCCACCGACGCCCGCGTCGTAAAAAACGCCACGCTCCCTATCAACATCACCGTCCCCACCAACAACCCCACCAACAACAAAACAATCGTCTTCCCCAAGGTCATCGCTGGCTCTGCCTCCCCATACTCATATTCCTACTCATACCCATCCTCCCCCCTCCCCACAAGCCACCACTGCACCTCCCCGCTTCCCTGCCTCCCCGCCTCCCTGCCTTTCACTTCATTATTCATCATTCCGTGTTCCCTGTTCACTATTCAAAAAAACCCAAAACCTCACTACCCCCCAACCGCCCCCATCGCTCCTGCCACGCATTTCCCCGATAGAATCCCCCGATTTCCACGTTATATTACCAAGCTCCCCGCACCGATTTCGTTGCCAATACACACCATGAAAATCCAAAGCCTCGCCGCCGGTGCCGTCGCCAGCCTTTTCCTGGCCGCACTTTCCACCATTCCCACCCAGGCCGCCGACATCAATTCCGTCGCCGCCAAGCTCGATGCCCTCATCGATACCGACCTGAAGGAACAGGGCATCGCACCCAACGAACCCATCGACGATCACACCTTCCTCCGCCGCATCTACCTCGATGTCGCCGGACGCATCCCCACTATCGAAGAAGCCGAAGCCTTCCACGCCGACTCCAATAAAAAGAAACGCGCCCGCCTCATCAACGATCTCCTTCACAGCGACGGATACGTCAGCCACTTCTACAACTACTGGGCCGACGTCCTCCGCATCAATCGCCAACTCGGCAACGCCTCAGGCCAGGCCGAGTCCGCATACCAGCTATGGGTAAAAGAAGCCCTCGCCAACAACATGCCCTACGACCAGTTCGTCTTCGAAATGGTCAACGCCAAAGGATACATCTGGGACAACGGCGCCGTCGGTTACTACCAACGCGATCGCGGCATGCCCCTCGATAATATGTCCAACACCGTGCGCATCTTCCTCGGCACCCGCCTCGAGTGCGCCCAATGCCACGACCACCCCTTCGATGTCTGGACACAAATGGATTACTACAAGATGGCCGACTTCACCTACGGCATCGACGCACGGAACTATTCGAACGCTCCCGATTCAAACCGGATGCAGCTGAAGTCCCATCTTCGCGAACGCAAGATCGATACCTACCAGGACGTCGTGAAGGAAATGGCCGGTCGCATCGACAAGTTTCCCTACTTCGATCCCAAAGGTCGCCAGCTCGACAAATTCATGAACGGGAAACACTTCTCGAACTTCCTCGAGCAAAACAAACTGTCGAAAAACAAGTTCCTCAACGTCGTGAAAAAAGCCCAGGAAGCCGCCGAAAAACAGGGCGAGATCGACCGCCGCGGCGACAGAGCCGTCAACGATCTCTACAACGCCGTCCAATACATCTCCATCCGGGACAAAGGCAACGCCACCCTCAAACTCCCCCACGATTACCAATACGACAACGCCGATCCCCATGATGTCGTCACCGCAGATACCATGTTCGGCGGCCGCATCGATCTCGAAGACAAAACCGACACCGAAAAAGTCGAAGCCTACGCCCGCTGGATGACTTCCCGGGAGAACCCGACCTTCACTCGCGTCATCGCTAATCGCCTCTGGAAACAAGCCTTCGGCATCGCTCTCATCGAACCGCTCGACGAACTCACCGAACAATCCGAACCCTCCAACCCCGCCCTGATGGAAGCATTGGAAGACCTCATGCGTGACCTCGATTACGACATGAAGACCTTCCTCGAGATCGTCTACAATACCAATGCCTACCAGCGCGCCGCCGACAAAAATGAAATCGTCCTCGGCACCCCCTACCACTTCCAGGGCCCGCTCCTTCGCCGCATGAGCGCCGAACAGGTATGGGACTCCATCGTGGCCCTCTCCCTCCACAATGCCGACCAATACCGCCCGCGCCTCGCAAACCAACTCGCAGGGATCGAAAAACAAAAACAAACCTACGAAAGCCTCGAAGGACGCCCCCTGAAAGAATTCATCAAGATGGCCGACGCCGCCGGCACCGAAATGGTCGCCCTCTACGCCAAACAGGAAAAGCTGCGCGACCAAATGTATAAAGCCCGCGAGGCCGAAGATACCGAGAAATACAATCGGCTACGCAGAGAATTGAGCGAAATTTCCAGCGCCGGCAAAAAACGCCTCTCCGAAATCGCCTACGGAGACGAAGACTTCAAAATCGACGGCCGCGAACTTCTCGCCGCGCAAGGCGCAGGCGAAATGATGATGAGCGATGCCGGGATGACCACGACCGAAGCCACCGGCCAGATCGTGACGAAACTCGCCAAGGTCGATCTGCCCGATCCGCCGAAAGACCTCGATAGAAACCAGCTGAACAACTGGAAGAACCAACAAAAATACCAACAAAGAATCTATTCCGGCCTCGTCAGCAAAATGGCCCGAGCCTCCGAACTCGAGTCCCCCGCCCCGCGCGGCCATTTCCTCCGCGAATTCGGCCAGTCCGATCGCGAAGTCATCGAAAACGCCGCAGACAACGCTTCCGTCCCGCAGGCCCTCAATCTCCTCAATGGCCCCATGGTCGAAGCCCTCACCAATCAGTTCGCCGTCTTCGGCAAACGCATCCACGAAGCCGAAACCCACGAAGAAAAAGTCGATCTCATCTTCCAGGCCATGCTCACCCGCCCAGCCACCGAACGTGAACGCGCCCTCATGATCCGCGAACTCGAAACCTCCGGCGACAACGCCTACGAATCCCTCGTCTGGGCCCTCCTCAATACCCAACAATTCCTTTTCGTCCTATAAATCTTGAGCCCAAGTCTAATCTCCGCCTTCCAACGCGAATTCAATCAGCCAACCAATTAGTCCAATGAACACGCCACTTCTAAACAAATTCGACGAACTGTCCCGCCGCCGCTTCATCTCCGGCGCCGCCAAAACCTTCCTCGGTGTCGGCTCTCTGCCTATCCTCAACAACCTCGCCGGCAACGCCAAGGCCGCCGTCAGCGCCGGAACCAATCTCCCCCTCCGCCCCAATCCCGCCCAACGCGTCATCTACCTCTACATGGGCGGCGGCATGACCCACATGGATACCTTCGATCCCAAACCCGGGCACGAAAACCAAGGCCCCACCAAGGCCATCAAAACCAACGCCGACGGCGTCCAAATCTCGGAATACCTCCCCGGCCTGGCCTCCAATCACGCCGATAAACTCGCCATCGTCCGCTCCCTCACCTCGACCGCGGGCGCCCACGCCCAAGGGAACTACCTCATGCACACCAGCTACGAATCCCGGGCCACCATCCGCCACCCCGGGATCGGCGCCTGGCTCCAGAAATTCAACGGCCGCCTCAACAACAACCTCCCCGGCTCCGTGTTCGTCGGCGGCAATTCCCGCATCAACGGCGGCGGCGGTTTCTTCGAACCCGAGTTCGAACCCTTGGCCATCAACGACCCCAACGGCGGCCTCAAGAATTCCAAACGCCGCGGCATGGATGAGGAAACCTTCGACCATCGCCTCGACTTCGCCCGCGAACTCGATCGCGAATTCCACGAAAATTACGACGTGAAACAAGTCCGCGCCTACTCACAGATGTACGACGACGCCGTCCGCATCATGACAAGCAAAGACCTCCAAGCCTTCGACCTCAATGAAGAGGATCAAGCCACCCGCGAAGCCTACGGCGACCACAACTTCGGCCAAGGCTGCCTCCTCGCGCGCCGGCTCATCGAACACAACGTTCGCGCCGTCGAAGTCACCTACGGCGGGTGGGATACCCACAGCAATAACTTCATCACCGTCCCCGAACGCTGCGCCGTTCTCGATCAGGCGCTCTCCGCACTCCTGACCGACCTCAGCCGCCGCGGGCTCCTCGATGACACCCTCGTGGTGCTCACCACCGAGTTCGGCCGCACCCCGCGCATCAACCAGAACGACGGTCGCGACCACTACCCGAAAGCCTTCTCCAGCGTCCTCGCCGGCGGTGGCATCAACGGCGGACAAGCCTACGGAAAAACAACCGAAGGCGGCGAAGAAGTCGCCGAAAACCCGGTCAAGATTCCCGACTTCAACGCCACTATCGCCTACGGCCTCGGCATCCCACTGGACCACATCCTCTACAGCCCCTCCAAGCGACCCTTCACCGTCGCCCACAAAGGCGTCCCCGTCACCGAACTCTACTCCTAAGCGGCAGTCGCGTCCCCAAGCAGTGCCCTTGGAGGCGCGGGCACCCGACCGCGCTTGCCTTTCTGCCTCCCCCTGTAGGAGCCCCATACCGCTGGGGCGACCGCCCCGCGTGAACGCCCCCGCCTCCCAACTCAATACCGGTCGACCGTCACACCAATCAACCGTCCCTCCCACTTATCCACATCTTATTCACACCTGAAATCCCCCTTCCCCCTTGACCTCACCCCCGCCTCCTGAGACACCATTGCAAGTCTCTCCGAGGTCCCATGAACCGTTCCACCGCTCTCCTGCTCGCCGTCAGCCTAACGCTCGTCCTGTTCACCACGAGCTGCGCTACCCTCACCACTTCCCAAATTAAAAACGATCCCTCCCGCTGGATGCGTATCGATCATTTCGGCGATACCATCGTCGACCAAAAAGCCAAAGGCTACTACCCCGTCAATCCCTCCGGCGCCCTCGATGGCGGGACCCGCCTCTACCGCTCCGACTTCGCCTCTCTCCAAAACAACTCCATCCTCTACTTCACCGTCTACGGCGTCCTCGGCGACCAGTTCAACACCACCAGCCGCGCCATGAAGACCGCCGGCTACCGCCTCGCGTCCCATCAGACCTTCCGCGACGAACACGGCCGCGCCCGCCACCAGGCCACCTGGACCAAACAATCTTGACCCAATCCAGCCATGAGACGCGCCCCGTTCATATCCACCCACAGCGCCGCCGCCCTCACCCTAACGCTCACGCTCCTGCTCGGAGTAAGCGCCCACGCCCAACCCATCGAGGACTTCGAGACCCAACGCCAGGTCTACATCACGTCGAAGTTCCTCCAAGTCCAAGAATCCAACCTCGGCGACCTCGGCTTCGACTGGCTCCTCGGTCCCTTCACCGTCCCCGGAGTCCCCGAGATCACATTTCCCGGGCATAAACCCACCGGCTCCGGCTCCACGGTCATCGTTCTCGGCACCCCACCCCCGCCCAATATCACCGTCGGCTCCGCTTCCGACACCTTCCTCCGCGACCTCACCAACCCCAACCGAGGCTTCGATATCCCCGTCACCAACGGCCGCGGAAACCCCCTCCCCCTCGGAAGCATGTTCACCGATCCCCAATTCCAAATCATCCTCCGCGGCCTCGAACAAAGAAACGGCAACATCCTCAGCGCCCCCTCCGTCGTCACCCGCTCCGGGGGACTCGCCAATATCGAAATCATCCGGGAATTCATTTACCCCACCGAATACGATCCACCCGAAATCCCACAAGACTTCGGCATGACCGGCAACGCCGCATTCCCCGGCTTCCCGGTCACCCCAGCGACACCGTCGATGTTCCAAAACCGCAACGTCGGCGTCACCCTCAATGTCGACCCCGTCGTCGGACGCGACGGCACTACCATCAACCTCAACATCGCCCCCGACGTCGTCGAATTCGAAGGCTTCATCAATTACGGCACTCCCATCCAAACCGACACCGTCAATCCCGTCGGTGGCCCCAGGCGAATTTACGTCTCCGGCGAATCACTCCCCCAGCCCGAGCTCACCAACAGGGATGTCGCGACGACCCTGACGATTCAAGACGGCCAAACCGTCGCCCTCGGCGGCCTCGTGAACGAAGACGAAATACAACAAGAAGAAAAAGTCCCCATCCTCGGAGACATCCCCGTCCTCGGACGCCTCTTTAAGACCCAAAGTTCCGACGTCACAAAGCAAGGCCTCACCATCTTCGTCACTCCCTACCTCTACGACGCCAATGGACACTCCCTAAATCCCGTCAGCGGTGCCCCCGTCGTCGCCAATTACCCCACCCCCGATCCCACGGAGAATACCACGACCTCCTATACCGTCCAAAACGCCACGACCGACGATGTCGCCGCCACTTTCTTTCCCCAATCAGAATCCTCCCCTCAATCCACCAACCAGCTGGTCGTCCCCACAACTCGTGCGACCGCTAACGAATCATACTACTCGTCCTTCCCCGTCCAAAACACTTCCACCGACCAATTCGGCAGCACGCAAACCCTCGTAAATCCCATCCGCCGGCAGCCTTTCCAGCCCTACTACGAACAACAGAATCGCACCACCTTCTTCGTCACCCCCATCGTCGGCGTCCAAAGCACGGCCGTAAACTTCTCCCAATCCGACACGCCTTTCATGAACATGATCGGCCTCATTCCACAAGGCCGGGGCTACGACTTCGGTGCCTCTACCAATCCGGAATTCCAAAATGTCCCCGAAGACGAACGCCTCCGCAATCGCTTCTGGGTCAACCTCGCCAATCGCATCGTCAAATCCGACCCTCGCTCCACCGCCGCCCAGGAACAATTCAACCAACTCACCCCCCGACAACAAAACGAAGAAGCCCTGCAGATCGCCGAACAATTCACCACCACGACCCTCAACAATACGAACACAACCGCCAACATCCGCTCCTCCGATCGCTCCGCCTTCGGCGGAATCAACGCCGGAGTTCGAATCCCCATTCAAAATGTCGGCCCCGGATCATCCGTCAACGTCGCCGGATACGCCCGCGATGAACCCAAGGCGAGCGGATACATCCACACCGATCTCGCCTTCACCTTCCGCGGTTCCTCCTCCAACCACGATAGTGGGATGAATCTGACCACCAGCCAAACGTTCCAAACCGAGTTCTCCCAACAAGCCATCAACGAATTCCTCCAAACCGACCCCGGCCCCATCGGTCAGGCTACCATCGCCGGATACCAATGGGGAGACGTGAACATAAACTCCTACATCCTCGGCGGAAAATTTGGCCTCGGATACACCGATCCCAACGGCGTCTCCGCTTCCATTAACTTCACCCTCGGTACCCGCATCAACGACTGGGATGCCAACGAAACCCGCTCCTACTTCCTCAACGGGATGCAGGTCGGAGAAATCCACACCCGATCCGACGACACCACCGCCGAGTTCTACGCGGCCATCGAAGGCGCCGTCGGCATCCCCCTCGGCGATCTCGCCCGCCTCAATGGCTTCTTCGGTACCCAGCTCGGCGGCGGCGAAACCAATATCGATGTCGGAAACACCCGCGCGACCATCTCTAGCGACCCCGGTGACAACTGGTACGGCGGCGCCGGCATTGAAATCAATGTGGAAACCCTCCTAGACAGGCTCCTCCGAAACTCAACTGCCGGCTCCTCCTCCAACCTCGGCAACAGCAACGGCTCCGGCGGCACCTTCAAATCTTCCTCCCTCAAACCCCGCCGCGCGCCCCATCGCCGCTCGAATCCCCGGTAGTCAGCCCCCCCCGGAGACATCCCTCTCCGATTAATTCGGATTTCTCCCAATCAATCGACCGTCTCCTTCGTTTTCCCTATAATGGGGAGAGGCCCTCGGTAGACAGGCCGTATCCGCTTGTCACCTGCGATCTGTCCCCGTTCCTCCAATCGACTAATGTTCGCTAACTGGAAAAGCATACTGGGCGCGACCCCGGACGAGGAAATCCTCCAGTCCGCCTACCGCTTCGCCCTCTCCCTTTGCCACGACGAACACGACGCCGAAGACTTCGTCCAACAAGCCAGCCTCCGACTCTGCCGAAAATACGGCCGCATCAAAAATCAAAAACTCATGTTCACGACCGTTCGCAATCTCTTCTACGACCGCCTCCGCCGCGATCGCATAGTCAATTTCGAGTCCATCGAAGCCGAATCCGCCCCCGATATCCCCGACGACGCCTTCGACGCCTCAATTTCTCTCGCCGACCTCCGTCTCGCTCTCGACCAGCTCGACCCCGTCGAACGCGAACTCATCTACCTCAACAAAGTCGAGGGATACTCCGCATCGGAAATCTCAAAACTGACCGGTGAAAAGCGGGGCACCATCCTTTGGAGACTCGCTGAAGCCATGAAGAAAATGAAAGCCTTCGCCGATCAGGACCAAAAAACCCAACCATCTCCGCCCACCCAACAAGAAAACAACTGACCCATGCGCGCTTCCAGCCACAACCCCATCGGTGATTACTTCGAGTCTCAGACTCTCTCCGCCGAGGCTTGCGAACAAATCGCGACAAATTGCCGACCCGCCGTTAACGCCTGGAGACTTCGAACCGCAGTCACCACCCTCCCCGTCGTGGCCCTCGTTGGCCTCCTTTTTTGGGTGGCGACCGGCGGACAATCCCCAACAGATCCAAACATCTCCACAGCCCCGCCTGCCGCCATTCCTCTCGCGTCCGCCCTCCAGCCGGACGCCCTCGTTTTCCTTTCCGTCACCCCGCACGGCCAACGCTGCCCCGCCTGCTCACGCGCCCACGATGTCCTCGCCGGATTGGAAGAAGAATCCTCTGATGATCCCGGCGTCCGCTACTTGAATCTCGACTTCTCAAATGAGGAATCACGCGTATCCGCCGAATCAACTCTGGAGCAACTCAAACTTCGCCACCTCGGCGATTCCCACTCCGGACACCTCATCGCCGCCGTCCAAGATGGCAAAGTCCTGCAAGAGTTTCCCACCAACTTAAGCAACGAAGAACTCATCGACTCACTGAAGAAATTTCAACAAGAACATCAATAACGTAACCACAAGCCCTGACGCCATGAACAAAAAGACCCTCATCCTCAACGCCGCTTGGATTGCGATTGCAGCCGGCGCTTTCGCCCTTGGTCACCGCCAAGGCCACAACACGGCCCTCTCAACCAAGAATTCTGCCAACCCCGCCCTCACCCAAGGCTCGCCCTCCGAAATCGTCGGCATGGCATCGTCATCCACCCTCCAAAACGAACCCGTTGCCCCCGCCGACTCCATACCAAAGGAAGGAGCCCTCCCACAGCCCAAGATGTTCTCGTCCGATCTCCGCATCTCCCTCGAAGAGACTGATCCTGTAAAACGGGCACTCCTCTTCGCCGAGGTCCTCCAGAATCTCACCCCCGACAATGCAAATGCTGGATTCTCCGCTCTTCGGGAAAGTGTCCCCGGTCGCGAACTCCTTCAACAAGTCAACCTCTATGCCTACGCCTGGGGTGCCGTCGATGGCCCCGCCGCCCTCAAACAACTCGATCTCGAATCCGGTTTCCTGCGTATCTCCGGCACCAATTCCGCCCTCTCCGGATGGGCCGGCAACCACCCGCAAAAAGCCATCGATTGGGTCAATAACCTCGAAGACGAGGAAGCCAAAGAAGCGTTCCTCCCCAGCCTCATCTCCGGCGTCGCAAAATCCGATACTGATCTCGCCACCCCGCTTGCCCTCTCAACAAGCGATCCAGAAACCGCCGATACCTACATCGGAATCATCGCGCGGGAACAACTCAAAAACGGAGTAAGTGACGCCACCGCTTGGGCCCAGTCCATCCCCCAACCCGACCTCAGCCGCAGCGCGATCGATAGCGTCGCCGCTCAATACGCTCGCGAAGATCCCCTCGGCGCCCTCGAATGGATCGAGAAAATCTCCACTCCCGATCAGCTCCCCACTTCCACGGCAGCCGTAATGACCGAATGGGCCCGCATGTATCCCCTCGCGGCCAGCGAACACTTGAACCGCATGGAAGCATCCCCAACACGCGACGCCGCCATTGCCAGCTTCGCCGAGTCCGTCGTCCTCGACGACCCCGAAGGCGCCATGCTCTGGACCATGAGCATCCAAGATGACAACGCCCGAACCCAGGCCATCATCGACTCCGGCCAGCGCTGGTTCCGCCGAAGCCCGGATGAAGCGACCGCATGGCTCGAAGCAAATAATCTCTCCCCGGACATCGCCACCGAAATTCAGAATCCACCGGCACCCACTCGCGGAACGAGGGGCGGCGGCGGCCTCGGCGCCGGGGGACGCCTCCCCGGCCGACAGCTAGGACGCTAAGACAACAATTCCATTTAACCCTACAAAAGATGCCAAAGACACCATCCATCCATCGCCACCTGATGCGCTCGTTCCTCTTGACGGCACTTCTCGTCACGCCGGCCCTCGCCACGCCCCCCACCTTCACCACCGACCCCGATATCCGGCAAAACGAAAACCCCGCCGCTCCCCTCGCCGCCATCGTCACGTTCGAAACAAACGAACCCGTCGCCACTTCACTCACCATCACCGAAGGCGAACGCACATGGACCATCAATTACCCCATCGACCAATCCCCCGCCGAAGGCCTGCCCGTCGCCGGATTCAAATACGACCGGGACCAGTCCGTCTCCGTCACCATTGAAAACGCCGACGGCGAAACAACCACCCTCGACTCTCCCCTGGGTTTTCACTCCGCTCCCAAACCCACCGCCCCGAATTCCATACCCCCCACCCGGGTCATCACAAGCCTGCCTGAAAAAATGGAACCCGGCTTCACCCTCGCCAGCCTCCGCCGCAACCAGGTTCCTCGCCCCGCCGGAGGCAGTCGCTTCGGAGCCGGATTCGGACTGCTCGCCGCCTTCGATCACGACGGAGAGATCGTCTGGAGCTATGAATCCGATGCTCGCATCAGCGACGTCGAGCCGCTCCCAAACGGAAACTTCCTCTTCCTCACCACCGACTTCCAAGCCGTCGAAGTCGACCTCCTCGGCAACAAGGTCGGACACTGGTACGCCGGAGAAAGACCGCAGGGACCCGCCGATGGCATTCCCATCCCCGTCATCACCATGCACCACGAAATCGATCAGCTCGCCAATGGAAACCTCCTCGTCATGGCCACCGAGGTCCGCGAATACGACGATTGGTATACCAGCGAAACCGATCCCGATGCACCCCGGAAACGAGAGAAAGTCATGGGCGATGTCATCGTCGAGTTCACTCGCGCAGGAGAAATCGTCTGGGAATGGAAAGCCCTCGACCATCTCGATCCCTACCGCATCGGATACGAAACCTTTACCCAATACTGGATCAGAAGAGGCTTCCCCGGCGCCCGCGATTGGTCCCACGGAAACGGCTTCTTCCACGACGAGCGCGACGATTCCCTCCTCATCTCCTTCCGCATGCAGGACGCAGTCGTGAAAATCGATCGCAAATCGGGCGAGGTGCAATGGATCCTCGGCAACCACGGCGGCTGGCCCCCTCACCTTCAGCAAAAACTCCTCACCCCGGAGGGAGAAATGCCCTGGTTCTACCACCAGCACATGCCCCAACTCACCAAATCCGGCACACTCGTCCTCTTCGACAACCGCACTTGGTCCGCCCGCCCCTTCAGCCCACCGCTCCCGCCCGCACTCACCTGGACCCGCGCTGTCGAATATGAAATCAACGAGAAATACCGCACGGTAAAACAGCTCTGGCAGTCTGAAGGCCCTGGAATCGACCACCTCATGACCTTCGCCATGGGCGAGGCCGACGCCTTGCCCGACACCGGCAACGTCCTCGTCTTCTACGGCGGGGCCGGCGTTGTCACTGATATTTCTCTCACCTGGGAAGACGTCCTCGACCCCGGCAGTCGAGTCGGCTCGCGGGGCACGCGCATCCGCGAGTTCACCAAAGATCAACCCGCGCAATGCGTGTGGGACTTAGACCTCTTCGACGAATCCGGCGAAAGCAACGTCCGCTGGGGCATCTACGGCGGGGCCCGCATCCCGCATTTCGGCCCCCAATAAAGTCACCAAGCCAAATCGCTCTTGCCTTCCCAGTTTCCCCCGCTACCTTGTACCTCGCTCCACGAACCAAATGCAGTATTCACCCATCAGCCCAGTATTCGCAAAAAAGGCGACGCTCCGCGTCCGCCAGTGGCTGACCATTATTGGCTGATCTTCAGCCTCAAGGTGATCTCTTAAACTGCTTCATATTCCCGGTTCCAAATAAGTCGCATTCATTCGAGTCAGCCTTGAGGCGCTGACCAAATGAAATCGACACTCCACAGAACCACTTCCCCACCGCCGACCGGACTGAGCCCCCCTCAAGCCCCGGCGCCCCCGCGCACCCTCGACCCAGCCGAGCAAGCCAAGGAAAACCAAAGAGGTATCCTCTTCATGGTCCTCTCCGTTACCCTCTTCGCCGCCCACACCCTGATACTCAGACACCTCGGCACCACCCGCCAGGTTGATTTCAGTGTCGCCCTCCTCTTCCGCGCCGTCATCGGCGCCATCATCGTATTCGCCTTCTTCCCCAGCCGGCGCCCGCTCCAAATCATACCCGTTTTCACCCATCCGCAGCTTATCTGGCGCGGCATCTTCGGCATCATCGGCACCGCCGCGTTCTACTGGAGCATCCCCCACCTCGGCGCCGGGAAAGCGACGATGTTCTCCAACACATACGTGCTCTTCGGAACGGTCTTCGCAGCCCTCTTCCTGCACGAATACCTATCCCGCAAGAGAATCTTCGCCCTCGGTGTCGCCTTCGCCGGCCTCGTCATCCTCTCGTCCGCCATCCCCTCCACCGGAGCGGGACATAACCCCTACGCCGTCGCCGTCGCCCTCTTCGGCGCCCTCATCGCCGCCGCCACCGTGGTCCTCATCCGCCACCTCACCACCCACTACTCAAACGCCACGATCTTCCTCTCCCAGTGCGCCTGGATCACCATCGCCGCCCTTCCGCTCGCACTCTTCCGCGCCGATTGGCACCTCACCTCCCATGACATCGGACTCCTCACCGCCGCCGCCGTGATGGCCGCCTACGGCCAGCTCGCCATGGTCCAGGGCTTCCGCCTCCTCAACGTCGCCTCCGGCGCCTCCATCCAAATGGCACTCCCCGTGATCACCGCCATCGGCGGCTTCGCCCTCTTCGGAGAAGCCTTCACCCCCACCCAGCTCGCCGGCGCCGCCCTCCTCCTCGCCGGCACCTACGTCGTCGCCACCAGAAAATAATTCGGCCGAAGGCCGGGTAGGGCGACTTATCCCTAAGGAGCCGCGACCCATCGATACCATCCTTGCCCAAATCTCCCGTCGTTCCTATAAAAGATCGTCATGCGCCCCTCGATATTACTCCTCGTCTTTGCCGTCTCACTTACCCTCTTCACCCGACCCGCACCCGCCAATTCCCAGCGAGTCCTATTCGTCGCCATCGACGACCTCGCCAACGCCCTCGCCTGCTACGGCGATCCCTACGCCGTCACCCCTCACCTCGACAAACTCGCCGAACGCGGCATCCGCTTCGACAACGCCTACTGCCAACTCCCCCTCTGCAACCCCAGCCGCGCCTCCCTCCTCACCGGCCGACACCCCGATAACATCCGCGTCTACGACCTCGATCGCCACTTCCGCGAAGAACAACCCGACGCGGTCACCCTCCCCCAACTCTTCCGCAACAACGGCATCTTCGCCGCCCGCGTCGGCAAACTCTACCACTACAACGTCCCCGCCGGCATCGGGACCGACGGCCTCGATGACAAACCCTCCTGGGACCTCGTCATCAATCCAAAAGGACGCGACACCGATGAAGAATACCTCATCACTAACGCCGAACCCCATCGCAAAATCTCCGCCGCCCTCAGCTGGCTCGCCGCCGAAGGTACAGACGAAGAACAAACGGATGGCATGATCACCACCGAAACGATCGCCCTCCTCGAAAAACATCGCGACGACCCCTTCTTTATCGCCGCCGGCTTCTTCCGCCCCCACACCCCCTACGTCGCCCCCAAAAAGTACTTCGATCTCTACCCCATCGAATCCCTCTCCCTCCCCGAAGCCCCGCCCGACGACCGCGATGACATCCCCGTGGCCGCCTTCGCCCACAACAACCCCGTCCCCAACTACAACCTCGAAGAACCCGTCCTCCTCCAGGCCCTCCAGGCCTACTACGCCACCGTCTCCTTCGTCGATGCCCAGGTCGGCCGCCTCATGGCCGCCCTCGATGAACTCGAGCTCTCCGACGACACCATCGTCGTCGTCTGGAGTGACCACGGGTACCACCTCGGCGAACACCTCGGCATCTGGCAAAAACGCACCCTCTTCGAACAATCCGCCCGCGCCCCTCTCATCATCTTCGCCCCCGGCGCGGCCGGCAACGGCCAACCCTGCAAAAAGATCGTCGAGTTCGTCGACATATTCCCCACCGTCGCCGAACTCTGCGGCCTCCCCCTCCCCGAAGGCCTAACCGGTCGCAGCCTCGTCCCCCTTCTCGAAAACCCGAACGATCCCTCATGGAACGGCGCCGCTTTCACCCAGGTCCTCCGCCCCGCCGACGACCGACTCCCCGAACCCGTCATGGGCCGCTCCATCCGCACCGATCGCTGGCGATACACCGAATGGAATCGCGGCGGCGCCGGCACCGAACTCTACGATCACCAAAACGACCCTGACGAATTTACCAATCTCGCCGACGACCCCCAATACCAATCCGTCATCAAAGAACTCCGGCCCCAACTCGAAACCAAAATCGAAGGTACCAACCCCAACACCCCCGTCAATCCCGCACGGCTCTAGTTCTTCTTCAGAAATTCCGTCAAATCCAACACGAAACTCTTTTCCCCAGGAAACAAGGTCTGCCATCGTTCCACCACCTTGCCCCCTAACTTGTTCTTAAATACCACGCTCAATTCCCCCTCCGGCAACGCCTCGATCCGATACCCCTGGGCCCCCTTCGGCAACTTCGTCGTCCACACCCCCGACAACATCACGGGATCCTCACTGTCCGATAACGGCTTCCACGCCTCGCCCGTAAACACAAATTCGAACTGCGGCGTCACCTTCCCCGCTGGCTCAAAATAGAACGCCACCGTGTCCTCCATATACTTCTGCGCCGCCTTCGTCAGCTCCTTCCGCTCCCCCTTGTCCATCAAATCAAATGTCCGCTTAAACAAGTGAGGCTCCCCCTCGGGATCATCCGTAAACGATCGGGGATCAATCAACACCTCCAGGCGCACCGAGCCATCCTCCTCAAAAGACCCCCATATCGGCACATCCGGCACCGGATGCCCCCACGCCGGCGTCACACCGGCTACGATCGCCAAACTGACCCAAGTCACTAACACTAAAACTCGCATCGCCATCTACCCTGCCATTATTAGAGCACTTTCGCCCGCTAAAAATGTTGTTTTCGCCTGGAAAAACCAGTTGCACCGCCCAAGGGACAGCGCTTCACTATTAAACGCCCGAGATCAGGAAATCTTCGGCAAATTTGAAACCCAATCAGTCAACCCAACGTTAAATTATATTAATATGAAAACGATCCTCAGCATACTGACCGTCCTCGCCCTCGCCGGAGCCGCCTACGCAGGCTGCGGTAAGAAAGTCACCGATACCGGTACTCTCAAATCCTTCGACGCCGATACCAAGGAAATCGTCATCGAAGCCGATGGCAAGGAATCCAAATTCACGGCCACCAAGAACACCGCTGCTAAAGGCAAAGACGGCGCCGAAGCCAAGCTCGACGATCTCGTCGGCAAGAACGTCACTGTCACCAGCGAACACGGCAAAGCCGACGAAGTCGCCGAAAGCTAAACCAGCTCTCAAAGACTCGATTATTTCAGATTAAACTCAAAAAGCCCGGAGCTCACGCTCCGGGCTTTTTTTGTTGGAGTGACGGCTTCAGCCCCCCGAATCAAACCAACCGATCAACGGGACAACGGGACAACGGGACAACGGGACAACCAAAACTCACTTCCCCTCAAACCGCGAAACTTCATCCCCCAGCGCCCCCGCCAACCCATCCCCATCCTTCAACCACTCCACCACCCCATCATCCCCACGCAAATACCCATCCCAAAACGCCACCGTCGCCATCGCAATCAATTCATGAAAAATCCGGTCCTGCTCCAAACTCCCCGTCGCCCCATCCCGCGCCCGCCTCTCACGACCCGAAAAAATCATGTGATCGCCACCATCAAAAACAATCAAGTACTGCTCACCCGCGCGAATCTTCTCATACGGGATCTGCCGCTCCTCCGGCTCCCGATCCGGATCAATCCCACTCCGATCCAACGTCCCCGTTAAATGCATCATCGGAATCGCGATCTTCGCAAACGCCGCATCATGCTGCGACTCCAACTTCGGCGGCATCGGACTCATCGGAATCGCCGCAACCACCCGCCCATCCACCGTCGATAACGCCTCCCCGCCCACCGTCGGAAACACCTGGCCCCCAATCGCTAAGGTCGTCCGCGCCCCAAAGGAATGCCCCGTCATCCCCACCTTCCCCATATCCAACCGCCCTCCCAATACCCCGTCCCCCTCATCCAAGCGCTCCAACTTATCCAACACAAAATGCACATCGTCATGCCGGTTCACCGACGACTCATAACTCGCCGCCTTCTTCATCGCCATACCCCGTTGCCCGGCAGCCACATTCTTCCAAACCGAATCATCACTCCCCACATGCTGCAAATGCACCACCACATACCCATGGCTCGCCCAGTGCTCCCCCAAAAAGCCATACCCTTCCCGCGACCCTCCCAGTCCATGCGACAACACAATCACCGGATGCCGCCCCTCATCCCCTCCCGGATAATACACCTTCACCGGCACTTCCCGCCCCCGCTCCCCATCCTGCCACTCCGCCAAAAAGCTCTTCACCTCCTCAGGCCCCGCCTCACGATACCCCGCCTCCCGATCACCCGCATCCTCCTCGCCTCCCAAAGCCCCAATCGACAACCCCGCCAGCCCGAAAGCCAGCACCCCAATTGCCCACAACTTCTTCACAATCACACGCTTCATAACCCAAAAAGACGCACTTGCGATCCTAGAGGTTACGGGCCATCTTGAAAATACCGTTCCCAAGCGAAACACACCCCTCTTTTTTCCGCGCGGAGGGCGCCACACTCCCACTCGCCACTTGCGAATCACCAAAACCGCGAGTAAGGGAACAAACTTCAAATTTTCCCCTCTTTACCCGCCATGCTTACGATCAAAAATCTCACCAAGGGCTACGCCGGTAAAAACCTCTTCGAAGAAGCCGATATCCAGGTCAATTACGGCGAAAAAATCGCCCTCGTCGGCCCCAACGGAGCCGGCAAATCCACCATCTTCTCCATCGTCCTGAAAAGCCAGGAACCCGACGCCGGCACCATCGATCGCGACGAATGGACCACGGTCGGTTTCCTCCCCCAGGAAAGCGAACCCATCGGCGAAGAATCCGTCATCGAAGTCGCCACCGGCCGCGCCGGGGAATTGGCAAAACTCGAGAAACGCCTCCAGGAACTCGAAGCCGATGGCGCCGTCGATGTCCCGGAATACTTCGAAACACAAACAAAGTTCGACACCCTCAACGACCCCCAACTCGAAGCCAAAGCTAAAAAAATGCTCCGCGGCCTCGGCTTCGATGAACAGGACTTTGAACGTCAGGCCACCGAAATGAGCGGCGGCTGGGTCATGCGCGCCCACCTCGCCCGGCTCCTCGCCATGGAACCGGACCTCCTCATGCTCGACGAACCCACCAACCACCTCGACCTCGAATCCCTCCTCTGGTTCCAGAACTACCTCAAGTCCTTCAGCAACGCCGTCCTCATGATCTCACACGACCGCGAATTCATGGACCAAACCATCGAGAAAGTCTACGACATCGCCTTCCAAAAACTCGTCCCCTATAAAGGCAACTACTCCAAGTTCGAAGAACTCCGCGAACAAAACTTCCAAAACCAATCCGCCGCCTACAAAAACCAGCAGAAACAAATCAAATCCCTGCAGGATTTCGCGAACAAATTCCGCTCCGTCTCCTCCAAAGCCAAACAAGTCCAGAGCAAGCTCAAGGAAATCGAGCGCATGGACAAAGTCGAAAAACCCCAACGCGCCAAGAAACCCTTCCGCTTCCAAATTCCCGAACCCCCGCGCGGCGGCCAGAAGTCCGTTGCCCTCGAAGGCATGTGTATGGCCTACGGCGATCGCGTCATCTACGAAAATCTCGATCTCACCATCGATCGCGGAGATCGCACCGTCCTCGTCGGTCCCAACGGCGCCGGTAAATCCACCCTCCTGAAAATACTCGCCGGCGTCATGGACTTCGACCGCGGCGAACGCACCCTCGGTCACAACGCAAAGATCGGATACTTCAGCCAACACCGCTCCGCCAACCTAAGCCCGGAAAAAAACGTCATCGAAGAAGTCATGGACAGCGGCGATGAAGACCTCCGCGAAGAACAAGCCCGCGGCATCCTCGGCTCATTCCTCTTCAAGAAAGATGATATCTACAAAAAAACCGAGGTGCTTAGCGGCGGAGAAAAAAGCCGGCTCAGCCTCGTCAAATTCCTCGTCGATCCCCCAAACCTCCTCCTCATGGACGAGCCCACCACCCACCTCGACCTCCTCAGCGTCGAATCCCTCATCCTCGCCCTCGAAAAATACGCCGGTACCCTCGTCTTCATCTCACACGACGTCCATTTCATGCGTAAACTCGCCACTAAAGTCCTCTACGTCCATGACGGCCAAGTCGACTCCTACCCCGGCGACTACGATTACTTCCTCGAGAAAACCGGCGGCATCGGCAACGAAAAAGAAGCCCTCACCGCTGGCTGATCCAAAAACCCAGGAGAACGGACCTCCAGGTCCGTCTCATGCCTCCACCGAAGACCGACCCCCATACCGACGCTTTACCGAAGCAATCGAGACTATCTAGATTCTCAAAATAAAGTCCTCGCTACTTTCCTCGCCCGATGCTTTAATGCCTCCCATCGCCGCCCCCCTCACCCGGCGTTCACCATCCGACATGCCTTCCTGTCCCGCCAACCCAACCACCGCCCTTCGCCTCGCCTTGGTTGCGCTCATTCTCCTCGCGCCCGTCGCTTGCAAAAGCAAAAAAGATTCCGGCCCCGAACCCGTCGGCCGCGACGTCGAACTCAATGGTATCGATCGCCTCGTCCACCAAACCCTCCGAGACCCCCAGCGCGCCAACTCCGTCATCGCACTCATCTCCCAGGCCGAATACGACCTCGGCGAGATCAATGAAGTCTTCGAGAAACGACAAAAAAAATTCTCCAAAATGGCCGTCGACCACAAAACAACCGGCCGCGAACTCGACCTCTTCCTCAACCAGTGGGACGCCGAGGAAAACACCTATCAACGCCAATTGGTCAACCGCATCTACGCTATCAAACGCCAACTCTCCCCCGCAGAATGGGCCAAAATCGCCCCGCCCCTCACCAATTCCATCTTCGCCCAATCCGATCGCCTCAATCAAATGGTCCGCGCCAACGCCAACCGCCGCCCCGCCCCGGCCACACAAAGCTATCCCCCCAACTCCGCCGCACCCGTCTCCACCCGTCCCCCAACACCACCGCCCCCGCCACCCCCCGTTCCCTCCACCACAACCACCACGCCTCCACCATCCACCACTACCACCGTCCCCGCGCCACCACCGGTTCCCCCCACGACCACCACCACACCCCCACCCTCAACCGCCCCAACGAACACCACTTTCCCGCGCTCTTCTCCGTCTGCACCACCCCCCAATACCCTGCCCCCACCGCCTAACTTCACCCGTCCCCTCGAACCCTTGCCCACGACGACCCAATGATCATCGCCCTCGTTGTCCTCCTATTGCTCAGCGGCGGGAGCTCCGTCGATCTCTCCGATCCCGCCGTGATCGCCAAAATCCAGCAAAACGTCCGCTCCATCGTGCCCGATCCAAATCGCGCCCGCAATGTCGCCGCCGCCGCCCAAGAACTCGGCGTCCAATCCCAGGCCCTCCGGCAGAAAACCGAAGCCGATCTCCAAACCGCGCGCAATTTGGCCCTCGATTACGCCACCACCCCCGCCGAATTCACCCAGGCCCTCGACCAAATCGACGCGGACGCCCTCCAAACCCGCCGCGCCATGATCTCTGCTCGCGAAAAAATCCGCCTCAACACCACCAAGAGCGAGTGGAAAAAACTCCTCAAGTCTCTTAAAAAAGACGACTAATCTCCCTTCCATAAAACCTGGGGCCACAAAACGGAGGTTGTCCGGCCCCGTCACCCGTGTGTAATGTACCGGTTGCTCGCGTTGGGCCCCCACCCCCCCCCCACAGAAAAAAAACCCCCAGCCCCCCACGGAAAGCCTCAAGAGCAAACCCGGACCAAACCCCACCACCC
>JBCCIR010000041.1:0-36146 GCA_039028175.1 Verrucomicrobiota bacterium
CGGGGGCCCCGCCCGCCCCCCCCCGCCCCCCCCCGGCGGCGCCCGCCGCCGCGCGCGCGCGGGGGGCCCCCCGCCCCCGCCCCCGGGGCGCCCCGGCGGCCGCCGGCGGCGCCCGCCCCGGGGGCGGCGTTGCCTGAGTTCCTGCGCCGTCCATTCGAGGGAGGAGGGGTCTCCGTGGACGAGGAGGATTTTTTTGGGGGAGAGGCGGTCGATGGCGTCGACGATGTGATCTCTCGGGGCGTGGCCACTGAAGTCGAATTTTTCAACGCGGGCGCCGAGGAGGACGGGGGGTTCATCGGGGTGGAGAGTGATGAGGTCGCCGTGTTGGGCATCGAGGATTTTTCCTCCGGGGGTTTCGGGGTCGGCGTATCCGACGAAGAGGATGCTATGACGAGGATCGGGGAGGAGGTTGCGGGCGAAGGCGTTGGAGACGGTGTTTTCGGTGACCATGCCGCTGGAGAGGGCGTAGATGCATCCGGGTGACGGTTCGGGCGGGGCGGGTCGTTTATCGCGTCGTCGGCGACGCTGGCGAGGGAGGGTGAGGAGGAGCTCCATGTCGTCGAGGATCTTGAATCCGGGATGGTGACGCCGAGCGGATTGGGCGTGGGCGTCGTAGATCGTGGTCATCTTAGTGCTGAGGCCGCCGATGAAGACGGGGGCGTTGGCGGGGATTTCTCCGCGGGAGCGCAGTTCGTGGATGAGGGTGAGAATTTCCTGTGTTTTGCCGAGGGCGAAGACGGGAATGAGCACGGAGCCGCCGCGTTGGATGGTGGCGTTGATGGCTTCGGCAAAGCGGGTACTTTCGGATGAGCGGGAGTAATCGGCAGGACGTGGGGAATCGCCGCGGGTGGTTTCGGTGATGACGACATCGACGGGTCCCTCGGGGAAGGCGGCTTGGCGGGAGAGGGTTTGGTCTTCGAAATGAACATCTCCCGTGTAGAAGACCTTGAGGTCGTTGTGCCGGAACATGGTGCCGACGGAGCCGAGGACATGTCCGGCGTCATAGAACTCGCATTCAACGGGATCGCCATGGTTACCGATGGGGAAGGGGCGGTCGGGGGCCCGGATTTCCCAAGCGGACTGGATTTGATCGATTTCTTTGTGGGTGAAGAGGGGGTATTCGCGGATTTCGAGTTGTTCCCGTTGGCTGGTCATGACGCTCACGGAATTGTGAAGCATGGCTTCGGTGAGGTCTGCGGTGGGGTGGGTGAGGAAGACTTTGGAGTGGTGGTGTCGTCGTTGGAGGACGGGGAGGGAGCCGACGTGATCGAGGTGGGGGTGGGTGACGACGATGCCGTCGACGTGGGTGTCGTTTAGGAGGCTAAAATTGGGCAAGGCGTCATTGCCGGTTTCGCGGGGGTGGAGGCCGCTGTCGAGGACGATACGATTATCGCCGAGGGAGAGGAGGTAGGAATTGGCGCCGATTTCGTTTTGGCGGGTGAGACTTTGGAAGGAGGCCATGGGGAGGGCGCCGGAGCTGGGCTTGCCGGGTGAGGGTATCGGGTTCCCGGCGGGGTTCCAAGCGCAAAGCCGGTTACTGGATATTGACCTTGAGGGTCATGGAGCCGGCGGTGGATGAGGAGGACGTGGAGTTTCCCCAGAAATACCGGTTGAATTCGGCGGGGGCGCGGGTGAAGCCGCCGATGGTGATGGTGCCGCCGTCCTGGACGACGACGGTGGTGGTGAGTTGTGTGAAGTCGATATGCTGATCCACGCCGGTGAGCGGTCGATTGATGGGGCGATCGCGGAAGACGTCGATATTTTCGACGACGTATTCGGAGATGCGCGGGGTGACTTCGACGGTGACGAGGTCTCCGGAGACGATGGGTTTGACGACGAGTTGCGACCCGACTTTCTCCCATTGGACTTCGGGGGTAATGAATCCGCTTTCGACGCCGTAGAGGAGGAAGAAATCGACGACGGGGACTTCTTTGACGACTTCGATGACGGCGGTGCGGCCGCTGCTGACGACGATGAAGGAGCTGTTTAGTGTGCTGGAGCCGGTGGTTTGGTCGAGGGCGTTGATATCGACGGCTCCGCCTTTGATGGTGCCGCCGCGGATGACGGAGCCGGGGTGGTGTGGGGAGGCGGGGTGGCCGGGGGTGGGGGTGCGTCGGGTGACGCCGGGAGTTGAGCCGCCGATGTAACCGCGGCCATCTTTTCCGACGAAGCGGCCGGAGATGTCGAGGCCGGAGGTATTGGAGTTACCCATGCTACGGGCAGTGACTTCGATGCGGACATTGGGTCCGGCTTTCCCGATGGTTTTGAGGTATTCGCGGGCGGCTTCGATGCTTTCGGGGGTATCGGTTACGCGGACGGTGCGTTTAATTTTGAGGATTTCGAATGAGGCACCCGGGGAGAGGATTTGGTTGAGCATGTTTTCGACTTGGGCGATGTCGGAGATACCGAGGGGGAGTTCGCGGGTGACGTGGCGTTTTTCGAGGGCGGCCTTGTTGGCGTCGTCGACGGCGGGTGATGGCGTTGTGGGCTGCGGGGTGGTGGGCGGAGGGGTGATGTTATCCTGGGCGGACGCCGCGGGAGGTAGGGCGAGCAGGAGGAGGAGGGCCAAGGAAAGGCTGTGGAGCGGGCCTCTCATGGGAATAGTATGGGGCTGATTGGCATTTTGGGCAACGATGATCTTTTTGGCAGGAGGCGTGTCGGGGCTGGCCTATGGCGTGGGTGGCTGGGTATGATTGGGGGTGGGCGACGTTCGTGATCGGACGGCGGCCGGAAATCGGGGAACGATGAATATTGCACTTCTTCACTATGCGTATGTGCCGACGATCGGCGGGGTGGAGTTTGTGATGGAGCAGCATGCGGGTTTATTTGCGCGGCATGGGCATGCGGTGAAGGTGGTGTGTGGGAGCGGGGCGAGCGATGTGCCGGGGGTGTCGGTGAGTGAGGTGCCGGAGTTGGGGCCGGGGCATGAGGGGGTGGTGCGGGTGCAGGAGGAGGTGAACGGCGGGGAGAGTGGTGTGTGTTTTGGGGAGTTGAAGGAGCGATTGAAGGAACGGTTGCGAGCGGAGCTTTCGTCGTGCGAGGTGGTGTTTGTGCACAATGTGATGACGATGCATTTTAATTTGGCGGCGACGGCGGCGCTTGGGGAGTTGGCGCAGGAGCTTGAGGGGGTGCGTTTTGTGAACTGGGTGCATGATTTGGCGGCGATCAACCCTGACTACGAGTTTCCGGATTTGGGACGTTATCCTTGGGAATTGATGGGCGAGCCGGCGCCGGGATTTGAGGCGGTGATTATTTCGAAGAAGCGGCAGCGACAGTATTGTGATCTTATGGGGGTGAGGGCTCGGGAGTGTCCGGTTATTCCGAACGGGATCGAGGTATTGGGGGTATTGAAGCTGACCCAGCATGTGCATGATTTTGCGCGTCGTTATGGGTTGTTGTATGCGGACATAGTGATGATTCATCCGACGCGGATCGTGCGGCGGAAGAATGTGGAGTATGGGATACGGGTATTGGCGGAGTTGAAAAAATTGGCGAAGTCCTGTGCATACCTGGTGACGGGGGCGCCGGATCCGCACAATGCGGAGGCGCGGGAGTATGGGGAGGAGTTGAAGGCATTGATACAAGAGCTGGACGTGGAGCGGCAGTTTCATTTTGTGAGCAACAGTTTTCGGGTGAGCGACCGGGATTTGCGGCATTTGTATTCGATCAGTGATGTTTTGTTTTTGCCCAGTCGTCAGGAGGGGTTTGGCTTGCCGTTGTTGGAAGCGGGGTTGTTTCGGATCCCGGTTTTTTGTCCTGCGCTGGAGCCGATGCGGTCGATCTTGGAGCACAACGTAAATTTGTTTGACCTGGAGGATGACCCAGCACAGGTTGCGGGCCGCATTGTCGAGGTATTAGACGGAAGTTCCGGGCATCGTGCGCGGAAGGAAGTAATGCGCAACTATTGCTGGGAGCGGCTTTTTAACGAAAAGATTGAGCCGCGATTTTTCCGGGATGGATGAGCGTGGGAGCGGACTTGGCAGCGGGAATTGGGAAGAATGACGAGTAGCAAAGGGCTAAAGACGCAGGCGAGTGATCCGGATCAGGTTCAGGCGGTATTGGATGCGGCGCATGGGGATCCGTTTGCGTTCTTAGGGGTGCACGAGCGACGTGGTGGAGACGGGTGGGTGGTGCGGACGATGCAACCGAACGTGGCGGGTGTGACGGTTATCGAGAGGGGTGGAGGAGGGCGCGAGTATGAGGGGATACGGGTGCCGGGGACGGATTTTTTTGAAGCCTTGGTGCCGGATGCGAAGGAGCGGTTTGATTATTTGTTGAGGCTGGAATTCAGGGACAATGAGGCTCCGGTAGAGCGAGCGGACGCGTATTCGTTTGGTCCGATATTGGGTGATCAGGACATTTACTATGCTGCGGAGGGGACGCATCGACAGCTATACCGGAAGTTTGGCGCGCATGCGCAGACGGTAGACGGGGTGGAGGGGATGGCCTTTTCGGTTTGGGCGCCCAATGCGCAGCGGGTGAGCGTGGTGGGGGATTTTAATCAATGGGATGGGCGGACGCATGTGATGCGAAAGCGGGTTGAGGCCGGGATATGGGAGATATTTTTACCGGGAGTTGGTTTTGGTGCGCATTACAAGTTTGAGATTGTGGGGGCGGAGGGGCGTTTGTTTTTGAAGAGTGATCCGGTGGCATTCTTCTCTCAGCATGGGACGAGCACGGCATCGATTACCTATGATTTGGGGAAGTATGAGTGGGGGGACGACGAGTGGATGGAAAAGCGGCGGGGTGGGGACAAATACCGGGAGCCGGTGAGTATTTACGAGGTGCACTTGGGATCGTGGGCGCGCATACCGGAGGAGGGGGATCGATTTCTGACGTATTTGGAGTTTGCGGACCGGTTGATTCCGCACGTGAAGGAGCTTGGATTCACGCACATCGAGTTGATGCCGATCACGGAGTTTCCGTTTGATGGGTCGTGGGGCTATCAGGTGTCGGGTTATTTTGCGCCGACGAGTCGTTTTGGGAGTCCGGACGAGTTTCGGCAGTTTGTGGACCGGTGTCACCAGGAGGGAATAGGGGTGATCTTGGATTGGGTGCCGGCGCATTTTCCGAAGGACGAGCATGGATTGGCGCGATTTGACGGGACGCCGTTGTATGAGCATGCGGATCCGCGACAGGGGGAGCACAAGGATTGGGGGACATTGATTTTCAATTACGGGCGGAATGAGGTCTCGAACTTTTTGTTGGCGAGTGCGTTGTTTTGGTTGGAGCAGTATCACCTGGACGGGTTACGGGTGGATGCGGTGGCGTCGATGTTGTATTTGGACTATTCGAGGGAGGAGGGCGAGTGGGTTCCGAACGAACATGGGGGGCGGGAGAACATCGAGGCGATTGGATTTTTGCGATACATGAACGAGGTCTGTTATGATCGTTTTCCTGGCGTCATGATGATCGCGGAGGAGTCGACGGCATTTGCGGGGGTATCTCGGCCGACGGAAACGGGGGGATTGGGATTTGGGTTCAAGTGGAACATGGGGTGGATGCATGACTTTCTAGAGTATTTTCAGCATGAGCCGGTGCATCGGAAGTATCACCATGGTGAGGCGACGTTTTCGATGATCTATGCTTACGACGAGAATTTTATGTTGCCGATCAGTCATGATGAGGTGGTGCATGGCAAGGGGGCGCTTTTGGACAAGATGCCGGGGGATCGTTGGCAGAAGTTTGCGAATCTGAGATTGTTTTTGGCCTGGATGTATGCGCATCCCGGGAAGAAGCTGCTTTTCCAGGGGGTGGAGTTTGGGCAATCGGAGGAATGGGATTACCGGAAGAGCTTGGATTGGCATTTGACGCAGTATCCGGAGCATGAGGGGGTGCGGCGGCTGTTGGTGGATTTGAATCGTTTGTATCGAGAGGAGAGGGCGTTGCATGAAGCGGACCATCGTCCGGAAGGTTTTTCTTGGTTGGATCACGGGGATGCGGAGAACAGCACGTTCTCGTTTTTGCGGCGGGATGGTGAGGGAGGTTCGATCTTGTTGGTTGCGATCAATGCGACACCGGTGCCGCGGGAAGGGTTTAGAATGGGGGTGCCGGCGAGCGGGTATTATGAGGAGATTTTGAACACCGATTCGGGGCATTACGCGGGATCAAATACGGGTAATGCGGGAGGAATTGAGGCAAATCCGATGCCGTGGCATCACCAGGAGTATTCCATCGAAGTGGTGTTGCCACCGATGTCGACGGTGATATTTCGTCAGGCTGAAACGGCGTGAGGATGGGGTAGAGAATGCTTTGCGGGGCTTGGGGATACGGGGGAATACGGCAGATTGGGGTTGTGTTCGAGGGACTCCGTGTCTAGGTTGGAAGTGGACGGTTGTGCTCTGTAATTTCGGAGTGAATGCCGTTCATGCACAAATAAGCCGTAAAGGCATTTCATAAAAGAAACCCTAACTTAAACTCAACCGAACCGAGTAAAATGAAGAGTAAAAGACTACTAAATCGGGGCTTTACCCTGATTGAACTACTGGTGGTGATCACGATCATCGCTGTGTTGGCGAGCATATCGTTTCCTGTTTACAACAAAGTGACGATGCGTTCGAAGATCACGAAGGACCTGTCGAATGTTCGGCAGATTCTGATGTCCATGAAAATGTTTGGCATTGATAATGACGGGGTGTTTCCGACGGGGAACATCGCCGACAGCGATCCGACGTCGAATAGTGGAGGGGGGGAAGCTTCATCTTCTACCTCTGCGTTTCAGGAATTGATTCCCGATTACATTAACGAGGAGCGTATTTTTTATACGGCGGGCAATAATCCGCTTAAAAAGCGAATTCCGGATGAGAATGGAACGTTAGATGCCCAGGAGAATTGTTTCTCTTATGTGGCCGGCGGCAATGACAGCACGGAGAGTAATGTGCCGATCATTGCCGACTGGTTTACGGGGCAGGGAACCAATTATGATTCCGAGCATCCGTGGTGGGGTGCCGGCCAAGCTGTTGTGGGAAATGCCGATGGCAGCGCGGCATCCAGGAAGATCAAGAAAACCGGAGAAACCGGATTCGTCATGAGCACTGACAAGCGCAGTGACTTGTTTGAGACCAGGGACGAAAGTGGCGAAGGCGGAAGCGGAACCGGTGGAATGGTTCCTTCGGGAATGGTAATTGTGCATCCTGAGTGATGTCCTGAGTCCGAAGACCAGCTTATTTGGCCGGGGCCCGCGGGGAAACTCGCGGGCCCTTATTCTTTACCGGCGGACTTTTCTCAAGGAGCGACATCGCTTTCGAAATCGCCGTCGCCCAGGCGGGTCCGAATGCGATCACCGGGGGTGACGGACTTGGCTGACGTGATGGCGTTCCCGTTTTGATCGAGGGTCATGGAGAAGCCGCGAGAGAAGGTGGTGGTCGGACCGAGACTGCGTAGGAGGTCGGCGGTTGCTTGGACGTGTTGGCGGCGATCAGCGACGAAATGTTGGGCTGACGAGTTGATGCGGCGGGCGATGGCTTCGATTCTTTCCCGGTAGCGTGCGATGGCGCTGTCGGGGCGATGGGCTTGAAGTGTGTGGCGAGCGTAATCGAGGCGTCTCTTGTCTTCGTCGAGGCGGGTGAGAGGGGCGGCGGCGAGATTGGCGGCGATGAAGTCGATTTGCTGTCGGTATTCTTGGAGTTTACGAAGGGGTTCTTTAGCGAGGGCACCTCGGGAGAGGAGGTCGAGGACCTTGGCGTGTCCTTCGAGGACGGCGGATAGGGATTGGGTCATCCGAGTATTGAGATTGAGCAAGCGGTGGCGGAGATTGGATTGATCGGGGGCGGTGAGTTCTGCTGCGGCGCTGGGGGTTGGTGCCCGAAGGTCTGCGGTGAAGTCGGCGATGGTGAAGTCGATTTCGTGACCGACGGCTGAGACGATGGGGATTTTGCTGGCGTAAATGGAGCGAGCGACGGATTCATCGTTGAAACACCAGAGATCTTCGATACTTCCTCCGCCGCGACCGGTGATGATGGTGTCGATGAGAGGGATGGATTTTCCGGAGGCTTGGTTGAGAAAATCAATGGCATGGGCGATTTCGGCTGCGGCGCCATCTCCTTGGACGCGGACGGGGCAGATGAGGATGTGAACCCATGGGGCCCGGCGGCTGAGGATATTGAGCATATCGCGAAGGGCGGCACCGGTGGGGGAGGTGACGAGAGCGAGGACGTTTGGGAATGGCGGGATTGGCTTCTTTAGCTCGGAATCGAAGAGTCCTTCGGATTGAAGTTTGCTTTTGAGCGCTTCGAATTTCGCCTGGAGGGCTCCAGCGCCTTTTGGTTGAAGGTGGCGGACGATGAGTTGGTATTGGCCACGGGCTTCGTAGACAGATAGTTCTCCGAAGGCTTGGACTTGAGTTCCGTCCTCGGGGTCAAAGTCGAGGTTTCTTGCGTTTCCGCGGAAGAGGACGGCCGCGATCTGGGCGTCGGGATCTTTAAGGGTGAAATATTGGTGCCCGGACGCTTGTTTGCGAAGATTGCTTATTTCGCCTTCGATCCAGACGTCACCGACTTGGAACTCGAGGAGGGTACGAATTTTCCGGGTGATTTGGCTTACGGAATAGATTTTTTGGTCGTTGTCGCTTTTGGGCATTTGTTGTGAGATGATATTCTAGGGAGTGGCGGTGTCGTCAAGGAAGGGCGGCGGAGGGGTAAAAGGAGGCTTTGATGGGGGGGCGGATCTTTTGCTTTGATTGAGGAAGGATTATGAGGATAATTTTCGTCCGGTGCTTGGTAGGCGAGTGCGGGGCAGGAACTCTCAGGAATGAAGGAATCGAAACTACCGGGGATTACGATAGCGGGAGCCATTTCGGGTGTCTTGAGTATTCTTTTGCTGCACGCGGCGGGTCAGAATTCGCACATCATTCAAGTCCAAGTGGCGGTGCAATTTCTTCCGGGTGTTTTGTTTGGAGTGGCATTGTGGATGGCGAGTATTTTTCCGTTGGGGCGACCGCTACTAACGTCGCGATTTCGTGGGGTTTTGAAAGTGCTCATGGGGTTGGTGTTTGTTGCGTTGGTTACGGTTTGCTATTTCCTGGCGTATAGAACGGTCGTTTTGGTGTTGAACAAGGCATTTCACAGCGCGGAGGCTCCCACTTTGGCATTTTGCGGTCTCTTGGGGGGCGGGGTGGGGAGCGTTACGTTTGTGGGCGTTCTGGCGATGTATTTTCCGTCGATGGCGAATCGGACGAGCGCGGTGAGGGTGGTGCTTGCGGGGACGACTGCGGGACTATTGCTGTTTGGAGGGGCCAAGTTTGGGTGGTTGGGCATCTATTTTTTCATTTTGGCGTGGCAGATTGTCGTGGCTTTGATAATTGGGGTCGCTGATGTGTCGTCCGAGGCTGATCCGCGGCTGAGGAGGCGCCATGGGCGGCGGCGGTAGGTGAGGGTGGGGGAATTGGAGGGGAAAGGGGAAAATCGCTTGAAATCGGGTCGAAGGGCCGTTATTTACGTCCTTCCGCGCTCTCCGGGGGAGTCTTTTTGGGTCCTAGAGAGGGGAGGCGGGGCACATTTCTACTGTTGCGATAACGGGTAGGTACCGAAGCGGTCAAACGGGGCAGACTGTAAATCTGCTGGCTATGCCTTCAGTGGTTCGAATCCACTCCTGCCCACCATCGTGGTTTCTTTTTACTTTTTTGGGGGGAAATGGGGGGGTAAGTGGGGGAATGAGGAGGTGTTGGGCCGGGATTTTCGATTTTTTTTCGGGTTTTTTATGGGACGGTGCAAGAGGTGGGATGAGAGGGCGAGGATCGCCGATGTTGTACAATTTTTGTGCGATGGCATGTGTGTTGATGTCGTTTCGGTAGGGGGAAAGAATCTGTTCATGGTGAGGGAGTTTTGAAACGTTAGTTGGGATTAAAATTGATGTTTAGCTTAGTATAAAAAGTTAGCTAAATAGCCATAATGTTAGTGTGATAGCGCAAGGGATTTTCAGGTGAAAACGAGCGTTAAGGAAGACGCGGTGTGACGATTTTTCTGGACAGTTTGAAAGAAGTTTACGTAGCATTCGCCATCATCAACCCAACCATAGGCAGTGGTTAGCTCTCGCGTTAGGACTTAATCTCTGTCGTCAAAAAACCCTACTTATGAAACGTATCCACTGTGCGGGATGCACCGGCCGTATATTGTCCGTGTGCGGAATACTTATCCTTGGAGCTGCGGTTACCGTCACCGCGCAAGAGCATGACTCCGGGAGAATCACGGTCACTCAAGCAGCGGCCGATCAGTGGGCGCCCGTCAGTTTTGACGCGCCTTTAAGCGTGGTTCCTGTCGTTGTGGCGGGGCCATTGGGAGACAATGATCTCGAGCCTGCCGTGGTGCGGGTGCGGAATATCACGACGACCGGGTTTGAGATTCAGATTGATGAGTGGGACTACCTGGACGGGGTGCATTCGGCGGAGGATATCGGATGGTTGGCGATGGAGCCGGGGCTGCATTCGTTGGCGGGGTTGACTTGGGAGGTGGGCCGGGCGACGGGGATCGGGACGGGCTTTACCACGGTGAACCTTACGGCGGGATTTTCTTCGGCGCCGGTGGTGATCAGTCAGATTGAGACCATTAACAGCCTGGTGGCGGCGGACAATCCGGTGGCGCTGGCGGGGCGACAGGAGAATGTGGGGGCGGCGAGTTTCCAAGTGAAAGTTCAGCGTGAGGAGGGCTCGAGCGCGTCGATCACGCCGGAGGACGTGGGGTATATCGCTGTTTCGGAGGGCACGGGATTGTTGGGCGGTGCGCCTATCACGGTGGCACGGACGGGAGATGTGGTGACCCACAGTTTGACCTCGATTGCCTTTCCGGGCCTCTACAACGGGCCGATTTTTCTGGCACGTCAGCAAGTTGAGGACGGCGGGAATACGGCCGTCGTTCGGAGTGCCAACGTGACGGAGACGGGATTGGATGTCTGGATTGAGGAAGAGCAGGCAAATGATGCGGAGCTCAATCATACGACGGAAGACGTCGGTTATATCGTATTGGGGACGAGTGCGGGCGAGAACCAGGCGAAGTTTGAGGTTGGGGAGATCACGACGGACCAATTGAATTCGTCGCAGTGGCATTCGGTGTCGTTTGCGGACACGTATACCAATCCGGTGGTGGTGCTGGGCCCGCTGTCGTACAACGATGGTGAGCCGGCCACGACGCGGGTGAGAGGCGTGACGTCGACGGGATTCGAATTCCAGATCGACGAGTGGGATTACCTTGATGGGGTTCACGGTGAGGAGACCCTGAGTTACATCGTGATGGAGGCGGGGCGTTACGAAATGGGCGGCCTTGAGTGGGAAGCGGGAACGGTGGCCGGGATTGACGGGAGTCGGACGACGGTTCCATTCGGTGGTACTTTTGGCAGCACGCCGGTGGTGTTTGCCGAGGTTGTGACGGACAACGAGCCGAATGCGGTTGAGTCGCGACTGCGGACCATCAATGGTTCGAGTTTTGATGTCGAATTGGATCGGCAAGAGGGAGGAGGAACCCATGGAGCGGAGACCTTGGCTTACATCGCGATCGAATCGGGATCGGCGAGTTTTGTCTCGAACGGGACTTTCTTCGAGGTGGCGGCGAGCACGGACACGATCGATGAGGTTTGGGAGGCGGTGAACTTTGTTCAGGGGTATTTCAGTCCGTATTTGATCGCTGACGATCAGACGAGGGATGGTGGGGATACCGCGGCGGTGCGGTATCGCAACCTCGGTGCCTTGAGCACGGAGTTTTTAATTGAGGAAGAACAGGCGGCGAATTCGGAGGTGGGTCACACGAACGAGGTGGTTGGTTTCTTCGTTCTGGCGGCGATGCTGGATACGGACGGTGATGGGATGCCAGATGATTACGAGCTCGCGAACGGATTTGATCCGGCCGATGGCGCGGACGCATCGCTGGATGCGGATTCGGACAATTTTTCCAATCTGGAAGAATTTCAGATGGGGACGGACCCGAACTCTCCGAACATCTTGACGATCGACGTCATTGCGGAGTCCAACTCGGCATTTGAGAAAGAGGGGACGACGGCGACGTTCCGGATTGACCGGACCGTGCCAGAGGCGGCGGTGACGGTGTTTTTGACCTTGGGGACGACGGTGGATCCGTCGGTTGGGTCATCTGATCCGAGTGACTATGTTGCGACGACCGGGGGTGGCGGGGCATTCTCCGGTTCGATCACGTTCCCGGTGGGGGTTACGTCGGATACGATCACCATTGCTCCGGTGGATGATGGGGTGGCGGAGTATCCGGAGGTGTTGAATGTGACGATCACGCCGCACGCCGACTATACGATTGGCGCTTCAGCTTCGGCGGAGATAGACATTGTGGACGCGACGGATGATCCGGCGAACGACCGGTTGTTTGTCGGATTTTATCAGCCTGAGGGAGCGGCGGTGACTTCGGCATCGGGGATCACCTCATTGGTGATCAACGGATCGAATACGGTCGCGAGAATCTCGAATTCGTTTAGTGGACTGAGTTCGCCGCAGAGCAACACGCACGTGCACAAGGCGACTTTGGATGGCGGTGGTGTGACCTTGTTGAGCGGGCCGATTGTCGAGGAGATTACGACGACGGGCAATGACGGGGACCCGGTCTTGTTGGGGCAGTTGACGGATTACGAGTGGCTCATTGAGCCGGCGGGTGCCAATACGGTGACGCAGTTGATTGATTCGTTGTATGGGCAGAACGATGAGACGCCGCTCTACATCAATGTGCATACGAACAACTATATGGGGGGCGAGATATGGGCGTTTTACGCGCCTGCGAACGGTTCGACCGAGCCGCCGGCTCCGCCGGCACCGCCGACGATTGAGTTTATTGATCCGGTGGCGGAAGAGGAGACCTTGCGGCGGGAGATTGCGCGTTTCCTGACGCAAGCGACATTTGGGCCGACGCCGGCGGAGATTGACGCGATGTATGCGGCGATCCTGGCGGATCCGGGGCAGGACCGGATGGCGGTATACAATCAGTGGATTACCGATCAGCTGGCCTTGGATCAGACTTTGATTGCGGGGTATACCTTGGCGGCGGACAACCAGGAGTGGGAGCAGCGGGGGCACTTTGACTATACCGGGGCCCCGGCATTGCCGGCGACTTGGACATCGATCCCAACGCATGATCCGGACACCTTGGACTACACGGATGCGGCGACATTCCCGATTCCGGATGCGGTCTATCCCTTGACGCAGGCGGAGATCAATGACGGCAAGGATATTGCGAGCGCGGGAGAAGTGAATCACAACAACCGGCGTCGGGCGCAATGGACGGCGATGGTGAACGCGAACGATCAGTTGCGTCAGCGGTTGGGATTTGCCTGGCAGGAGATCATGGTGATTTCGGAAGCGCTGGCGACGGTGCGGACGCGGCATATTGGTGCGGCGCGGTATATCGACATGCTGGCGGAGAATGCCGACGACAGTTTCCGTGAGATGCTGGAAGGGGTGACTTACAGCCCGATGATGGGTAAGTATTTGAGCCACCTGAAGAACCAGCAGGCGACGGATCTGAGTGATCCGCCGGATGGGATACCGGATATTTTGCCGGACGAGAACTATGCGCGGGAGATTATGCAGTTGTTCTCGATCGGGCTGGTGCAGCTGTGGCAGGACGGGAGTCTACGTCTTGATCCGAATACAGGTCTTGTGCAGGCGACCTATGACAATACGGACATCACGGAATTGTCGAAGATCATGACGGGCTGGAGTTTTTCCCGGTATTCGAACAACAAGGATCAGTGGGCGGCTCCGCTGACCAATTCGAATTTCACGAGGGGCGACGGCAACAAGTATTACGGGCACACATACACCCACCCGATGCGTTTGTTCGGTGATTTTCATGATCCGGGCGTGAAGACGATCGCGGGCGGTCAGCTGATCGATAACACGGCCGAGCCGGACTTGGATTTGCGGGCGGCAGCGGACGTGAGTGATGCATTGGACTGGTTTGGCGGGGCTGAAGGAGACCCGACATACGACGGGCATCCTTCGACACCGGCGTTTATCTCGTATCGCTTGATTCAGCGCCTGGTGACGAGCAATCCGAGCAATGGGTATGTTTATCGTGTCGCGCAGGTGTTCAACGATACGAATGGCGATCTTGGTGAAGTGGCGCGTGCGATTCTGACTGATTACGAGGCGCGCTCGATGACCTTTGTCGGCGATCCGACTTATGGCAAAATGAAGGAGCCGTTGGTGCGATACATGCAGCTTCTTCGAGGCTTGGACACGACCACGCAGTTGCCGATCTCGGAGCTGGGGTCGTATCGATTGGTGAACGACCAGTTGGACAACTTCCTGTTGGACGCGCGGTTCCGGTATGGGGAGACGGATGGAAACCTGCAGCAGACTCCGTTGCAAGCTCCGACGGTATTCAACTGGTTCCTGCCGGATTATCGCCCGGGCGGTCCGATCGCCTCGGCGGCGTTGGTGGCTCCCGAGTTTCAAGTGGCGACGGAGACATCGGTGATCCAGGCGATCAATTACTTTTATACGATTACCTGGAGCAACGGATCCAATTCGGGGCAGGGATTGAATACTTTGTCGAATCAGACGGCATTGGGTTATCCCGCGGATGCGGATCATGCGAAGACGGATCGTCAGGCGTGGATCGACCGGTATAACGGGTATGGCGGCGCGACGGAGTTGGATGACGACACGGCCTTGGTGGATGATCTGGACATGATTCTGATGTCGGGGAATTTCAAGGCGCGATACCCGTATGATCCGAACGACGGTGTGGAGAATCCTCGAGAGATCATCATTGATTTGCTGGGGACCTTTGGGACCTCCAACAACAACAAGCGCGACAAGGTGCGGACGGCGTTCTACCTGATGAGCGTGACGCCGGAATACATCATTCAGAAGTAAAACCCCAAGTTGTTCCGGGGCGTCCGTGATTTGGTCGCGGCGCCCCGGGGCAAAGTTGAGAATCAATTTTTAATTCAATCAATCAACCCGCGACAGACCGATGAAAGAAATAGACAAGAAAATGACCCACACCCGGCGTTCCTTTTTGAGCCAGAGCACGTGCTCGGCGATGGGGCTGGCCGGTATCGTGAATACCTTGGCGCATCTTCGTTTGATGGAGGCTTCGTTAGCGAACGAGGTCAACATTGGGAACGATTACAAGGCCCTGATCGTGTTGTTCCTATTCGGGGGGCAGAATTCGGATAACCTGCTGGCGCCGCGTGGAAGTCATCCTTCGCGCGCGAACTATGATGCCTCGCGCGGGGTATTGGCGTTGGCCGACGCATCGCTGCATCCGATTGATGCGGGGAATCTGAGTGCTCCGGACAATTCGTTTGGGTTAAATCCGGCGTGTGCGGATTTGAAGACCATTTTTGATGCGGGAGAGTTGGCGTTTGTGGCGAACGTGGGTTCATTGACGAATCCGATTACCAAGGCGGAATATAATGCGGGGACGGTTCCGGTGCCGCCGCAGTTGTTCAGTCACTCGGACCAGCAGACGCAGTGGCAGAGTTCGATTCCGGACAAGCCGTTTCAGACGGGCTGGGCGGGCCGGATCGCGGATTTATTGAATGCGTCTTACAATCCTCAGTCCCAGGTGTCGATGTCGGTAACCCTGGGAGGGCAGTCGAATATTTTAATTGGAAGTCCTGGAAGCGGTGCGGCGCAATATGCGGTTACAAACTCCGGGGCAATTGCGTTGTCCGGGTATGGGACCAACTATTCAAGCGCCTTGAATCCGGACGGGACTTATCAGAACAATACGCAGGGGCGTCGCTTGGAGGCTTTCGAGAAGATCATGAATTTCACGCACGATCATTTGATGGAGGATGGGTACAACAACATCGTCAGTCGCGCGCGTCAGAATGAGGAGTTTGTGGGTGGTGCGTTGGCGGAAGCCGCGGCGTCGGGGGTTGATTTTGACGGCATTTTTGCGAATGCAGACAGTGATATTGGGGATCAGCTGAAGATGGTGGCGCAATTGATTGCGGGCCGCAATTGTGTGGGGAATGCGCGGCAGATCTTTTTTGTCACGCAAGGCGGGTATGACACGCACCAGGACCAGGGGAACACGACCTTAGGAGAGAACGGCGATTTATATGATTTATTGTCGGATTTGAATGGGGCGATGAAAGCGTTCAATGACGCGATGCATGCTTTGGACACGGCTGATGCGGATTTTTCATACAATGATACGGTATTGGCGACGCATTCGGACTTTAATCGGACGTTTACCCCGAACGGTGAGGATCCAGCGACATCCGGTTCCGATCATGCTTGGGGCGGACACATGATGGTGATGGGTGGGGCGGTAAACGGGGGGAATGTTTACGGATACTATCCGGATCATGAGGTGAACGGTCCGCAGGATGTGAGCGAGAGCAACGGTCGTGGGCGTTGGATTCCGACGACGTCGGTGGATCAGTATGCTTCGGTGCTTGGGCGTTGGATGGATGTTTCGTCGAATGATATCCCGTTGATTTTCCCGAATTTGAGCCGGTTTGCCGATCCGTTTAGTCCGAGTTACGATCCGTTGGATCAGCTCGGGAACGCGAACACGGACTTTATTGATTTCGGTGCCTGATTGATTGGGGCGAGTTTCGGAACTGGTAGACGTTATCGAGGACAAAGTATGAGTCGCACGATTCTCATCGCGATTTCCGGGGTTTTGGTATTGGGAGGGGTGGTGTATTTGATCGTGCTTGATCTCGGAGTGGGGCGTGGGGGAGCGAGTGGAGAGGAGGAAGCGGTGGCGGTTGAGACGGCTGCCGCTAGGGATACGGTGCGGTCGAGTGGGAAGGTACAATACCAGTGGCCGACGGAACCGGAGAAGAATCGCTCCAGAGCGTTGACAGAAGCGGGGCGAGACAACTTGCCTGAGGGCTATGTGCCGGGCGAGCATCAAGTTTCGGCGGAGGATTCGCGGGTTCATCGCCCTGGGGATGGGACGGCGCATTTTTTACCGATGGTGGAGAGGGCGCGAGACTTGCACGATGAGGGGCGACATCCAGTGGAAGATTTGGAGATATTGAATGCGGTCGTTGGAACATACCGGGCGATTTATCGTGAGAATCCGGTCGCGGGGTTAAATCATGAGGTGACGGAGGTTTTGACGGGGAAGAACCCGAAGAATGTCGTTTTGATTGAGCCGGGTCATCCTGCGATCAACGGGTTGGGGGAATTGACCGACCGATGGGGGACGCCTTTTCGGTTTCATGGGGTATCAAGTCAGCACATGGAGTTTTTGTCGGCGGGACCGGACCGAAAGTTTGGGACGTCCGATGATTTGGACCTGGGTGTTGACAGCTGAGATTGCGCAATCGGAGGGGGATAGTGGCGCGTGGTGGGCGTGGTTTGACCATGGGTTATAGTAGTCATCCCGTCGAAGGAGGGCGGGGACCGAAGATGGCCAAGAAGATTCTGTTGCTTTTGAGTTCCTTGCTGGTGGCGGTGTTAATTTTGGAGGGGATACTTCGGGTGCTCCAAGATTCGCCGACGTTTATGAACCCGCTCAGTTCGTTTCATCGGGGGGATGAGGAGTTGGGTTGGGTGGGGGTGGCGGATTTTTCGGCGCGATTTGAGCGGCCGGATTTTGATGTGATAGTCCGTATGGATGGTTCTGGGTTTCGGGCGAAGGGGGCGGAGGTGGTTCCGAGCGAGGGCGCGGAGGAGGTTTTTGTACTTGGAGATTCCTTTGTGTGGGGGTGGGGGGTTGAGGAAGGGGAAGTAGTTACGGATGTTTTGCAGGACGAACTCGGGCCGGGATACGTGGTGGGAAATTTTGGAGTCAATGCGTGGGGGACGGCGCAGGCCTATTTGTTGCTGAGGCGGATGGTTGAGGAGGAGGAGCGGCTTCCGAAGCGGGTGTATCTGATGGTTTTTCGGAATGATTTTTCGGATAATCTTGATTCAAGCAAGGGGGCGCGGCCCTTTATTGAGGTGGGAGACGAGGGCGCGGTGTTGGTGAACTCGCCGGTGGAGCGGGTTTTTGGAGGCAGCGTGAAGGCGTTGCAGCGAAATTCGTATTTGTTGTCGGTGTTGTCGTATTTGAACAATCAGATGAAGATGGCGCGACGGCAGAAGGAGTTGGAGGAGAAGGTGATTCGGGGCGGGAAGTCTGGCCGGGTCGTGGGTGGGGAAGCGCGAGAGGCGATGGCTTATGTTTTGGGGGAGATGAAGGCATTCTGCGACGGGCGCGGGATCGCGTTCTCGGTGGTTTATATTCCCCAGATCGAAGATTTCGTGAAGGATGACGCGCCTTACCGAGCGGCCTTGATGGAGATATGTGAAGGTAAAGGGGTTCCTTTTGTGGACCTACTTGAGCCCATGCGGGACGAGGGAGTGGGATTTTATTTCCCAGGGGACGGCCATTGGAATCGGGCTGGGCATCAGCGGGCGGGGGAGATATTGGCGAGGAACGTTGGGGGAAGCCATCCGGTGCGCTGAGAGCGGCGCGGGTTTTTACGGGGCGACTTCCGCGGCCCAGGCGTTGTGGAGATTCAGGAGGTGGGTGACGACGTCGGGGTGGTCCTTGGCGTGATCCGTGACCTCGGGATTATCTTCGGCGAGATTGTGGAGGGTGAGCTTGAGATTGCTTTCGTTTTCCTTGCCGATGAGTTTCCAGTCGCCGGCGCGGACGGCCCAATGTGTGTTCCATTGGAAGTGGAGGATGCCGTTGTATCGGGAGGGGGCATCGGGTGATTCGATGATGGGGACGAGGGAGTGACCGTCGAAAGGCGGGGCGTCGTCCGGGCGGGAGATGTCCGCGAGTTCGAGGACGGTGGGATACCAGTCCATCGCGGTGATGATCTGGTCGCGGACCTCGCCCTGGGGGAGTTTGGCGGGATAGGAGATGATGGCGGGGACGCGGATGCCGCCTTCGAGGAAGGTGCTCTTGTTGCCGATCCATTTGCCGGTATTGCCGCCGCCGCTGGCGCCGTAGAAGTGGTCTTTCGGGTATTCGCTTTTGTGATCGTCGACTTTGATGGTGTACTTGGTTTCCTCCGAGTGCCCGTTATCGCTCATGAAAATGATGATGGTATCGTCGCGGAGGCTGTGGGATTCGAGTTTGTCGATGATTTGGCCGATGTAGTGATCGGTGGTGGTGACGATCGCGCCGTAAGATTGGCGGGCCGGGTCGGCGAGGTTTTTGTAATGTTTGTGGTGTTGTTCGAGGGCTTGCTCGGGGTAGTGCGGGATGTTGAAGGGGACGTAGAGGAAAAAAGGGCGGTCTTTGTTTTCGTCGATGAAGTTGAGGGCGCGTTGGGTCATTAGCTCGGGGAAGTATTCGCCTTCGGCGAAGACCTCTTCGATACCCTCGTAGAGATCATGGTATCCGGTGCGATGGAGGAAGTAGTGGTTGTAGTTATCGATGAAGCCGTTTCGGATGCCGAAGAACTCGTCAAAGCCTTGCTTTTTGGGGCCGTAGTCCTCGTGGGCACCGAGGTGCCATTTCCCGTAGAGGGCGGTGCGGTATCCGGCGGCTTGGAGGGCTTCGGCGAGGGTGAACTCCTCGAGGGCCATGTTGATGCCCTTAGGCGCGTTCATGTCTCCCTGGGTCCAGTGGTTGACGCCGGAGCGCTGGGGATGGCGGCCGGTGACCAGAGCAGCGCGGGCGGGGCAGCAGACGGTGTGGGCGTAGGCTTGCGTGAAGCGGACACCGGTGGCGGCGAGCTTGTCGATATTGGGGGTGTGGAGATCAGTAGAACCGTAGCAAGCGGCGTCGAGAGTCCCTTGGTCGTCGGTGAAGAATATGACCAAATTGGGTGGCGCGGCTGAGGCGTTATTGAGGCATGCGATTAAGCCGACAATCAGTGCGAGCGCGAGGAGGTTGGAGCGTGTCATATCCCTCAATAACGGGGAGGGAGGGAGGAATCTACGTCTTTATTTGTCTTGGTGGTGATTCTCGTAGTGTTGGCGGAGAAGGTCTTTACCATAGTCGTTTCCGTTTGGCGTACGGATGACGGCGTGTATGTGATTGCGAGTCGGGACGCCTGTCCGTTCAAGACCGATGGGACGTTGGTGGTCGAACTCGATGTAGATGACGGGGCTCTGGATGCGGTAGTAGAAAACAGCATCGGGGTCAGTTTTTCCGATCCAAGCGAACCAGGTGTCGTCGAGGTGTTCTTTGACTTCGGCGAGGCGGACCTGGGCGTGGCCTTCGCTTTGGTGATTGATGAAGACAGCGATGAGGTCGAGGAGTCGCGACTTTGCTTCTTGGTCGAGGTCGGCGCCTTTGATTCCGATGTAATCGGTGATGAGATTGTCTTTGAAGGCTTCGGCGAGATTATTGGTGGGGCCTTTTTCGCCGGAGATCGTAGCTTTGGCTTGTTGCTCGGGAGTGAGGGAGCGCATGAAGGCGAGGCCGTCGTCTTGTTCTTCCTGCATGATGATCGTGCCTTCGTATTTTCCGGACTCGGCAACGACGGGTTCGGAGCCGAGGAAGACAGGAGACATGACGACTTGGTCGCCGAGGATGAAGTAATTGATGACAGCGTGGTGGCCATCGAACTGCCAGCCCCAGGGCTTGGTGTCGGAGGGTTCTCCCATGATGGTGAGGTGATATTTCCATTCGCCGTATCCCTCCCAATCATTCTTTAATTCGGCGAGGGTTTCATTGAGTTTCATGATGTCTTGCGTGGTTTGGAGTCCGCGCGCGCTGAGGGACGCTTCGAGGAGGGCGAAGGCGAGTGCGCGTTGTTCTTCGGTCATGTCTTCGAAGCTGACGCCTTGGCGTGGGTAGCTGTGTTGGTTGGCCCATTTGCGCCATTCATCGTCGTCGACGTTGTATAGGGTTTTGGCGCGTTCTTCCGGCGAGAGGGCGGCGAGGAAAGCGTCGGCGGCGACGCGGACGGGTTTGGTGGAGACGCCCGTGGACTTGATGGAGAAGAGATCGGGGACGACAGAGCCGTCGGTGGTGAGGCCGGTGAAGCCTTCCTGGAGGGCGATGCGTTCTTGTTCGGCGAAGCGGCCGCCTCCGCCGGGGCCGCCGGGTCGGCGGCGTTGTTGCGCTTCCGTGAGTTCGGCGAGGACGAAGACGGAGAGGGCGATGAGGGGGAGAAGCGGGATCCGTTGGGTTGGGTACATGGGGATTAAACTGTGAAGGTGTGGATGGGGTTGCGAGAAAAGGGAGTGAGTGTGATGCGAATTTGTGACATCTCTAGCTATCTATCGAGAGATGGGGTATTGTTTCCGCTTTTTCTGGGAGACGAACGATGAGTGATCCGGTCACGAATGGGCAGTTGGAGTTGGCGTGTCGATTGGGGGCGTTGGACGAGGTGGTGGAGGCATTGGAGGATGGGGCGGACATTGATTTTGGATCGGGGACGCCGTTGTTCGTGGCGATTAGTGAAGGGGAGCGGGAAGTGGTGGCGTTGTTGGTGGAGAAGGGGGCGGATGTTTCGGTTTTCGGCTTGGAGCGTGGGGATGGTGATGAAGGGGATGAAGAGGAGCAGGAGGCGGGAGATGATGATGGAGAGGCTGAAGCGGGGGGAGGCGAAGAGGGGGGTGTTGATGAGACGGGCGGGGAGCGGGAGCGATTGGTTGATGCGTTGATGGCGTTGTTGACGCCAGCGGGTGGTGGAGACGAGAAGAGTGGCGATGATGATGATGATCCGGTGGATGCGAAGGTGGTGCGAGCGTTTGACCGGATGATTCGGAACAAGGGCTTGGGGGAGCCATTGGTCAAGAAGCGTGAGGAAGCGTATGGCGTATTTTTGGACGGGTTGAAATGGATTGCGGCGGAGGAGTGTGAGGAGGTGGTGTCGGAGTTTTTGGAGATGGTGAAATTGGTTCGAGCGGAGGCGGGGGAGGAGGGGATGGCGAGTTTTTTGGAGGACAACGCGGCGCGGATTGGCGAACTAAGTGAGCGCTATGGGGCGAGCGAAGAGGTGCCGGGTGAATTGTTAAAGGAGTATTTGAAGGAGCGGAAAAAGCAGGCCAAGGCGGAGGGCGGAGAGTAGGAGCGCTTAGAGGGTGGTCATGGCGGCTTCGGCGGCCGGTTGCATGATGGGGAGGTCGAGGAAGAATTTGATGATGAGGGCGTTCAAGATATCGATGAAGAATGCGCCGACGAGTGGCACGACGAGGAAGGCTTTGAAGGAGGGGGCGTATTTTTTGGTGATTGCGGACATATTGGCTATGGCGACGGGCGTGGCGCCCATGCCGAGGCCGCAGAATCCGCCGACGATGACGGCGGCATCGTAGTCTTTGCCCATAAGGCGGAAGATGATGAAGACGGCGAAAAGAGTGAGGACGAGAATCTGGACGCAGAGGACCACGAAGATGAAGCCGAAGGCACCGGCGAGGGAGGAGAGGTCCATGCTCATGAGGCTCATGGCGAGGAAGAGTTGGAGGCAGACCGTTCCGGTTTTGTCGAAGTCGGGGACGCGAATGGGGCGATTGAGTTTGTCGGAGATATTGGTGATGAAGATGCCGACGAGCATGGCGGTGAGGAAGCCGGGGACGCGGAAGTCCCGTTCGAAGAGGAACTGATTGACGACTTCGCCGAAGGCGACGCAGACGGCGAGAATGAAGAGGACGGAGAGGGCACGTTCGAGCGTGACGGGTTCGAGTTTTTCGGACGGTTCTTCGGTGCGATCGGCGCTGCCGCCTTCGATGGGAGTATCGGTGGGGGCGAGCTTATTTTTCTTAATGAGGAATTCCGAGATGGGGCCTCCAATGATGCCACCGGCGACGAGACCGAAGGTGGCGAATGCGATGCCGACGAGTTCGGCGTCGGCGATACCGGCCTTGGCGGCTTCCTGGCCCCAAGCGATGGCGGTTCCGTGGCCACCGGCGAGGGAGATGCTGCCGGCGAAGAGTCCTAGTCCGGGGTGAGCGCCGAGGAGACTGGCGAGGAGGACTCCGGTGCCGTTTTGGATGAAGAGGAAGGTGGCGGCGCAGGCGGTGAGGATGGCGAGGGCTTTGCCGCCGGCGGCGAGGCGGGAGAACTTGGCGGACAGGCCGATGGTGCTGAAGAAGGCGATGAGGAGGACATCGCGGATTTCGAGATCAAAGCTAATTTTCGGGCCGCCAGCCTTCCCGATGATAAGGATTGCGACGCTGCAGATGAGGCCGCCAGTCACGGCCATGGGGATGCTGTATTTTTGGAGGAAGGGGACTCTTTTGGTGACTGCGTTGCCAAGACCGAGGACGAGAATGGCGACGATGATGACGTAGGCGTCGGAGATATGGAGTTCCTGCATGGACGACGGGGAGAGTGAAAAAGAATGATGTTCAGAATTTTTCAGGGACGAACTGCCGGGTCTTCAGGACGGCTTCGTCGCTGATGCCTTTTGAATCCTGGAGGGGTGGCAGCTTTACGTCGGGAGCGGGGAGGTCCTTGTAGGGAATCTGATCGAGGAGGTGCGTGATGCAGTTGAGGCGCCCGCGCTTTTTATCGTCGGTCCGCACGAGATGCCATGGTGCGTGCTTGGTATCCGTGGCGTTAAACATCCGATCGTAGGCTTTTGAGTAGTCATACCAGTGGTCCCGGGCTTTGACGTCCATGGGGCTGAGTTTCCATTGTTTTGTTGGGTCTTCGATACGCGATTCGAAGCGCTTAAGCTGTTCGTCGGGACTGACGACGAGGAAGTATTTGATGAGAATGATGTCGGCCCGGACGAGCGCCATTTCCCATCCGGGGCAGATGAGGAAGAACTCCTCATATTCTTCCTCGGTGCAGAAGCCCATTACGCGTTCGACGCCCGCGCGGTTGTACCAGGATCGGTCGAAGATTACCACTTCACCCGCGGACGGGAGATGGGAGGTGTAGCGCTGGAAGTAGAACTGGGTTTTTTCTCGTTCGGTCGGCGCGGGCAAGGCGACCACGCGGAAGACCCTGGGACTAACGCGTTCTTTGATACGTTTGATGATGCCGCCTTTGCCCGCGGTATCGCGGCCTTCGAAGATCACGAGCACCTTCAGTCCTTTGTGGACGACCCACTCCTGGAGCTTGCAGAGTTCGGTTTGCAGCCTGAAGAGCTCTTTTTCGTAGGCATCGTTGTCGAGTTTCTTCGGCTTCTTATTCTCGCCGTTTCCGTTGTCTTTCTTTTTGTCTTTTTTGCCCATGGGATTGGGTACGATCGTATTTCTCTCGAGGAATGACCGCGAGTGCAAAATGCGCGATTTGGCTCCTGATCAGGAGCGTTCGCAGGCTGGAGTTTGGCCGTCAGATCAAAGGTGTCGTCGATATACTGAAGGCCAAAGAGTGGTTCCGGAATGACAACGTGCGCCCACCATCGTCGTCGCGGAGTTCAGTATCCGCATCAGAACGTTTTGCTGCGCCAAGTCGGATTGAGAGCAGGGAGAGGGGATTTTCTGGATGATTTTTTTCCCTGTGACAGGGCATGGCGTCGCGTGTCCTTGAATGCATTCAGGAGAGCGCGACCGCTCCACGATGTCGTCTCGGGTTCGGTTCCGTAGCAGACTTGGGCGAGGATGGTTTGCTCAAGATCGAGAGTCGGTGACGGTTGGGCCCGGGTGAGGAGGAGCCATTGGTTCAGGGCGGTATGAGCTTGGGTGGCATCATGGGCACGGCAGGCGGCGGCGACTTTGCGGGTGGCTAGGCGTTCGCGATCAGTCCTGAAGGCGTGCCATTTAACCCGGGTGGCACGGATGATCCACGGGAGACGCCAAAGGATCACGGCGAGGATCAGAAGGAAGATGATGAAGCGTCCGGGTGATTTGGCGACTTTTTCGGTGAGGGGAGGTGCAGGCGGAGCGGTTACTTCCACGACCTGGCCTATCAGGGTGGCGGACTGGATGGATTTGGTATCGGGATTCCACCAGTCAAACGTGAGATCAGGGAGGGTGAAGGAACCGCCGTTTTGGAACTGGTAAGTGATTTCGTCGGTGCGGGTGGCGTTGAGGTCACCACGGTCGAATTTGTCTTCGATGACGGGATCCGCGAGGTAGACCTTTACTCCCTCGGGTGCGGAGATCGGGGGCGGAGGGAGCATGATGGCTGATGTGTTCTCGGTAGAACGGGTGATCGTGCGCACGAGGGCATCGCCGGCCGCGAGTTTTTTGTCATCGGGGAGGTCGGACCATGATTGGGAGAAGTCGAGCTTGGCAGCGACGACCACGACGTCATCGTTTTCCATGCCGGGCGGGCGTTGAGTGGTGAAGCGGAGTTCCGGGGTGGTGGTCTGGAGCGGTTCGGGGTCGGCGGTGAAGGAGGGGCGACCGTTGTATCGGATCGTGAATGGCGGGATGGTATTGGCGCCGTCGCGTTGTGAGACGACGAGGATGCGATGGTCCTGTGTGGTGTATTGGGAGCCATCGATTGTGCGGGTGCCGACGGTGGGGCTGCCGGTATTGACGAAGAAGAGGCCGGGCACTTCGGGGAAGTCGAAGGTGGCGGCTCCGCTGAAGGGGCCGGGCGAGAAGAGAGTAATGCGGAGGCTGAGTGGTTCGCCGGTCCATGCCGTCTCCGCGGAGAGGGTGGCTGTGGCGGGGGGGACTTGTTGTTGGGCGATGGTCTTCGCGGGGATTGTCAGCAGGCCACAAATGATGAGAAGGCTCGTCATCAAAAGCAGGGAGGCAGGTTTTGCTCGCAGATGGCACAGATTGTCGCGCCTGCGACCGTGGGCTTGTTTCTGTTTCTTTTGGGAGTCAGGCGCGTCCGGAGGCCACGCCCTACCGACGCGGAAGCTGGTGGAGACTCTGGAGGGAGACGGCATCATTCGCTGGGATCGGTGGCGAGTTGGTAGGCGAATTTGGATTTTAGAAAGTCGGCGGGGCTGGTTTGGACGCGGCGCAGCCAGAGGGCTTGGAGAGCCTCGTCGGTGGCGGGTTTGTCGCCGGTGAGATCGGTGTCCTGACCTTCGTTGTTATTGGGTTTATCGAAAGTGATCTCATCGGCGCCGATTTTCTGATCACCCATGTCGCCGCCTTTTTGTTCTACGAGTTTGGCGCGGGCGATCGCGAGGTCGCGATTGGCCATGGCATCGGGCCAATCGGGACGGAGTTCAAGGGCGCGGTCGTAGCGGGAAACGGCGTCGTCGTATTTGCCGAGCATGATGAGGCAATTGCCACGGTTGTATTCGGCTTCCGGTGAAGCGGAGCGGGCGAAGGATTGATCGGCTTTCTCGAATTCTCCGGCGCGGAACCAAGCGACACCTTGGCGCATGGGGTCGCGATAGGCTTTGGCGGCGGCGGCGTATTCGCCTCTTTTCATGAGCCGATCGCCTTGTTGGTCGGGGGTGAACCACAGGCTGGACCACCACGTGGCGGCGGCGAGAGAGAGCGTGGCGATGGTGGGGACGAGGTTCACGAGATGGTGTTGGCTGAGAGAGTGGGGCGCTGCGTTCGGCGAAACGCGACGAGGGTGAGCAGGGCGATGGGGATGAGGAGCCACCAACCGGATTCGGCCCATCGGGTGCCTTGGCCGGCGGCCGCGACTGCGACGGGAGCGCGGGCGGTTTTCGAGACGAGCGTTTCGATATCGGACGAATCGGGGGCGATCAGAGTGAGCGAGGCATCAAGCGCACTTGCGGCTGATCTGAGTGAGTCGAGTTCCGGAGTATCGGGGCGGGCGATGGCGAGGAAGTGGACGGGAGTGCGGGACTCTTTTCGATAAGTGCGGAGGGCTTCGTCCTGGTTGGATGAGATGTTGTCGGAGACGACCACAATGGAGCCACCGAGATCGGACAACTGTTGATTGGCGAGTTTGAGAGCGTTCGCGAGGTCGTCGCCCGGCTTGGGCATGATGGAAGGAGTGATTTCGGCGGCCATTTGGGCGACGATGGCGGTATCGCGGGTGGGGGGGAGGACCAGGTGGCTGGAACCCGAGTAGGTGACAAGGCCCAGCGGTTGACCTTTCCGTCCGTCGGCGAGGTCGGCGATTTTCAAGTGGGCGCGTTCGATGCGTGAGGGTGGCATATCTTTGAGCTCCATCGATTCGCCGGCATCGAGGACGATCATGAGGGGGACCGGATCGTCGGCGAAGGGGGAGGGTTCGGGTTTCCAAGTGGGACCGGCGAGGGCGAGGACGGCGAGCAGCCAGGTGAGAAGCGGGAGGAACGGGCGCCAGTGGTTGTCGTCGGATGCGCCGAGGGTGAGAGGTTTGAGGAGTTCGGGGGCGATGATTTTTCGCCAGCCGCGAAGGGGATCGCGGGAGTTTCGGTGCAGCCACCACACGAGGCCGGCCAGAGGGGCGGCGAGGAGCCATGCGGGGCGAATGAAATGGAATGCGTCCCACATCGGATCAGTCGACGACCTCCAGTTCGAAGGTTCGGGCATTCACGCGTAGTCTCGCGTCGGTAGAAGGAGACGAGAGGGTGGTTCTATCGGTGAAGCGGAGAACCGGGATAAGTTTTGATAAGAGTGAGATGATGAAGGCGGCGGCGAGTGGCCAGAAGTAGAGATCGGTTCTCGGGCGATGACTAACGGTTTCGACTTTTCGCTCCTCGATGCGGTCGAGTTCGTCGTAGATTTCGACGAGGCCTTCCGTGTCCTGGGCGAGGAAGTAACGACCGCCGGTTTCTTGGGCGACTTTTTTGAGAGATTCTTCGTCGAGTTTTTCTTCGCCGACGGTGGTGGGGTCTCCCATGGCGACCGTATGAATGGTGATGCCATTGTCGCGGGCGACCCGGGCGGCTTCGACCGGGGGCAGCCCGCTACCGGTATCGTTCCCGTCGGTGAGGGCGATGATGGTTTTGGCGGGGGCATCGCTATTCTCGAAAGTGCGAATTCCGAGACCGATGGCGTCGCCGAAAGCGGTTTTTGGGCCGGCCATGCGGACGGCGGTTTGGTCGAGGAGTTTTCGGCAGAGCTCGAGATCGGTGGTGAAGGGGGCTTGGAGGAAGGGGGCGTTGCCGAAGACGACGAGCCCGACGCGATCGCCCTCGCGCTGGGAGAGGAAATCGCCGACGACCTCTTTCACGGCGGTGAGGCGATCGACGAGTTGACCAGAGGAATCGGTGAAATCCTTCGCTTCCATCGAGCCGGAGAGATCGACGAGGAGGAGAAGGTCGCGGGTGGGGATTTCGCGGGTAATGGGGTCTTCGAGCCATTGGGGGCGGGCGAGTGCGGTGACGAGAAGAAGCCAGACGAGAGACAGTGTTAGAACGGGCCAGAAGTGGTGCGATTTTGTCAGGGTGGAGGCGCTGTCCTGGGCGGCTCGGATTCGATTGAGAAAGGGGACTAAGACGGCGGGCTGAGATTCCGCGCGCGGCGGGACGAGCCAGCGGATGAGCAGGGGGAGTGGGGCGAGGGCGAAGAGCCAGATGTGGGCGAAGGTTAACACGGTACTTACTGGCGTAAGAATTAGGAATTAAGAATTAGGAATTAGGAATGTGGTGGGTGATCCACGATTTTGTGTAGGCGCGGAGGGTTTGAGTGTTTTCTGTATTCTTTTTGGAGAAGATGGAGTGGGTTAGTTGAGTGGTGACTTCTGTGGGGAGAGGGGTATTGGAGGTGGTCGTGAGCCAATCGGTCCAGGCGGAGCCGGATAGGGAAGCGACTTTCGAGCGGGGGTAAGCGGCGAGGGCGGTGCGTTTGAGGATGGCGGCGATTTCTTGAGGAGAATCTGTGGTCTCGAGTTCACGGAGAGCCTGACGGCGGTAGGCATTTTGTTGGTGGGAGCGGTAGGCGCGGAGGGCGAGGACGAGCGCAGCTGCGAAAGCGATCGCGCCCAGGACGAACCAGCCGGGTGCGGGGGGCCACCAGGGAGCGGGGGGCGGTGTGACGAGATCGCGCAGGTTATCGAGACTGGCGGGGTCTGGGGACATCTATCTTCGCAGTTGTTGGCCGAGTGCGGTGCGGACTTGGCGAGCGACGGATTCTTCGGTGCAAATGGGGAGGATGGGGATGCGGAGGGACCGGAGATTGGTTTTGAGTTGCGCGATGCGCTGGTCGAAGACTTTACGGAATCGTTCTTTGAAGGCGATATTGGTATCGACGGGAATGCGATTGCGACCGTCGGTGGCTTCCATTCCCGGGGTACCCTGGAGTTCAAAGCCCAGGGGATCATAGACGAGAGCGGCGAGAACATCGTTGTGGGCAGCGATGCGGGTGACGATGCGATGGGTTTGGTCGTTGTCGCCGTTGTAGTCGGTCGCCAGAATCACGAGGTGATCGTGGTGGGCGAGGCGGGCGGCTGCTCTGAGAGCGTCGTTGAGGCTGACGGTTGGTGTTCTGTCTGAAGGCAAGGCTTGGTTTAGGCGGGTTAGTTCGTGGCAGATGCGCAGAACATTTTTCCGGCTGCGATGGGGGCGAATTTCGACGATTTCGTGATCGCCGAAGATGATGGCGCCGACGCGATCTCCGGAATGGAGAACGCGCCACGCGCCGAGGGCGGCGAGTTCGGCGGCGGCGGTGGCCTTGGTGGTGCGGATGCTCCCGAAGAACATGTTAGTTCGTTGGTCGACGACGAGGAGGGTGGGGCGTTCCCTTTCTTCGGAGTAGACCCGGACATGAGCTTTCCGGAGGCGCGCGGTGGCGCGCCAGTCCATGGTGCGGATGTCATCGCCGGGGCGGTAATCCCGGAGTTCTTCGAAGGCGAGGCCGCGGCCGCGGAGTCGGGAGGCGTGTTTGCCGGAGAGGAGGCTTTGGACGGGTTGGTTAGGAAGAAGGGAAAAGTTTCGGGCGTCGAACTGCAGGCGGACGAGCGCGTCGAGGGAAGTATGAGGGGAAGATTGTGGGTGCGGCGGAGACGTTTTCTTCATGATCCCTTCCGGTTTGAGATCACGCGACGGCGACTTGTTCGAGGAGTTTTTGGATAGCGGAATCACGGGTGATGCCCTCGGCTTCGGCTTCGTAGGAGAGATGGATGCGGTGGGCGAGGCAGGCGGGGGCAACGGCTTGAATATCTTCCGGGGCGACGAAGTCGTTCCCGCGGAGCCACGCGAGGGCGCGGGCGGCGGCGTCGAGGGCGATGGTGCCGCGCGGACTGGCGCCAACATCGATCCAGCGGGCGAGGTCGCCGCCAAATTTATCGGGTTCGCGGGTGGCGATGACGAGGTCGACGAGGTATTTCTCGACGGGTTCGGCGACGTGAATGGCGTGGACCTGTTTTCGCGCTTCGAAGATGGCATCCTGGGTGGAGGGAGGCGGGGGTTCGGATGTGTTACCGGCGTTTTCGGAGCGGACGAGTTGGAGGATGGCCTGTTCGTTGTCGGCGGGTGGGTAGGGGACTTGGACGTAGACTAGGAATCGGTCCATTTGGGCTTCGGGGAGGGGGTAGGTGCCTTCCTGTTCGATGGGGTTTTGTGTGGCGAGGACGAGAAAGAGCTCGGGGAGTTTGTGGGTGGTGCCGGCGACGGTGACCTGGCGTTCTTCCATGGCTTCGAGGAGAGCGGCCTGGACTTTTGCGGGGGCGCGATTGATTTCGTCGGCGAGGATTAGATTTCCGAAGAGGGGGCCGGATTGGAATTCGAAGTCGCCGGTTTGTTCGCGGTAGATTTCGGATCCTGTGACGTCGGAAGGGAGGAGATCGGGAGTGAATTGGACGCGGGAGAAATCGCTTTCGATGAGTTTGGAGAGGGTTTTGATGGAGCGGGTTTTTGCGGTACCGGGAAGACCTTCCATGAGGACGTGGCCGTTGGCGAGGAGCGCAATGAGGAGACGTTCGATGACGGTTTCCTGACCGATGACGGCCTGGGCCATGGTGTCGCGGATGGTGATGATTTGGTCGTGTGGGGAGGACATTGGTTGACGGTTTTCAGTGATCAGTATTCAGTAATCAGTCGAGGGGGACGGGTTGGAAGAGGACGAAGGGGGAGACGACGAGGGCGACGAAAGATTCGGAGGATTGTTCCCAATGTTGGGCGTGGAGATCGCCGGGTTTGAGGACGTCGCCGGATTTCAGCCAAGACTCGATCTGGGCCTTATTATCGTCGGCCATGGCCTTTCCGACGGTCTTGAGTTCGAGGGAGGAGTCGACGAAGAGGAGGGTGCCTTCTTTGAAATGCGGGCGGAGGTAAGCCCAAGTGACACCGCCGGTGTATTTTTCAAGTTTGTCTTCGGTGGAAGACGTGTCCTCTCCAAGGATGCCGTAACGCATGGGATCGGAGGGAGGCTCAGGAGGATTGAGATCATTGACCATTCGAGACAGGGCTCGATGGTATTCGACGGTGAGGGGAGAGTAAAGCGAAGACGTTGGAACGTTAGATCACGCTTCTTCCCAATCGCGTGAGCCCAGGTCCTGGCGTACGCGGCGTCGTTCCGCGCGGTGTTGGAGTTGGCGCTTTTGTTTTGGCGTCAGGGGTTTTTCTTTTTGCCATGGGCGAGGGCCGGGATCGCCGGCCATGATGCATCCGAGCGGTTCGATTTCGGCGATGACGTCGGCGAGGTTGAATTGTTGGATTTGCGCTTTCACTTGATCGGCCGACTTGTAGGCGACGGGTGTCTCGGAGAGATCGGGTTTTCCGTAGAACCAGCGCACTGCGATCTCTTTTGTTGAGTCGGCGACCGTACGGGCGACGGCTTCCTCGTCGAGGGTTCCGTCTTTGTTTCGAAAGGGTTTCATGGTAGCGGTGCGCGATTGGTTTCGGCCGGCACCATGGGGTGCGAAGGACAGGTAGTCTTCGTTGTCGTGGCCCAGAACGAGGAGGATGGGGGCGGCCATGTTCAGCGGGATGAGTCCGAGGAGGGGATTTCCGGATGGATCGTTCCACGCCGGGGTGGCGCCTTTTCCGTGAAGGAAGAGATTCTCGCCCCGTTTCCAAACGAAGTTATGTTCGTTCCCGAAATCCGTGAGGGCGGGCGTATCAATTCTTTCGAGGAAGCGGCGATGGATTGATTCGTGATTGGCGCGGGTCCAGCGGCCGACGTATTGGAGGGCATCCCAGTAGGCGGCTCCTTGGTCGGTGTTGTAGTCGATCCACGCGGCGGCTTTGGGGATTCCCTGGGCAGCGCGTTCGGTTTGTTTGAGTGCGGCTTGTTGACCTCGTTTGTAGAGGCGGGCGCCAAGTCCGCGTGAGCCGTGGTGGGTGACGAGGACTTTCAGTTCGCCGGACTGAGCGGAGTTCTGATCGAGATGGTTTCGGAGGGCGCTTGCGATTTTTGATTGCCCACCATTCTCGAGGGAAGCGATGAGTTTTTCGTCAGCGACAATCTTGCCAAGATAGGCGAAGTGATTGCCATCGCCTTGGTCGGCCATGTGAATTTCAGCGTAGTGTTTGAGGTCTTTGAGGAAGGGGTTGTCCCAGACGTGTTCATCGATCACGGGATGATGGACGAGATCGTCCGGTTTGCGTCCGCCGACGCCAAAGCGGGTTGATGCGATGAGGGAGTCGAGTTTTTCTTCGATAGAGTGATTTGAGGCGAACACCGTCGCGAACATGGAGCAGCAGATATCCGCGCTATGGGCAGAGGGGATGATGGCGTTCTCGACGGCGATGGCGCCGCCGACGGGGATGGTGGCGGTGGCGGAGCCGGCGGGGCAAGCATCGGGCATAACGGCACCGCGTTGGATAATGGGAACCTTGAGGAGATCGTGCATGTAGCGGCGAACGGCCGACACGTTTTTCTTTTCTAGATCGTTCGTGGCTTCGATGGCTTCGGTCAACGGCGCCGGTGTTTCACGGAGCGATTGTTTTGGAGGGGGGAGATCGAAATCTCGCTTGAGGAGTTTGAGGAGATACTTTTTGTCGGTGATGCCTTTGGCTTGGTGGACCGCGGCGGCCTTCAGCATTTCGCCGATGATAGGGCCGGAGGGGTAGCCTGCATCGATGAGGTCTTGGCCGGTGATTTGAGAGTCGTTCATTGCGAGTTTGGGCAGAGGATTGGGGAATCCCCCGCCCCGGAGTTTGGCTGAGGTCGGGCGGGGGACAAGATTACGGCCTGTCTTATTATCGTCTGACGAGGAATGGTTCCCAGTCGGCGATTTGGTTTGGGTTTTTGAGGAGGGCGGTAACGGGGACGTCGCGTGGGGAGCGTGGTTCCCGGAGGAGTTTGAGCCCTGCCTCGCGTGGCGTTTTGTCGGCTTTGCGGCTGTTTACGGATTTCCGTGCGAGGACACAGTTTTCCCAGGTGCTTTCTCCTCCGCGGGAGCGGGGGAGGACGTGGTCGATGTTTCCTTCGCCGGGCGCCAATGCGCGTCCAGTGTATTGGCAGCGACCGTTGTCGCGGAGCCAGATGTTTCGAGCGCTGAATTTCGGGCGTTTCATGGGAACGCGCGCGAAGTTGGCGAGCACGATCACCGTGGGCACGCGGACGGGGCCGTGGGCGGTGCCGATGGATGTATCGGCTTCGCGCACGGGGAGTTCGCGCCATTGATTCCAGGTGACGGGAATCATGTGTTCTTTCCCGTGGATATCGAGACCGGTGGCCACGTCTGTAGACATCTGGCAGAAGGCCATCGCGGGGGTCGTGATGTTGATGGCCTGCCAGTTCCGGTTCAGGACGAGTACGGTGTTTTTGTGTAGAATGCTTTGCACGGTGTTTAATAATTGTTGGTCACTATGTATAAGACGTTGGGAAGTTCGGTGTTCGTTCTTTAATGTTTCAGGTAATGGTTAGACGGCTGCGGGGTCTGTGGATTCAATTGCGAGAGCAATCGAGAATGAGTCGATCGGCTCTCCGCAGTATGCGTTGAATGCGCAGCCGGCGGCAACGCCCACGCGTGCCAGTTTTTCGGCGTCGAGGGATTCGTCGTCGTAGCGTGCGTGGATGGCGCCGAGGGCGTAGTTACTTCCGGAACCGATGGCCCAGAAGCGGTCGATTTCGAGCACTTCTCGGTAGCTTTCGATGACATAGATGCCGGTAGAATTGGCCAGGCAGAAGTCCATCTGGCTTGATTCGTAGGGTTGTCCTGACACTTCATCGGAGCTTTGTAGGAAGTAGTCTTCCTTCATGACCTTGTGCAGGGCGAGGAGTGATTCGAAGATGTGTCGTTTGCTACGGAGATCGAACTTGTTTGGGTAGCGCTCGATGAGGCTTTCGAATACGAGCCCGTGGGCGGTGTATCCGACGAGGCCGAAGCAGTGTTCATCGAGGCGAACGATTTTGCTGTCGTTCCGGGAGTATTCCCGTGAGTGAAGTCTCGATCCGTTGCACGACAGGGAGTCTGCGGCGATGGCGCAGGTGGTTCCTTTTCGGACGATGGTGATAACGGACATGGTTTTAGTTGGTTAGTGGTTCTAATTGCGGGGGTGATGAAAAGGGGATGGTGGGAGGGGGATGGAGAGGAGATGGCGGCGGGCTTGCACCGGGCGAAAATGAGTGAAAACGCCGGGAGCCCGCCGCCGGGCGGGTTGGGCTGCCGGATTCACGGCCGACAGGTTTCCCATAGTGGCGCACGCAGTGCGCTCTTCCTTGACTTCGCTTTTGGGCTAACCCAGAAGCTTGGTGACACGCCCTGCACCAATGGTATGACCGCCTTCGCGAATCGCTATCTCGGTATTTGTTTCTAGCGCGACAGGTTTACCGAGATCGACGGTGATGGTGACATTGTCGCCAGGCATTACCATTTCGATATCATCAGGCAGTTGCATTTTTCCGGTGACGTCTGTCGTGCGGAAAAAAAACTGCGGTTCGTAGTTTCTGAAGAACGGCGTATGACGACCGCCTTCACGCTTTGTTAGCACATAGATTTCTGCCGCAAAGCGTGTATACGGATTGATGGTACCGATAGCGGCGACAACTTGACCTCGATCCACTTCATCCTTTCGGATACTGCGGAGCAGAAGACCGACGCTGTCGCCGGCACGCCCTTCGTCGAGAAGTTGGTGATACATCTCGATGTCAGTCACGGTCGATTTTATCGTATCTCTAAGGCCGACGATTTCGACCTCAGCACCGCGTTTAATCACGCCGCGCTCGATTCGACCGGTCACCACTGTGCCACGTCCTTCAACGGAATGCACTGATTCTACGGGCATCAAGAAGTCCCCGTCGATACTGCGCTTTGGTTCCGGAATGAATTCATCAACGGCGTCAAGCATCCGCTGAATCGCTTCAACATATTCCGGTTCGCCTTTCAAGGCGCCGAGCGCCGATCCGCGAATAACGGGAGTATCTTCTCCGGGATATCCGAATTCGTTCAAGCTCTCCCGAAGTTCCATTTCAACAAGATCGATCAGGTCGACATCGTCGACCATGTCGACCTTGTTTAGGAAGACAACGATCGCGGGAACACCGACTTGGCGAGCCAAGAGGATGTGCTCGCGAGTTTGCGGCATCGGACCGTCCGTGGCGCTTACTACAAGAATCGCGCCGTCCATTTGGGACGCGCCGGTAATCATGTTTTTAATATAGTCGGCGTGGCCTGGACAGTCGACGTGACCGTAGTGTCGATTGCGCGTCTCGTAGGGGACGTGAGCCGCATTGATGGTGATCTGCCGTTCCCGTTCTTCCGGGGCGGCGTCGATCTGTTCGTATTGCTGTGCCTTTGCAAGTCCTTCCGCGGCCAACACCGAGGTGATGGCCGACGTGAGGGTAGTTTTCCCGTGGTCGACGTGACCAATGGTGCCGACATTGACGTGCGGCTTCGTTCGTTCGAACGTTTCTTTGTTCATTGGATTACCTCCATTTTATGGATTTGGTGTGGTTCGGTTAGTTTGCGCGAGGCATTGAACCGGATGCTCCGCGAAATTTTTTAACATGAGTGCTTTGCGTGAGCGAGAGAGAGTGTGAACGCAAATGGAACCTGGTCGTGGTGCTGCCCCACGTCCTCTGGTTTCAAAGACCAGCGTCCTGCTGTTAGACGAACCAGGCATCGTGCAATTGAATGGGGTGGCGCCCCTGCCGGGGCTTGCACCCGGTTTGCCGCGTTGAAAGCGCGGGAGCCTACTTCATAGCTGACAGGGGCGTGGTGGGAGGGGGGGGTGGCGGAGCCCTGTGGGCATGCTCCACATCCCGCGGATGAGGCGGGACCATCGGTTTAGCAAACCGTGCCGGTGCGCTTGACCGGTTAAGGCTCCATTGAAAGGGACGAATAGAGTGGTGCTCGCGGAGGGAGTTGCACCCCCAACTCACGGATTTTAAGTCCGATGCCTCTGCTGGTTGGGCTACGCGAGCGTGGATGCGGAAAAGTGGTACCCATGACAGGACTTGCACCTGCAACCTCCGGTTTCTGAGACCGGCGCCTCTTGCATTGGGCTACATGGGCATTTGGGGAAGTGGCGCTCCCGGCGGGACTTGAACCTGCAGCCTCCTGGTTCGAAGCCAGGTGCTCTACCGATTGAGCTACGGGAGTGTGGTATCCGGCGGAGGAGTTGCACCCCGCGGCTCTACCCTCCTGCTGTGATGCCGTGGGCTTAGAACACCCGTGGAG
>JBCCIR010000042.1:0-35702 GCA_039028175.1 Verrucomicrobiota bacterium
AGACGGTTACGGCTGGGAAAAACTCTTCAGCGAACGCATGTGCCGACACTTCCGCGAAGACTTCGGCCTGCGCACCCGCGTCGCACGCTTCCACAACGTCTACGGCCCCTTCGGCACCTACGACGGCGGACGCGAAAAAGCTCCCGCCGCCGTCTGCCGCAAAGTCATCGCCGCAAAACTCTCCGGGAATCACGAAATCGAAATCTGGGGCGACGGCGAACAAACCCGCTCCTTCATGTATATCGACGACTGCACCAAGGGCGTCTACGACATCCTCCAAAGCGATGTCCTCGAACCCATCAACCTCGGCAGCGACGAAATGGTCACCATCAACCAACTCGTCGACATCGTCGAAGAAATCGCCGGCATCAAACTCGAACGTAACTACAAACTCGACGCACCCAAAGGCGTGCGCGGCCGTAACTCGGACAACACCCTCATTAAAGAACTCATGGGCTGGGCCCCCTCCATCCCCCTCAAGGACGGCATGGAAGAAACCTACCGCTGGATCTACGACCAGATGACGGCCTCAACTTGAAGCCGCCGCTTCCCGCGACGGCCTCTTTTCCCCGAACAACAAAACTCGGTAAAGCAGCGACTGCACCAGCGCCTGCGCGCACACTACCACCAACTTCAGCGGCTTCAGCGTCGTCTCCCCCGTCGTGCGCGGCAAATGCCGCACCTCCACCTCCGCAATCGGCACCCCCCAGTGCACCGCCGCCTGCACCATCAATATCGACGGCGCAAAGGTGCTCTTCGGAATCGTCCGTAGCATATCCTCCAATAATCGCCCCTCCACCAGCTTGTATGGCACATTAATATCCCGCACCCGTCGGCATAACAACAACGCCATCACCCAACGCAAAACCGCCGTGACAAAAAGCCGATGCCCCGGATCGCGCCGGTCCGCCCGCACTCCCATCACGTAATCACTCTCGTCCCGTAACTCCCACAACTTCCAGAAATCCTCCGGTTCCACCTGGTGATCGCTGTCGGTGTGAAAAACCCAGTCACCACTCGCCTCCCCATACCCGGCCAACAATGCCGGCCCATGCCCCCGGTTCTCTTGCCGCAACACCCGTAACCGCTCCATCTCCTTGTCCAGTCGCGAGACAATTTCCCCAGTGCCGTCGGTCGAACCATCGTCCACCAAAATGATCTCATAATCATCCAACCGCTTCGCCAACTCCGCATCCCAGGATACCAAAACCTCCTCCACACACGCTTCCTCGTTGAAACAGGGAATAACCACCGACAATTTCAATTCCGCACCTCCGTCCCTCCGCTAATCGCGGAATCAGTCTTACCCCAGGCCACATCGCCCCGGCTTTCCTCTCGCTGTCCTGCGCTCGCTGGCCTCACCCGGCCCAACTTAACGCGCCCTCCCGCCCCCGGTCAACCAGCCGTTGCCCTCGCCCTCAACGGCCGGAACCCCTCACTTCAAATACCGATCCAGCGACATGTAATCAAACAATCGCCCCCATCCCGCCGAAACCCCGCCCGCCCCGCCACCGTCCACTCGAATCACTTCCCCCCCCAACCCGAGCGTCTCCTCACCCGTAACCTCCACCACATGCCACACCTCCCCATCCTCGCCCGCTTCGGACTCTCGCTCCCATTCCACCCCCTCAGCCCTCAACCGAAAAGGTTGCCGCCCCACCAATACCAATCGCTTGCCCTCCTCATCCCGACCCACCCGTATCTCCGTCACCGCTTCGTCTCTCTCCATCTCAAAGTCGTTCCCCCTAAATAATCCCCGCAACAACCAACGCCGGATGTCCCGCTCCCCCGCCTCCTCCCCCAAATCTTCATTGCCTTCCTCAACCGAGCAAATCACATCGCCCATCCCCGTCCCTCTGGGATCCCGAGCCAATACCCGCCACCGCCGATCCCCAAACTGCTCATGCAGCCCAAAATCCATCGAGGCCGTCCCGTCCACCCGAAGTCGAAACAATTCCCGCTCGTCACTGAACAACCGCCCCGCTTCTGCCTCGTCCTCCAGCGCCCGCTCTTCAAATCCGAGACCCTGCAATAAAGCAGCCAACCGAAAATACATCAAAAACGCCGACGACTGCGCCGCCGTCCCTGACTCATTCACCGCCCCATAGGGCACCCCCAACGACGCAAGCCAAATCTCCTGATTGTGATCAATCGGCTCGCGGCCCGCATTTCGAATACCCCCCGCGAGAAACCGCCCCACACCTCCCATCGGCCAAAAACCATCCGCCGTCGGATACCGCGATCCCTCGCCCAATACCAAACGAGGACTCTTCGGATCAGGAAGATGGACTCCTACAAGCAATGCTCCCAATGCCGTCGCAAGACAAACAACATAACCCGTGCGCCGCCAACGCACCGGCACCAATCGCTGCTCCAAGTCCGCCCCCCGCACGCTGAAACAAAAAACCAACAACATCCAAACCCCCAAAAGAAAATAGCGAGGGGTATAAAGATGCATCAGGTAATAAACGATCGGCCCCAAAAGAAAAACGAACCCTGACCAGTAAAACAACCGCACTCCTCCGCCCACACTTCGCCATGCTCCGAATCCGATCGTCGCCACCACAATCAAATAAACACCCCCCGCCGCCCCGAACCCAAATACCCAATAAGCAACCGAAGACTTTACGTTAAAAAACGAGCTCCAACCCTCTTCGATCCCACCACCCAACCAGGCCACTCCACCCAAGCCCGCCACCGCGCCCACCATCATCGCCCAATACCGACCGTCCCGCAGCATGTCCCCCCATCCCTCTCCCCGGGAGGTTGCCCAACAAATAAACGGCAATACCAGCACCACATCCGCCCGCGCGCCAATCGCCAAAAACACCGCCGTCGCCAGCCCAATCAACCGCCACCACCCAACCTTCCCATCCAACAACAAGCCGCCCGCAACACACAACAGCCCGCCCGATATCGCCACCGTTGCCAAAAGAGGTGCACTCAACAAAAAAACCGGACTCAACAAAATCGCCCCCACATACCCCGACGGAACCCGACCACCGCGCGTCCCACACCACACGAGAAACAGAACACCGGACCACAAAACCACCCAGCTAACCACATTGCCAAACAAAACAAGATCGCTCGCCGCCTCACCCACATCCTCGCCCAAACCGACACCCGATACCTTGATCGCCGCAGCCAGAAGCCAATACGAAACATACTGCTTCTCCAAACGATAGTATTCCCCGCCAAATAATGAACCACCCCCGCGCGCCATCTCCAGGCTGCCATGCAACACCGCACCCTGATCACTCTCCCGCATCCCGTCCCCAAGACCCCAAAGCGTCAGTGCTAAACTCAACGCCAACGGTCCCCACACAAACACCGCTCCCCTCAACTTGAACCCGCTCATTCTTTCACAAACAAAAACTCTTCGCACCAGCGCCCCACCCATTCAATCCGGTATCCCGCACGCTTCAACCGCTTGATCGAATCCAGAGTCTTGCGCATCCCCACATCCTCAAACCGATAGTGAAACTCCACCAGCAGCTGCGGCACTTCCAAGTCGCTCGAAAGCACGTGATCAATCACGTCATACTCCGCCCCCTCAATGTCGATCTTAAGCAAATCAAAGCCTCCCACCCCCTCCTCCCTCGCAATCGTGCCGGGACTCACAACCGGAATCCGCGCCTTCTCCAATCGGCGCGCCTCGTGATCCTGTATCAAGCCCCAATAAAAATATACCGCTTCTCCCGCCTCGTTCATTTCCGCCCAAACCTCCAGTTCCCCATCCTCACCACCCAGCGCTGCCCCGCGATACCGAAAGCGCTCCCCCCCAAAACGATCCACCAATTCCTGCGTCACCGGTCCGCACAATGGCGTCGGATCCATCCCATATATCCGCGCTCCCGGATACCGCTCCAGCAACTCCTCCTCAAAATACACCTCGTCCGATAGCCCCGCAGACAACACATACGGCTCCTCCCCGAACAAATCCCCGCGAATCGCCCACGGAATCGCCGCCCGCCCCAGGGTCACCAATTCCCCCCGCGGCCGCGCCCCCAAACCAAGACACGCGAAAAACAGCCGCTTGCCAAGCCGGCGCACCTCTTTCGGTACGCCCGCCCCCTTAAACCGCCCAAAAATTCCCGGCATCTTAACTCAATATTTGCCCTTCTCCCTCCGGACCCGGTTCTCCGGCCCCAACCTCCCTCAATAAGCAGTCTGAAACTGCGGTACCACCGCCGATATCACATCCGCCAACATCGCCTCCGTCGCCGCCTCATCCTTCCCCTCAAAACGCATCCCCTCCGTGATCGGCGACATCACACTTACATACGCCCAACGATGATTGATGTTCCGAAACACATTGTCCCAAGCCGTTAACAATACCCGCGTCTTCGAATCCGGGATCGTCACATCCCTCCCGACAAACCAGTAAAAATACAATGCCCGATGCTCCACCGACCGCCCCCCGGGCAGTTTCTCCTTCCGACTCAACGCCAGCTTCGTCACCCGCAACTCCTTCCCGTTACTCAATATAATGGGCACCACTTCCGCGTTCCCAAAAGACCACCCCTGCGCCGCCAAACACACCTGCGGACGGTGTATGCTCCGGCGATCCCGCCCGCTCAAAACAATGCTGCAAGACACCAAGTCCTCCATCGCCCCCGTAATCGGTGACTGCGTGAAATACAACATCTTCGCAAATTCCGTGTCCTCCGGTAGGATGTCCTTCTCCGCCTGACTCACCGCCTCAGGCCGTCCCTGAAAACTCATCACCCGGTTCGGTAACTCCATCAACACCCCGGAACTCTCTCCCGCCGTCGTCTCCGGCGCCGAGACACAAAAATACCAGGTGCCGATCGCCAGCCCACAAAACAAAAGTGTCCGCCACCAGGGAAAACGCCACTCCGTCCCGCTAACCGTTTTCGCCTCCTCCATCGCTTCAACCCCCACACTCATCCGCCCGTCTCCTCCACTGTCTTTTCACCCATCCCCATGTTCCTCACAACATGACGGCGCCGGAATATCTTCGGACCCGATTTCAAAAACTTTGACAAGATCACCATTGCCGTCAAAGCCACCACAAACACTGCGATCCCCGCAAAAAAATGGTATTTCGAAGTCCCCCCTTCCTCGCCGATCGCAAAATCCGTCCCAAACGCCAGTGACCCGAATACCAACAACATGATCCGGAAAAAATTCCCGATAATCGCCAACAATGGCGCCGAGAAAAACAATACCCACCGTTGCCACGGCTCCTTTAACGTCAAATACCCCCACAGCGCAGTCACCATCAACAACGCAAAGATCGATCGGATCCCACTACACGGATCCGCCACATCAAGCTTGTACGCCGAACCCTGCACCGCCTCCCCCGTCGCCGCCGATTGTATAGACGTCCCCACCACCACGTTCTCCATCCCGATCAAATTCAAAAATCCGGACGAAATCTGCACCATCACCACCCGCAAGTGATACGCCACCTGCAATTCCTGCGCCACCGCGTTCAAAGGCCACGTAAACCCAAAAAAACACCAGATAAAAAACAAGCGCCAAAAATACTGCACCCCAAGAAACCATAAAATCGCCCCCGCCAGCAATATCTGTCCCGCCGCAAATCCGAAATAATAAACGTTCGCCCGATACCCAATCCAATAAACGAAAAATCCCAAAATCAACACCGGCAGCCCCCACATCGATCCCGCCGGCACCGTAGCAAATAATTGCTTCCGCTTGTAAATCAATAGCGCCAAGACGATCGGCGGCACCAGCATCCCGTGCGTCCAATCCGGATCCATCCACAAAAAACGCATCGCGGTAACCACCCGCATCCGAAAATCCCCGTATCCGCTCGCATACGGAAAGACAAAAAACAAATACCCCAACACCCCCGCCACCACCGCACCGGTAAGCAGCGGCCACACCTTTCGAAGCCTCGGGGGAGATTCAGACATTGAGGAAACAACCACTATTCCGCTTCCAGACGCAAATTCAACAGGAAGAATTCAACCCCACCTCATCCTCCGCCCGCCCGTAAACGCTCGTCCCCCAAGCGCTCCCGCCACTCCCGAAACCATGCCACCGACTCCCCGATGCCCTCCTCTAATGAATACGGAGGCTCCCCCAAAACCTCAAACGTCGGTTCCATCGGCGTCAGGTAGTCCGTCGTCATACTCCGCAACCGCGACGAACTGATGTAAAATTTCCGCCCCGTCACCTTCCCAATCACATCCCCTCCCAGCGCCGCCGCCCGAATCACCCCATACGGCAAGACCCGCATCTTGTCCCGCCCCGTAATCCCGCGGTGAAAGCCTTCGATCCACTCCACGATGTCCGTCGGCCGATCACCCAAATAAAAAACCTTCCCGTGCACCTTCTCCCCCGGTAACTCCAAGATCCGCCGCATCTGCCACAAAACATTCCCCACATACGCATAACACCGCGTCGGCGTCTTCACCCCGGGATGCAAATACCATCCCCGATCCAGCACCTTCCAAAACTCGCGCGAATAACGCATGTGATACGGCCCCCACACGTTCGTCGGCCGCGTGATGGTCCATACACAATCCGGATCCACCTCCCGCGTAATCACCTCGCTCCGCGCCTTGCTCTCCCCGTATACCGTCTCCGGGTTGAAGTCCAAATCATCCTTCGGCATATGCCCAGCCCGGCACACAAACTGACTCGACGTCACAATCAAGCGCTCCACCGATTCACACCCCTTCACCGCCTCCAATAAATGCCGCGTCCCTTCCGTGTTCACCCCGTATCCCGCCTCCACCGTCGTCTCCTCATCACAATCCGTCCGCGCCGCCAAGTGCACCACCACCGTCGGTCGCGCCTCCGCCATCGCCGCCCGTAAACCCTCCCCATCCATGATGTCCCCCTCCCGCCAGTAAACCTCATCCTCCTCCCGCAACGGTCGACTCATGCTGTAATTAACGATCGCCTCGCAATCTCCCGCCCACGAATCAATCAAATTCGTCCCGATAAACCCCGATGCTCCCGTCAATAACAATCTCATCTTCAAACAACCCCTCCTTCTCCCAAAAAATACCGCCGCAAATTGTCCCGCAACACCCCGATGGAATACCTCGCCTCATACCGCTCCCGATTCATCTCGCCCCATCGCCCCCATTCTCCCCGCTTCTCCAATGCCTCCTCCAAGGCCGCACCCAAGCGTCGCGCCAAAGGCACGTCTTCGTCCCCCGAAACCAAAATACCGCCCCCGCCTTCCCCCGCGCCGAACACTTCCGCATTCGCTCGCCAATCCGTCACCACCACCGGCAATCCCGCCCGCATCGCTTCCACCAACACCAACCCGAACGACTCGTATGGCGCCACCGTGCTGAACACAAACAAATCCCCACGCCCCCAAACCGCGCCCAACTCTTCCCCACGCAACACTCCCGGACACTCCACCCCGCCCTCCAATCCCGCCTCCGCTAAATCCTCGCCCAATCGCTCTCTCGTATAGGGAGGCAAACACTCGCCCACTAAGTCCAGGAAGAAATCATACCCCTTCCGCCTCAAATCCCCACACGCCGCGATCAATCCCGGAGTCCCCTTGTCCACACACAAATGCCCCACATTCAATATTCGCGGCACCTCTCCGATACCCTGCCTCTCAACCTCGCTCCGCTCGTCCTCCACCGCGTTCCCAATCACATCAATCCGCCCAAACCCCAGGGCTTCCGCATCCACCCGCCCAAACTCCGTCAACACCACCGCCCCGTAACAAGGCCGATGCACTAACTTTAACATCCAGCCCATCCACCCCGGCAACTCCCCCAGCCGCCGCGCAATCCCCGCCGCCTGAAAGTGCACACACACCCGCCGCCCAAACAAACACGCCACCGGCAACAAAAACAAATCCCGCACGATCGGCACCGTGTGGGGCCCCCCCGTCGAATACAAAATGTAATCCAATCGCCCCCCCATCCGCAGCTTCACCAAGCGCCCCAACACACGGAAAAATTCCACCATCTTTCCGATACCCCCGCGCCGCCCGGTCCCCCACTCCTTGGTAAACCCCCATTCCCAATACAACGCCTCAATCCCCTCAATCTCCCCCAACAACCGCAAAAAACGCTCCACATTCAAATTCTGCCCCCCCACCGGCGGCGGCACCTTCCCCGCCACCACCACCCGCACATCCCGCTGCTCCAAGCCCTCACCCATCCTTCCCCTCCACCATCGATCGCAACTGCCCATCCAACTCCAACGCCCACCCCCCCACATCCAAGGCCTCGCCCAAATCAATCGCAGGCGCATCCAATCCCCCCTCCCGAAACGCCATCAGTCGCTCCCCAATCTCCTCCGGCTCAAAAGAAACAAAAATCCCGTTCCTACCCTCCCGCAAAATCATCTCCGACCCATGATGCCGCGTTAAAATCAATGGCAACCCCATCGCCGCAGCCTCGATCTCCACCAACGAAAACGCCTCAAAATATGACGGGAAAAATAACGCGTCCGCCGCCGACATCAGCTGTGGCACCTGGTCCGTCATCCCCGTGAAATGAATCCACTCCTCCCACCCCGGATACGCGCCGTCCAAGTAACGCTTGTTCTGCGCCAACTTTCGCGGATGCCCCCCCGCCACCAATAGACGAAAATCCTTCTCCCCACGATCCCGCAGGCGCGCCAGCGTCTCCACCGCCAGCCACAACCCCTTCCTCACAAAATGACCCATCGACACAAACAACAACACCGTCTCCTCGCTCCCATAACCCCGTTCCTCACGAACCGCCTTCCGCCATTCCTCGCTGCGGCCCGCTCTAAACCGGCTTCGGTCCACACAGTTCGGAATCACACCCAATTCACAATCCCGCTTCAAATCGCGGGCCAAATCATCTCGGATCGCACGCGACGCCGATAATATCCGCCCGCATCTACCCGCATGCAAAATCCCCCAGTCTTCCCACGCCCCCCATAGTGCCAGCCAACGCCGCAGCCGACTCTCCGGTCCCCAATACCGGATTCCCTTCTGAATCCGAAGCCAACTCGGATTGTAAAACTGAAACATCGAGATGTCCGCACACCAAAACTTCCCACCCGTCGTCAAAAATACCGTCCGACCGTCTCCCCGCTCCCGAATCCATCGCCACCCCCCCACCAACAACGCCATTACCCAAAAAGCCATCCCGCCAAACGGCCCCGGCAAATGGGGACAGGCTATGCGCCGCAACCTCACCACATCCTCCAAGCCTTCGTCCATCGACGTACACCACGCCTCGATCTCATAGCCCCGCTCCACCAGCGCCCGCGTCGCCATCACGAAACTCTTCAACCCCGGATTGCTCTCCGTATACCCCATCTCAATCACGACCAGCCGAATACGATCACTCATCCGCTTCCAACAAGTTCATCCCGCTCTCGAGCCCGATGATCACCCTTCCACCGCCCCGGCCCCGCTCAGGACCCGCCCCGCTTCCGGTAAAGACCCAGCAATCCATAAGGCGTCTCCGCCCGCCGTGCCTCTGCAGACTGCGTTACCTCGCGGGGAGCCCCGCCCAGCAACGTCGGAACCCCCTTATCCGTCCGCTCCATCATCGCCAATATCCGCTCCTGCGTCCCCCGCGTCAAAAACCAGTCCGTGTGCACGCGCTCCATCCCCAACGGAACAAACAATTCATCCAATGCCTCCTCCGTATACCCCTCGCGCACATGATCGTCCTCCGGCCACGGCGCCGGCGGCCGCGGGACGCATATCAATGCATGCCCCCCTTCCTTCAATACCCGAGCAAACTCCTTCGCCACCGCCTCATCCCGCTCAATGTGCTCCAAAACCTGACAACACATCACCGCATCCATCGAGCCGTCCTCCTCCGATAACGCCTCAATCCCCTCATGCCTCAACACCGCTCTTCCGTCATAAGACCCAAGCGTCTCCTCCAGTATCGCGTAATTCGGAGGATACGGCTCATAACACACCACTTCCTTCGCCCAACCCCCGTCAATCACCCGCCGCGAATACTCTCCACTTCCCGCTCCCCCGTCCAACATTCGCCCCACCGGACCAATCTTCCCCAATGCCTCCTCCACGCGCGGCCACTCCACCGAATACCGCATCGTGTTCACCGTTCCCACCCAACGACGTAATATCCTCCTAAGCACTCCCTTCATATTCCTAGCCCTGCGTTCTCCCTAACCAAGCTCCTCTTTAACCTCAACGCCCCACCGGCATTCCCGCCAACTCCAGTCCCGCCGCCCCGCTCTCAGCCGATGCCCGCACCGGCTCCTCCGCTTCCGACTTCCGGAACGCGATCGAAAATATACCGCCCGCCAACATAAAAAAGAACGTGTTTAACGGAAACACCACGAGGTGGTTCCCAAACAACATCGAATTTCCCAAGATACACATCACAATCCCATATAACAATATCGACACCTCCCGGTCCGTATCGTCGGGCACACTAAGTATCTTGGCCTGTAGCCACAATACCCCAATCAACCCAAACGCCAGCCCGAAAAATAACGGAACATACCCCACCGCCAACAAGGTGCTGCCAATCAAGTCGTGCGACATCACCTCACCCCCGGTCTTCGTCCGGTCGTCCTTGGCCACCCCAAACGGTGTCCACATTCTCGAACTCGTCACCAGGTTTCTGAAACCATACAAGCGATCGGAAAACGTCTGAATCCGGAACGCTTGCGTCTGAAAAGCCCCCCGCTTCTCAATCTTGCTGTCCCACTCCGCAATGTGTTCCAACATGTATGTCGCCTTAAAACAGACAAACAGGAAAATCGAAACGCTGATAACAATGAATATTACCGTTCGCCATACATTCACAAACACCCGCCGCAATACCAAAATCGAGGCCAGCAATACCCAGCTGGAACGATTCAAGGCCGCTATCAACCCACCCAAATAAACCAGCGAAAAAGCCAGCCCCTTCCCTCGCCCATAAGGCATCCCGGAGTTCTTGACCTTCACAAACCAAGGAATCAAACACACTGCCGTAAATAACGCCGACGTAACCGCCAACGAATGACTGGAGTTCAATGTCGAAAACGGCCGCGGCCTCACGTCATAGAGCTCCTTCACCATAATCGTATACCCCGACGTCAGATATCGCTCCTCCCAATTCGCTAACCCAAAAATACCCTGATAAATCCCATATAAGGCCACCGGCAAAAAAATCATCGAAGCCGTCCCCAGCAATCTCAAAAATTGCTCCCGCCCGGGGAAAAACGCCGGAACCAAAAATAAAAGAGCCGAATACGAGGCCGAATTCGCCACCGCCTGCAAACTGCCCACAACCCCTAAACCCTCCTTGTAAGCATACGCCATCACCGTTCCAACGATCATGACAAAAATCAAAACCAACAAAACTTGAACCTTGTTGATCGTCGTCTTGCCCGTCACCACACTGAACACATAGGCAACCACCATCCCCATCACGATCATGGGCGCCGTCCCCAATATATAGATCAAGTCCATCCCCCCAAACCCCCCCCCAAATACCAGCAGTCGCTTATACAAATCCAAATAAGCGCAACAGAATATCAGTAAATACATCGCCGCACGCGGCGCCAAAACCCCCAGCGCCACCCCAACAATGATGAAATAGCGCGCCGTGCCGGACAATGGATTCGCATTGCTCGCAATCGAAAGCGATATCCAGATCGCACCCAGCAACCCAAATATCGTGACAATGATAGCCGTAAACTGACGGTTCATCTCAATACCCGCGCACCCAATCGGCGCATGCCTGCTTCCCAAGCTCCATCTACTCTGTATCCGAGGCCCCCACTCAGCAACTGAATTCTCCCTCTCACCATGGCCTAACCCGCCCTCTCCAACCCGTCATACACCCCCAGGAGCCCATCAAAATGACGCTCCCACGTAAACCCGGCCCCCCACTCCCGACCCCGCTCCACTCGTTCCCTCAAATCCGCGTCGCCGCTTCGAACCACTTCTAGCAACTTGGCCGCCGCCGCATCAGCGTCAGAAAAATCAAAGTAATACGCCGCATCCCCACCCGCCTCCGGTAAACTCGCCGCCCCGCTGCACACCACCGGACACCCGCAACCCAACGCCTCGACCACGGGTAATCCAAACCCCTCCAGCTTCGACGGAAAAAACATCACATCGCAGGCCCCATACAGCCACTTCAGAGTCCCATCAGATACAAGACCCGCCCCAATCATGCGGTCCGCCCCAATCTCACGCTCCAGACGCTCCCTCACAATCGACGGAAAGGCTGATCCCGCCTTCACCACCGCGCACCGAATCCCCTCCCTCTCCAACCGTTGAACCACCTCAGATACCATCCCCAGATTCTTCCGCGGCACCGCGCTGCCCACGACCAAAAGACGAAACAACCCCTCCCTTCCCCACCCCTCAACCCGCTCCCACTCCGCCGGCCGCTCCTCTTCCACTTCTCCAAATGCCGTCCCATTCGGTATCACTTCTATCCGCTCCCGTTCTACCCCCAGAAACTTCACAATATCACCCCGCGTGAAATCCGATACCGCCACCACTCGATCCGCCCGCCGCACCCATCCAACTCGCTCTCTAATGCGCCTCAGCTGCGCGTCCGATAATCCCTCCCGCTCTCGGAGTGGAATCAAATCATGAACGGTCACCACCACTCTCACCTCCGGTCCAAATCCCGCCGCCAAGTGCGCATAACTGTGATCCAATATATGCACAATCCCATTCTCTCCCACCTCCCGCGCCGCCTCTCGCGGATACGCCAGGTAATTCCGATACGCCCGCTTCCAACGAGAAGCCCGCTCAACCGGATAACTCGGCTCTCCAAGCGGGCTCGTGATGCGCCCTTCCATCCCACGCGCCTTCGCCACCCGCCAAAGCTCGTGCCAATACCGCTGCATGCTCACAGAACCCTCCACCGGATCAGCCGGCAACCATGTCACCTTTTCCACCGTCAATGCCCCTCAGCCGAGAAAAAGTCCCTCCTTGCCCTCCGGAACAAACATATAGTTCGTCCAAGCCAACTCACCATGCACTTCAATCGTCTCCAATTTCTCCCGATTCCCATCCGGATGAAGCCGAATGATCGCGTATCCCAACTGCCCAAAAATTCTAAGCACCTCATTCTGCCGTTGCAGACGAAATCTCCCGCGCTCCGTCCCCTCGTCGTACACCGGGAGCACTTCACAAAACACATACGGCCTCTCTTTCTCAAGCACCGCTCCCAATGCACGAAAAACATCCAGCTCTCCCCCTTCCACATCCACCTTTACCACTCCCACCGACCTCTCCATCAATTCGCCGGGTAACGATTCCTTGCCCATTATGGGAACCTTGATGCGTTCCCGGTATTCCTCGTCCGGCCGAAAACCACTCACGATACTCGCCTCTCCACCCGTTTCCGAGCTCACATGGAGATCGACCGCTCCGGTCTCCTCCCCAATCCCAAATGGATAAACCGTGCAGCCTGCTATCTTGTTCGCCGCAATAAACCTACGAACATAAAAGACACAAAGCGGATTCGGCTCAAAACCGACATACTCCCAGTCGGATCGAATCGACTTAACAGCTAGCAACGTTTGCCCAAGGTTGACCCCAACGTCCACAAAACACCCGGTCGTGTGCTCCGAAACTTCTGATAATGCCTTCAACATCCATGGCTCGTAAGAATGACGCATCTCCGCCCCCATCCCCCCCAACAATGGAACTCGGAATCGCTTTCCGTTCACTTCCTTGCTCACGGTAAAATTGAATGGCCTCACCAATTTTCGCTTCAGATTCCTGATCATACTATTTCGCCCTTTCTCTCTTTCTAATGCTGTCCCTCGACCCCCCTGAGTACCGCCAACACTTCTCGCGCGCGCGCCTCCCACGTATGGTCGGAACGAATCTCCAGCATCCTCGCTCGCCTCTCCTCAATTTCCTCAGGCCGCTCCGATAAGCGCATCAATAACTCGCGAAACTCCCCAGGATTCTCTACCACCCACCCAATCTTCTCCCTTCGAACCAACTCGACCACCGACTTGGCTCCCGCAGATACCATCAATGGCACCGCAAACGATATCGCTTCAAATATTTTCACCGGCATCCCGAATGCATGATAATCACAGTCTTCCCGAACCACCACCGCCATGTCCGCTCCGCGGTAAAATCGCGCCAACCCGCTTCCCTCGGCATGACTGACCACAACCCGCGCTCGCTCGCCAAATCGATACAATGCATCATACGCCGCCAATTCCCGCTCCCTCGTGATCAAATCCAATCGCACATCCCCCATCCCTTCGAGTTCGTCAAGATAAGGCCGCATATCATAGACCGGAGGTGCGATGTCCCCCACATACAAAAGTCGCAACCCCCGCCCGCCCGGTTCATCCATCTCATCGCCAGGCGCCTCTTCCCGCGCATCCCCACCAGGAAAAAGCGATCGAACTTCAATTCCCGAATTCAATTCAGGTAAATATTCCGCCATTCGCTCGTGCGGCAGAAAAAGCACGTCCAACCCCTCCCCAAATGCCCGCAACTCTCGGCGCGCAAAGAACGGATTCACCGCCTGCTTGACCCAGCCCCGCATCCCCGCAGCCGTTCGCACCCCAAACTTCCAGTAAATATCACGATAAAATAGCCCCGTCGGAATACCCCTCGCCCTCAACCGCCCCATCAATCGGGTGTCAAAATCCATGTCGCGCCATCGCAACGGCTCCTGCACCAACCAGGACAATGCCATGGGAGTATTTACCGACTCAGAATAAAAAATCGTCCCCTCCGGCAAGGTATTCATCTCCCCAGCCAACTCTTTGGCCTTGTCAAATCGCTCCGTCGCCCCGCCCGTAACCTCGAATACGTCCTCTCCAATCGCCTCAAACGCCGCACGCATCCGCGAGGGACGAAGAGAACTCGCCACATTGTGCGTCGTGCCAAGCTCGGCAGCATGATGATAGATAACCATTGCTCCCTAACTATACAAATCCGCCCATCTCCCTTACGAACACTCCATGCCAAACCCCTGATACCAACGAACAAAATTGATCCATCGCCATAGCTGCAGGGTGTTCCCCGATCTCCCGTCAAGCACCCGATCAAACCCCTCCATCATTTCCCGCCCCTCCAGGAACGGCACCTCCTCCCCTTCCCGCAACCACCCCCGGATCGTCCCCTCCATCCCCACAAACCATTCCTTCTCCGGCGTCGCAAACCCAATCTTATCTCGCCGATCCAAGATACTGTCCGGAACAATCCCACGCATCGCAGACCGAAAGACTCGCTTCGTCTCACCCTCCGGAGAAATCAAATACTCCTCCGGAAGCGACAACAAAAAATCCGCGAACGAGGTTGTCAAAAACGGCACCCGACTCTCGACGGAAACGCGCATCGAGTTTCGATCCTCATACCCCAGTAATGTCGGAAGACCGTACACCGTCAATGCGTTCTCCAATCGCGCCGCCAACCGTCGCCCCCGTTCCCCACTCCACACCCCGTGACTCTCCCTCCGAAACTTAACACCGCGATCCCGCATCAACTCGAGCCGAAGCCACCGGGGATGAATCGACCCGTGGCGCAATCGATGCACCACACCATCCAACCACACCGGCATCGCCGCACCCACCGGCCCCTTCCACGCTTGCCCTTCCCACCTCCCCGGCCAGCCCTTCCAGTGCCTGAAAAAGGACACCGCCGCCCCAATCCGACCCCTCTCAAGAAGACTCGCAATGCGATGCTCCGGGTATCCATAGTACCCTGCCAGCAACTCATCCGCCCCCTGTCCGTCTAATATCACTTTGAATCCGCATTCGTTTACCTTCTGAAACACCAGATATTGCGCATAAACACTCGTGCTCACAAACGGCTCCCCTTGCGAAACCACCAACTCGCTCAAGTCGTTCTCCAAATCTCCCCCCGTCGCCACCACCTTATGGGGAATCGCCCCAACCTTCCCATTAACCTCGTCTACCCACTTCTCTTCCGATACCGTCGATCCTTCTGCGATGTAACTGAACGTGTGAATCGGTATGTCCGGCTCCACCTGCCGCATCGCACACACCGTCGCCGATGAATCAACCCCGCCCGACAATGCCACGCTGACCGGGACGTCGCTCCTCAAATGCAAACGGATGTTGTCCAAGAATCGGGCCCTCGTTTCCTCCACCGCCTCCCCATATCCAATCTCCCGATCCTCCTCGATGGAGGGACGCCACCACCGCTCGCTCTCCTCCAGCACGCCGGATCCCAATTGATATGTCACCATGTGCCCCGGAAGCAACCGCTTTACACCCTCGATAAAAGTCCGCTCCCCCACACTCACTTCGCCGTAAAGGAGATACTCGTAGCTCCTCTGCAAATCCACCAATCGCCGCCCCCCTCGCACTTTCAATAACGCTTCCTGCTCGGAGGCAAATACCAAACCCTCACTCACGCTCGAATAATAGAGCGGCTTGATCCCAAACCCGTCTCGCACAAGCGTCAATGATCCCGCCGCACGATCGTACACCGCAAACGCAAACATCCCCACCAATCGGGATACACAACTTCGGCCCCAGATCGACCACGCCTTCAACAAAACTTCCGTATCACTCGTCGAACGAAACTCGCATCCGAGTTCCCCCAACTCGCGCCCAAGCTCGCGGTAATTGTAAATCTCGCCGTTAAAAACGATTACGTTCCCGCTCTTCTCATCCACCATCGGTTGATGCCCCGCCTCGCTTAAATCAAGAATCGATAGCCGGGTATGGCCCAGCCCCAACAGCCCGGTTTCCAAGCGAATCAACTCGTCTCCCCGATCGTCCGGCCCGCGATGATGCAGCGCATCAATGCCGGCCCGGAGACGATCCTCAAAATCGCCCGGCTCCGCCCGCCAATAAGCTCCTACGATTCCACACATGATAACTTTTCCCCGCCCCTCAAAATTCTCCTATCCCGCACGGCCCCGATCCGTCGCCCCAACACAAAGCCCCTTGCCGATAGCCCAACCCTTGCGAATAGCCGAACCCATGTCCGATCTCCTCGGGATCAACCCAATCGCCAGCGGCAACCCCGTGATCCGCACAAAACTAGCATACAAATAAATCGCTCCCACAAGATACGAAATCGACGTCGCCGCCGCCGCCCCCGCAATTCCCCACCGCGGAATGAGATACAAATTACACGCAATATTGATCGCCAATGTCCCAATCCCCCCGATCGCATTCACTCCCGGATACCCGGAGCCCGCCAAATAGTTGCCGATAATCTTCGCGTGACCATGGCTAATAATACCCGGCAACAACAATACAATCACAAGCCCCGCTCGCCCGAACTCGCTCGAATATAGAAACACGACTAGCCAATCGGCAATTAAGCCGAACATCGCTCCCCCAATGATAAACAATAACAGAACGACGGAGGCCATTCTTCCTGTGAAACTCGCCAAGGCAGAGGCATCCTCCGAAGCGTCGGAAGCTGCCGGGAATAACACCGTTGCAAAGTTCTCCACTACCAACCAGAGCTTCTCCACCAACCCCACCGCCACCGCATAGATTCCCACCGCACTGCTCCCAATCATCCCGTTTACCAAGAACTGATCGGCCCGATAACTGAGGTAGTGAGACACATTGGAAAGATACGATTTGCCGCCAAAATCCATGTCTTCCCTGAGAACACTCACCCGCAACTCCGGCACCCATCGGATGTGACCGGTTCCCATGACCCGGTAAACCGCCCTAACACCTAGGAAAATTCCCACAAAAAACCCGGCCAACGTGCCCGTAACGGCGCCGAACACTCCCCAGCCCAGCCACCAAACAAAAATCACCACGAGCATAAATCCAATCGGAGCAGCCCAAAACGTAACCTTCATCCTTGCTTTGAAATCCCGCTTCCCCATTAAGACCGCAATCAAACATTCGTGCAGGAACCCGATCGGCATTAAAGCCAGACTGTAAATTAACAAGCTCTTCGGAGCATCCTTGAACAATACGTCGCTGAATCCAATCGCAACAATCCCCGCCACGATCATTGCCAAAGAAACATAAAACCATATCCCGACGACCCGCCCCACGATCTCCTGCGGGGACCATTTCCCGCTCGCCACCGAATAAACAATCGTCGCCGTCAACCCGCTCGCAACCAGCGCTTGAACAGTCAACGGAAGCAGCAAAACCACCGCGAATATCCCCCTCTGCTCCGGACCCAGGACTCGGGTCAAAACCACCGATGACATCAAGCCGAACACAAGCGCCACCACTTGGCCTCCCATACTGAAACCGGAATCCCTGAAAAAACGACCGATCACGTGCCTAACTCAATTTGGCGCCCCGGACGCCTGCCTCTCGGAAATACCCCTCTGGCCTCGGGGCACCGTCATCACCAATCCTCCGCCCCATAAACTCGCTTGCCCTCCTCATGGTCGCTTCCGCCCCTTTCCCGGCCGTGCTTCAGCAACCACGCTCCTCGCAAAACAGGTCGAGGAATCCTCGCGAGAAGGTATCCAAACAACATCAATGGGAAAACCGACTTGTCCTTGAATCCAAGCGTCCTCCGAGTGATTCGCCTGAACTCACGATCCTCTTCCACCGTGTGCGTGGAAGCCCTGAACCTCAGACACATCTTCAAATTCCATTCCAGATACTCGCGCCTCAGCAAATGACCCCGCGCCGCCTGATAAAGGCTCACACTCACTTCACGCAAATTCAACGCCGGCTGTAACAATCCGTAAATGTTGACGAACCATACCCGATAGGCAGACCACTTCGTGTTCGCCTCGTGATTGGGACTGCGACCGAATAAATCCGACGTCAGCAGAAACGGTCTTGCTTGCCCGCAAATCGCCGCCGCATGAAACATGATCTCCGTTTGGGGCCAAACCGTCCACTCGTGATCCTCCCCACACCCGGCCAAAACCTTCGTCGCCCAATCGACGTTCACCGCCAATCGCCCAAAATTACCCGAATCATAAAACACCTTCTCCGCCGCCACCTCCACCTCCACCGCCTCTTCCCCTCGGCTGGGCAACCGATCGCAAAGAGGCTCGCCTTGGAAAATCAGCCCGGCCGCTTCCGGATGCTCCCGCATCCTTCGCACCGCAGCCGCGATACCCCCCCTCACCACCACATCATCATCCCCAAGAAATGCGACGAACCGGCCCTTGGCCGCTTCAAAACAAAACAGAATGTTCTTCACCATTCCGATGTTTTCGTCGTGCCGAATATGACGAACCTCCAAAACTCTCCGTTCCGCATACTCCCTCACGACTTCTTCCGTCTCGTCCGTGGAACCATTGTTCGCGACCACAACCTCAACAAAACCCTCAAGCCCCTGGCCCTCGCACTGGGAAATCACCGACTCCAGCGCCATGCGCAGGAAACCCGCCCGGTTCCACGTCGGAATCGCTATCGTAAGCACCGGGCGCGTTTCCGCGCCCTCGCTGTCGCCGCTACTCTCCAATCTCCTCAACCTCACACATTCCCATCCCTCACCACCGCCGCCTCATACTCCCCTCACCTCGGGCACATACCGCATCACTTCATTCTCACGGTATGGAACTTCCCCGATCAAAAGCCTGCCCTTGGCCCCCCAATGTGCCCACCAGTGCTCCGCAAAATTCCTAATGCTCTCAGGCCGCCCGCTACCAACATTTTCAATCACCGGACTGCCCGGCTCCAATTCATTCGCCTCCGCAGCACGAAGGAAATACGCCGCCACTTCCTCGACAGAAATAAAATCCCGAATCTGTTCCCCCGCCGTCATCGGCAAATCTCCACCGGACAAGGCCGCCTCTCTCAGGCTCGGCCACAATCGCGATGCCGATTCCCCTTCACCATACACCTGAAAAATTCGCCCAATCAAAAGTCGACAGCCAAACTGAGCCCCCAGACCCCTCAACGCCACCGATGCCGCCGCTTTCGAGGCCGGATAAGAACCCACCGGCGCCAACGGCGCGGTCACCGGAATAAACTCATACCGCTCCGCCGACGTGCCATACTCAAAAGAAGAACCGGCCACAATCCACTTCTCCACCCCGGCTTTAATCGCTTTCTCAAACAACCGAATCACCGCCTGGACGTTCCAATAAAAACAATTGCCAAAGCTGTCGTAGGGAACGTTGGCGGTGTGCGCCGCCAAGTGAACAACGCAATCACACCCTCCCAAATGCTCCGCCTCAATGGCATCAAGCGGAACATCCAACCAAGACGGCTCCCGCTCCAGCCAAAGACGCGGCCGACTCTCGGGACACCGCCGCTGGGCAATCACTTCATGCCCGCCCGCCAGAGCCACCCGCAAAAAATGGCTCCCAACAAAACCCGTCCCCCCTGTCAGAAATATCTTCATCCTGCCTAAAACGGAGATTCAAATCCCTCAAGCAATGGAAAAGCCTCGTCACGCGGCGACACAACAGGCTCCGCAAATGGCCATTCAAATCCAAAACTGTCCCAGCGAATACCCGCATCCGCCTCAGGCTCATAGACCGCATCCGTCTTGTAGACCATGCACGAACCATCCTCCAAACTCACGAAGCCATGCGCAAATCCAACAGGCAAAAACAACAACTGCCGGTTGACCGCACTCAACTCCACCCCGGCAGCCCGCCCATACGTGGGACTCCCTCGCCGAATGTCCAAGAAAACATCCAATACTCTCCCCGAGATGCAGTATACAAGCTTTTGGTGAGCGTGCGGCGGCACTTGAAAATGCATTCCCCGCAACACCCCACGACCCGAACTCGAAAAAAACTCCTCGCGAACCACCATCTCCAACCCCACTCCCGCCAATTGCTCTTCATGGTATGTCTTGACGAAGTCACCCCGCTCATCCCGATGGACAAACGGTTCCAGTATCTTCGCACCCGACAATGGCTCCGCTGATATTCTCATTCGAAAAAAGCGCTACCCTCTCCCCATAATCCCATCCTCGATATCTCCTCGCCTCCTAGTGCGCTTTCGCAAAAGAACGCACCCCTTCTATCATGTAATCAATCTGCTCCTCGCTCAAACCAGGAAATGTCCCAAGAAAAATCGTGTCGTTCATAATCCGATCCGCCCCGCTCAAATCTCCAATCACCCGAAACGCTTCCGGCCGATCCTTTCGCAACTGCACAAACGCCGGCTGCCGCACCAAGTTCCCCCCAAAAAGCATCCGATTGCCAATCCGCAATTCATCCAAATGCCTGGCCAGTCCCGTCCTCGAAAAAGGAGCGCCGTCCCGAATCGTCATCATAAATCCAAACCATGAACAGTCGCTCCGGCATCCGCTCGCATCCCACCGAAACGCGTCTTCACCCCGCCCACGCTCGCCCGGTGGAACCCATTCCGTCCCATGTGTCGGTAATGCAAATTCAATAAACTCTTCTAGTTCAGCGAGCCCCACCCTCAACCGATCCCAATTCGCCTTCCTCGAGGCAACAAACTTCGAAAGCCTGCCCAATTGCACCCGACCAATCGCCGCCTGGGGATCTAAGGGCTTCAGGTTATACCCCAGGTGCGAATAGATATACTTGTGATCAAACCCGGCCGGCAAATCTCCCAATGACCACCCAAATCGCTTGCCACAGGTGTTGTCCACCCCCGATGCACACCAACAATCACGCCCCCAATCACGAAAACTCTCCGCATACGATTTTAATGGCGCGCGATGAACAATATTCACCGCTCCCCCCTCTCCCATGGTCAAATGATGCGGGGGATAGAACGATTGCGTCGAAATATCACCCCAGGTCCCCGTGTATCGCGTGACTTCATCACCCTCAACGGAAATACCAGGAGAGCTCTCCCCACACCCCATCGCACGTGCCCGCTCCCCGCTCATCGTGTAGGTGCATCCCAAGGCATCACAGTTGTCTTCGATCAACCACAACTCGTGGCGCTGGCAAAACTCCAATACCACCCCAAGATCAAACGGATTGCCCAAGGTATGAGCCATCATCACCGCCTTCGTCTTGCCTTCAGTATAAGCCTCCTCCAATTGCTCCACCAAGGCGTTGCCCGTAACCGGATCACTGTCGATAAACACCGGCACCGCTCCCACCTGCAAGATCGGAGCCACCGTCGTCGGAAATCCCGCCGCCACCGTGATGACTTCACTACCAGGAATAATCCGCTTGGCTTCGGGAACTTTGTGACTCGTCAGGGCCGAGATCGCAACCAGATTGGCCGATGATCCCGAGTTCACCAGGAGCGAGTGCCTGACTCCCAGCGTTTCCGCGAGCTCACTTTCAAAAGCCTCTCCCTCCGGCCCCAAGGTAAGCCAGAAATCTAAGGTGCTCGATACCGCCGCCTCAACCTCCTCCTCGGCAAACACTCGCCCAGCATAAGGTACCGGCGTTTCCCCTGGGACAAATGGTGCCCGCTCTCCGTCCGTCCCCTCGCGATTCGAACGATGCATGAGTTTCGAATATTCGCGCGTAAGTCGCAGTATCTCGCTCTTTAACTGATCCGCAGAACTCATCGTGATCGTTCGCTAGTTGCCCGCCCAGGCTATCCCCTTCCCAGAAGCCTCGCGGTAATATTCCGAAATCTGCTCCTTAACAACACCGCACGCCGCCTCCCCGTCTTCTATCCGCCGATAACATTCCACCGTGCGCGCAACGGCTTTCTCAAATCCCCAAGCCGGTCGCCATTCAAGAAGATGATACGCCTTGTCCACCGCAAGATTGAGCCGGCTCGCCTCATGATGCGCTCCCGGCTCAGACTGATCAATCCACTCGCCCGGCCAACTCTTTAACACTTCCTCAACCAACTCCGCAACCGTCCGGTTCGCATCCAAATTCGGCCCAAAGTTAAACGCACCGGCAACCTTCTCCGCTCGCTCGTCGTCGCCTTCCCCCCGCGCCCGCTCCAGCTCCAGCTCCGCACCAAGCCACAAATAACCTCCCAACGGTTCCAACACGTGCTGCCAGGGTCGCGTCGCATGGCGATTCCGCACGATGATCCCTTCCTTCCTCCTCAGATACCGAATGCAATCCGGGACAATCCGGTCTTGCGCCCAATCCCCACCCCCGATCACGTTGCCCGCCCTCGCCGAAGCCGTCCTGACCTCCCGCGAATTTTCCGCAAATGATTTCCGGTAACTCCCGATCGCAAGCTCGGCACAAGCCTTGCTCGCACTGTATGGATCATACCCACCCAAGGGATCACCTTCCCGATACGCATAATCCCACTCCCGATTCTCGTAGCACTTGTCCGTCGTCGCCAATACCACCGTTACCGGACGCCCACAAGCCCGCACGGCCTCCAGCAAGTTGACCGTCCCCATCAAGTTGGTGCCAAAGGTCTCAACCGGAGCCTCATACGAACGCCTCACCAACGATTGCGCCGCCAGGTGAAAAACGAAATCCGGCTCCTCGGCCGCCACCACGCCACTCAAATACTCGCCGTCACGAATATCTCCCTCATGATGCCTCACACGGTCCCGCAATCCAAGCTGCACGAATAAACAGGGTTCCGTCGGCATGTCGGCAAGCGACACTCCCACCACCTCCGCACCGAGTGATAACAACCACTCCGTCATCCAACTGCCCTTGAAACCGGTATGCCCGGTCACAAGTACCCTCTTCCCCCTGTAACAGTCCCTAAACAAAATGCCCAATACGCTCTAGTTCCAAATTTTCCAAGGCGCCTCCCCCCCGTCCCACAAACCCTCAAGTGTCGCCTTGTCTCTCAACGTGTCCATCGGCCGCCAAAACCCGTCGTGTTCATAGACCGCCAACTCCCCGTCCCGCGCCAAATTTCGCAACGGCTCCTGTTCCCAAACACAATCATCCCCGCCCAAATACTCAAAAACCCCGGGCTCTAACACGAAAAATCCGCCGTTGATCCAACCCCCATCCCCCTCCGGTTTCTCCTGAAACGATGACACTAAATGCCCCTCATTGATATCAAGCGCGCCAAATCGCCCCGGAGGTTGCACCCCCGTCAAGGTGGCCAATTTTCCCGCCTCCCCATGCCGATCCAACAACGCCCTGATATCGACATCTCCCACGCCGTCACCATATGTGCAGCAAAACGTCTCCCCGCTTACAAACTTCTCGATCCTCTTGATGCGCCCCCCCGTCATCGTCTCCTCGCCAGTGTCCACAATCGTCACCCGCCAAGGCTCCGCATTCTGATGGTGCACTTCCATCTCATTCCGCGCCATGTCAAACGTCACATCCGACATGTGCAGAAAATAGTTCGCGAAGTATTCCTTGATCAAATATCCCCGGTATCCCGAACAAATAACAAAATCGTTGATCCCGTGCGCCGAGTAAATCTTCATGATGTGCCACAAAATCGGACGCTCCCCGACCTCGACAAGCGGCTTCGGCTTGCTAATCGTTTCTTCACTCAAGCGAGTCCCTTTGCCACCGGCAAGTATTACAGCTTTCATTTTCTATCTCTTCCTCACTACGAAAAATTCACCACTCCACCGCACACCCATCAACCCGTTTCCCCGGCCCCCACTCCCCGGCTCGAAAAACTTCGACCGTCCGCCTCTTCACTCCCTTCTTCCGGCAAGGCAAGCCCCTCGCACACACTCTCCACTTCGGCCCGCGTTAAATACGGGTTCATCGGTAAACTCAAGCCCTCCTTCGATACCCGCTCCGTCACCGGGAAGTCGCCTTCCTCATACCCCAGTTTCTCAAACACCGGCTGTAAATGAAGAGGCACCACGTAATAACTCACCGATGGAATCCCCTTCTCCTCAAGCGCTCCTCTCAGCCTTTCCCGCTCCGGCGACAATACTGTGTATTGCGCGTAAACAGACAAGTTTCCGTCCGCAACCTCCGGTAAGGTCACCCCTCGCCCCGCCAACCCCACCCCATACATCGCAGCGACCTCTTGACGCTTGCCAACCTCATTATCAAATACATCCATCTTCGCCAACAATACCGCCGCTTGAATCGTGTCCAGCCTCCCGTTTAAACCAAGCAATGGATGATGATGCTTAGCCGCCTCCCCATGATTCCTGATCTGCCGCATCCTTTCCGCCAAGTCACTATCATCGGTGAAAAGTGCCCCACCTTCACCATACCCGCCCAGCGGCTTGGACGGAAAAAATGAGGTGCTCCCCACAATCGATAACCCACAGGACCGTTCCCCGTGATGCGTCGCCCCAAACGATTGTGCCCCATCTTCAATCACCGGCAAATCCCCATGTCGCCGCGCAATCTCATTGATGGCTTTCATGTCGGCCGTCTGCCCGAATATCCCCACGGGCATAATCGCTTTCGTCCGCTCCGTGATCGCCCCCTCAAGCGCACCTGCATCCATGTTCCATGTCCGCTCGTCGATATCCACAAAAACAGGCGTCGCCCCCAAGAGCACGATCATCTCCGCCGTAGAAATCCAAGTGTAGGGAACTGTAATCACCTCATCCCCGGGACCGATGCCCATTGCCATCATCGAAATCAATAAAGAATCCGTTCCGCTCGATACGCCAATGCAATGAGCCACTCCCACGTAGGCCGCCAAACGCTCCTCCAATTCTCCCACCTCCGGACCCATCACATAGCGCCCATGTTCAAGCACCGCACTGATCCGTCGATCCAACTCCTCCCGAATCAACGCCTGCTGAGACTTCAAATCAATAAAATCCATTACCCCTCAAATCCCGCTTTCAACCCGAATACACTCCCTCTCACGCGATCGCCTAACGTTTATAGTACTTTCCAATCCTCTCGGCAATATACCCAATCTGCTCATCCGTAATCTCAGGATAGATCGGCAGCGATAACATCCGCTCCTGGTGCCGCGATGCCGTCGGGAACTCCTCTCGCGTGTGACCCAGATAACGATAGGCCTCCAGGAAAGGAAGCGGCGTCGGATAATGCCGGCTCGTCGCAATACCCTCGTCACTCAAATACTCCTGAAGTCCGTCCCTGTCGTCCGCCAAAATCGAATACACATGAAATACCGACTCCGCCTCCTCCGCGATCACGGGAACCCTCACCTCCGAGACCGTGGATAATTCACTCCCATATTTCGCCGCCGCTTCGCGACGCCCCTTCGTCCAGTCTCCAAGATGAGGTAACTTCGCCGACAATACCGACGCCTGAATCCCATCCAGTCGACTGTTGATCCCTTCCACGATGTGACTGTGCTTGCTTCCCGCCTCCGCCCCGTGATTCGCAAGCGTCCTCATTCGACGAGCCAATTCTCCGTCGTTCGTTATAATGGCCCCCGCATCACCAAAGGCACCAAGATTCTTTCCCGGATAAAAACTAAACGTTCCCACGGAACCGAATGTCCCCACCTTCTGCCCCCCCCACGTCGCTTTGTGAGCCTGCGCACAATCTTCGATCACTGCCAGCCCATGCCTCCCCGCCAAATCCATAATCGCAGTCATATCTGCCGACTGCCCCAATAAATGAACGGGAAGAATCGCCCGCGTTCGCTTCGTAATCTTCTCCTCAATCTTCTTCACATCCATGTTGAATGTCGCATCGTCCGTGTCCACAAATACCACCACGCCTCCCGCGTTCGTAATGCTTTCCGAGGTTGCAATCCAGCTGTTGGCCGTCGTAATCACCTCGTCGCCGGGCTCCATTTCCAACATCCGCAATCCCAAATACAACGCATCCGTTCCATTCGCACAGGATACACAATGCTCGACACCCATCGCCGAAGCGAACTCATCCTCAAAGGCCTTTACATATTTCCCCCGTATGAATGCCGTCTCCTCAATGACAGCCGCGATCGCCCCATCAAGAGACTCCCGATGATTCTCATACTGACGCTTTAAATCTACAAATGGTACCCGCATAAATTCGCCTATTTACCCTCCGGTCGCGCTCGCAACAATCTCGCCGGATTCCCCGCATAGATTCCCGCTTCCTCAATATCGGCTGTTACCACACTGCCCGCCCCAATCACCACGTCGTCACAAATCTCAACCGGCAAGATCGTCGCATTCGTCCCGATCGATACCCGGCTTCCAATGCGCGTCGCCGCCCACTTGCTCGGATGCCCACTCGGTCCGCCTCCGCGGAATAGATCGTTGATAAACATGGCCCCATGGGAAACAAAACAATCATCACCCATCGTGACTAGTTCACAAATAAACGCGTGCGATTGAATGCGACAACGCTCCCCGATGACCACACCCGCTTGAATCTCGACAAACGGACCCACAAAACTGTCCTCGCCGATCCGGCAACGATAAATGTTCACCGGTTCCACCACCACCACGCCGGCGCCAAACTCAACGTCCACGATGCCCGCTTTCCTGATCTCTGGCTTCTCCTCAGACATCTGCCTTGGAAAGAATGTCAATCACCCGGCGGGTATGTGCCGGCCCCGTCTGGCAACTCGTCCCACCCTCGATACACGCTAAAAAGTGATCGATCTCCTGCTTGAGCGGCTCCTCAAACGAAAACTTCGGCAAAACAATATCACCCGATCGGTGCGCAAATGAAGGCGTCGCCGTCTCGTCGTAATCCATCGCCCGCCCCGGCTCCGCTTTCACATCGATCCCTTTGTCATATATCGCAATCTTGTTGTCCGACATATCGTCATACACCGCCATCTTCTTGCTGCCCACAACCGTCAGCTTCCGCACCTTGTGCGGATCCAACCAACTCACCTGGATATTCGCGATGACATTTTCCGGATACCGAATCGTGACGAATACCACATCCTCTATCCCATCTTGCACATACGCCTGACCAAGTCGATTCACCTCCACAGGATCCGGATCACCCAGCAAATACTGGATAATACTCACATCGTGGGGCCCCAGATTCCACCACGCATCAACATCCGATCGAATTCGGCCCAAGTTCAATCGCTGACAATACAAATACCGAATCTCACCAAGATCACCCGCTCGGATCAGTTCCCTCAAATACCGCACCGCCCCGTTATAGATAAAGGTATGACCGGACATTAAAACCAGCCCCCGCTCGTCCGCCGCCGCCGCCAACTCATCCACCTCCTCAACCGACGTCGCGAGCGGCTTCTCCACTAACAAATGCTTCCCCGCACCCAGGCACTCCTTCGCAATCTGATAATGCGTTCCCGCCGGCGTGGCGATCACCACCCCCTTCACTCCTTCATCCTCCAACGCAACGGCAATGTCCTCCGCAACCTCCACCCCGGGAAATGTCGCTCCCACAAATTCACGCCGGTCCGCCGATCGATCTATGACATACTTCAATCTCGAACGCGGATTGGATATCAAATTCCGAACAAGATTCGGTCCCCAATACCCCACCCCCACCAAAGCGATATCTGTCTTTTCCTCCGTCATATCCTAACTGAAATATTTCTTCCCGCTACACCACGGAACCACACCCGATCCATATTATGGCGTCATTTCAACGCTTCTGTGCGGCGGCTTCAACTCATACACTGAAAACAATTGTGAGTCATGCACCCGCTCCACCCCCGCTTGGTTCGTCAGCCAGGACATATCCTCCGGGGCCTGCTCATACCTTTTCAACAACCGCCTCATCTTCTCATACCACTTCACTTCCTCCTGCCGCTTGGTAACCAGCAGCCATCGAGAAGTCTCCAAGGCCCGCTCCTGCTCCCGCTCCTTCATCGCCGGCACCCATATCCAAACCCGTCGACCGCTGTAATAGGAATACGCCGGTACGTGCGGGTAAATAACCGAATAATTGCTGTGATTCGACTTCACCATTACCAAATCATTCTCAGGAATATTCTCCGCCACCCACATCGATGCCCGGTGCACAAGTGTATCCTGCCGGAGCAAATACGCAGCGCCAAACGCCGAAAATATCCCCACCGCCAACACCACAAGGAACTCCGGCCGCAGCGCTCTCACAATTCCCGCCCACGCCCCTTGGCGTAAAAAATCAAGCACCGCAGGCACACCAATCCCAAACAACATCGCCGCCGGCGCCAATGCCGGCAGGTTGTAGTAAGCATGCCCCAGCGCCGTCCGCGGCCCCCAAATTACGTAAAACACCGCCGTCGCAATACACCACAACATCGGAAATGAAAACCAATCCCGCGATCTCACTAGGCTGATCAACCCCGCTAATACGAACAGCAAGCCAATCGGCGTCAACACGAACACCGTCAAATAGGCTGCCCCCTTTATCCAATTGTGCACCTGCAACAATCCGCCAATCTCGGAGGTGAAATCTCGCAACATGCTCGACGCCGTCCACTCGGGAAACGCCTCCAGGTTCACCGCGTCGACATAGGTTCCCCACAGCTTGAGCGACGCAAGCGTCCCGATCGCAAACAGCCAGTACCGCAACCGAATCGCCGCCCTCCACCCCTCATTTCGCAATAAAAGCAGGCCAAAAATGAAGTAGTAGTGAAACATCGTCGGTAACTTGATGCAGACCCCGACCACTCCAAGGAGAAACATCAAAAGAAAAATCGATAATCTCCCGCCTTCAAAATACCGGAGCATCGCAAGCAAAAACCCAAGCCCGCACACTTGAACTAACATTTCTGGCTGAAAGGCAATCCCAAGTTCGATCGATAGCGGCGCAACAACATACAACACCGCCGCCCATCGAAGCTGCTGCTCGGTCAGGAACCGCCGCAAGATCGCCATCAACAGGAAATACGAAATAATCCACATCGCCAGCGAAACAATCCGACCCGACAAATCCATGTTCCCGATAACCGCGCTCAGCCCTCCCGCAAGGTAAGAGTAGACCGGCAACTCCATTACCAGCTTCGCCTCCAGGTCTCCACGCCAACTGGCAATACTGTAGGGAGGCCAAAAACCCCGCTCCTTTAAACTCTTGGCCCCGTCTGCCGTTTGCGTCTGGCGCAGCCAACTGTTGTCGTCTAGCACCGGCAGCCAAAGCCACGCACCCCGAATGAGAATCCCGGCCACCGCCAGCAAAAGCACAAAGCGGCTGATCGCCCTTCTCTGATTCTCCCCCGTCTCTCGTCCCACTAACATCCCTGTCTCTCCACTCGCCAACGATCAAGCCCCCTTCCTTCGCCGGTAATCACCGCGCCCGAAATACTTCTCCAACCACACATACAAAACGATAAACAAATACCGACTTCCCATTTCCTTGATCTTTAATTTCGCCACCCCCGCCTGCCGGTTGCGCCACGATATCGGCACCACCTCCCAACTGTATCCACGCACAATCGCCTTCAACGGCAACTCAACCGTCAAATTGAAATGCGGCGACAAAAATGGCCGGCACCCCTCGATCACTTCAGCCCGGTATGCTTTGAACGCGTTCGTCGTGTCGTTCAGCTTGATGTTGAACAACACTTTGATGAACAAATTTGCCATCCGGTTCACCACCAACTTCATGGGAGGATAATCAATCGTCTTCCCCCCACGCACAAAACGGCTCCCAAACACGCAATCCGTCCCTCGTTTCAACCCCTCCCAATATTTCACCGCATCCGCCGGATCATCCGAATCGTCCGCCATCATGATCACCACCGCGTCCCCCTTCATCGCCTCCAACCCGCAAACAATCGCCCGCCCGAACCCGTGATCCCCCTCGTTGGCGACCGGTCGCAATGTCGGCACCGCTTCCGCCACCTCCTCTAGCACCCGCGCCGTCCCGTCCGTGCTCCCGTCGTCCACCACAATGATCTCATGAGGAACCCCCGCCTCCTTAAACACCCCATATAACCCCTCCACCATCTTGCGCACGTTCCCCTCCTCGTCCCGCGCAGGTATCACCACGGAAAAAAGCTCTACCGCCTCGTTCGCACTCATTTCTCCTGCTCCAACCCCTGCCACTCACCCACTACCAGGAATTGCTTGCCGAAAATTCGCCAGGCAAGCTTCAACTTCAAATACAACGATACAAACCAAAGGGGATACATCCGCCCTCCCTCCATCGTGTATGGCAAAAAACTCCCCTCGCATATCGTCACCTTGAACCCCTTCAACTCAAGAAGCTCCCTCAACGACAACTCAGTCAACGCAACGTGGTGATCCCAAAAATCCCAATACTTTCCATGCAGCCGATTGTAATTCGGTCCCAATGCCACTAATTTGCCCCCCGTCCGCAAACAACGCCCCACCTCCTCGATCGTCCGTTCCAACGCTTCCTTGTTCGGCAGGTGCTCGAAAAAATTGCTCGTAAACACCACGTCCAATTCCCCGTCCTTGAACGGCCATCGCGTCGAACAATCCTGCTCAAGAAATTCCACCCCGTCTTTCAATAACTCCCTCGACGCCGGATTCAAATCCATCCCAAACCGCTCACCACACTCAATCTGATTGATAAAATCACCATACCCACACCCCAGATCAAGCACGCGATCATCGCGTTTCACCAGCCGATTAAAAAAAGAACCGCACAATACGGCCCACACCTTGTTCCGATACACCCGCGTCTTCCCGAATCGCCGGGCGTATATCTGCTCGAGTTCCTCCCCTTTAACCATCAATCGTCCTCTTCCACTCCCAAAATGGACTCAACTCACCGCCCGCTCCGCCAAATCACACAACACATGCCCCACCAAGATATGCCCCTCCTGTATCCGCGCCGATCCCTTTCCCGGCACCACCAAAACATGATCCGCCAATCCCTCCGCCTTCATCCGCCCCCCGTCTCCTCCCGTCAACGCTGCCGTCACCGCCCCACGCTCCCGCGCCTCCGCCAACCCACGCAACACATTCTCGCTGTTCCCCGAGGTCGATAGCCCCACCACCACATCCCCCGGCACCACCAAGGCCTCCACCTGACGCCGAAACACATCGTCATACCCGTAATCATTCCCCACCGCCGTCAAAATCGAAGTGTCCACCGTGAATGCAATCGATGGCAATCCCTTCCGCTCCATCTGAAAACGCCCCACCAGTTCCGCCGCCAAATGCTGGCTGTCCGCCGCACTCCCCCCGTTCCCCATGAAACACACCTTGTTCCCCGTCCGCAAACAATTCGCCATCGCCGCCGCCATCGCCGCCACCACTCCCGCTTCCCCCTTCAAGGCCTCAATCACCCCCAAATGCTCGTCCGCCGCCGCACAAAAAGCCGCCTCATATTCTTTTGCCGATTCCATATCCAAATATACCTCCTTTTCGCTCAATCCCGAACCTCGACCGACTCCAACAACTCCTCTGGCGTCAACGTCGCCGTCCCCAGCTTGCCCACCACCACACCGCTCGCATGATTCGATAACTCCGCCGCCTCCTGCGCACTCGCTCCCGCGCACAACGCCAAGGTGAAAATCGCAATCGCCGTGTCCCCCGCCCCCGACACGTCAAACACCGCCTGCGCCCGCGTATCAATGTGGAACGGCGGCTGATCCCGCTCAAACAACATCATCCCTTGCTCCCCCAACGTGATCTTCAACATGTCCGTCCCCCACCGGTCCAACAATTCACCCCCCACCTCCAGCAACGCCTCGTCCGTCATCGGATCATCCGTCGGCGGACTCTCCGGCACCCCCGTAATCTGAAACGCCTCCAATCGATTCGGCTTGATCGCCGTCACTCCCTCCCACTCCAGGAAATTTCCCGAACTCGGATCCACCGTAATCACCAAACCCGCCTCCCGCGCAATCGGCACCAATCGGTCCACGGTCCCCTGCGTCAAAAATCCCTTCCCATAATCCTCCAAGATCACCCCGTCCAAATCCCCGGCGCGCTTCGATAAAAACTCCGCCAACTCCTCCACCTGCCCCTCCGTCAACTCCGCCGGACTCTCATGATCTATCCGCACCACCTGCTGCTGCCGCGCTATAATCCGCGTCTTCGTGATCGTCGCATACCCCGGACTCCGAATCACCCCGTCCGTCCGAATCTTCCCCTCCTCCAAGACCCCCGACAAAACACCCCCGTTCTCATCATCCCCCACCAATCCCGATATCGAAACCTCGCCCGCAAACGGCACCAGGTTCCGTGCCACGTTCGCCGCGCCCCCGGGATAAATCGACTCCTTCCCCACCTGCACCACCGGCACCGGCGCCTCCGGCGAAATCCGCGATACGTTTCCCCAGATAAATCGGTCCAACATCACGTCCCCAAATACCAGCAGCCGCTTCCCACGGAAGCCCGCCACCAATTCTTTCGCTCGCTCCAATTCCATACCTCTAAATCAAGTCCAGACCTTACTCACCCTCAACCCCGAGCCAAACAGTTTCTCACCCCTCCTCGTTCGGAAACACCGGTATCCCTTCCCCGGCTCCCGCCACGATCCCGTCCACAAATTCCAAGGCCTCCCCGATCACCTTCTCCATGTCCATATACCGATACGTCCCTAACCTCCCCAAAAACGAAACCCCCTCCAACTCCCCCGCCAGCTCCCGATACGCCGCCAACTTCCCCTTGTCCGCCGCCAGTCGCTTCGGAAAAAACGGGTCGTCCTCCGGACCCGTCTCCTGGCTGAACTCCTCAAAATACACCGTCCGCTCATGCGTCTCCCACGGCGTGAAATGCTTGTGCTCATGCACCCGCGTGTAAGGCACCTCCTCTCCCGGATAGTTCATCACCGCATTCCCCTGGTGATCCCCCGCCGCCTCGTGCCGCTCAAAGGTCACCGTCCGATACCCCAAGCGCCCCTTCTCATATTCAAAATAGGCATCGATCGGCCCCGTATAAAAAACATGATCAAATCCCTCCCCGTCCGCCGCCCGAAACGTCTCCCCCAATCGTACCTCGATCCCCTCCTCCGACAACATCCGCTCCACGATCACCGTATAGCCCTCCTCCGGTATCCCCTGATACTTCTTGTCGTAATAACAATCGTCGTAATTGAAACGCACCGGCAACCTTTTCAAAACCGACGCCGGCAGTTCCCGCGGATGCACCCCCCACTGCTTCTTCGTATACCCCAGGAAAAATTCCTCATACAATTCCCGGCCCAAAAACTTCAAGGCCTGCTCCTCGAAATTCTTCGGCTCCCCGATACTCGCGTCACCCAACTCCGCCACAAATGCCTCCGCCTCCCGCGGAGTAAAAGTCTTCCCAAAAAACTGGTTGATCGTGTGCAGATTGATCGGAAACGAAAACACACCCTTCTCCGTCACCGCCTTCACCCGGTTCGTATACAACCGAAATGTCCCGAACTCATTGATGTACCGCCACACCCGCTCATTGTCCGTATTGAAGATGTGCGGCCCATACTGGTGCACCATCACCCCCGTCGCCTCGTCCCGCTCCGTGTGACAATTTCCCGCCAGGTGTGCCCGCTGATCCACCACCACCACCCGGCACGCCGTCCGCGTCGCCAACTCGCGCGCCACCACCGCCCCCGACATCCCCGCTCCCACCACCAGGTATCGCCGCTCCTCGCTCATCCTCTCCCCTCCCCCTCACCCACGGAATTCAAACAAGCTGCCGCCCTTGGTCGTTTGCCGGTTCCCCCGGCAAGACCCCCCGTCTCCTCTCTTCGCTTGTCTCCGCCCGTCTTCAAAACGTTCGGCCCGCGCTCTTCTACCAAACGCGTTTGCCCGCTTTCACGGCCTACTTCTCCTCGGTCATCGCAAGATTCCGCGCCTCCTTCTGACCCAGGACCGACTCCCGGGACACCTCCACCTCGCAAACACTGCCGAGAAAATCTAACAAAATACCGACACGCTCCTTCGCCGGCATCAATTTCGTCACCACCGCCATCATCCCTCGCATCGGCCCCTCAATCACTTCCACCTCGTCCCCCGGAGTCATCGCATCCGTCACCGTAATCGCCGATTCATTGTCCAAGCGCTTCGACAATTCTTCAATCACCCCGCCCGGAATCGAGGGAATCTCCTCCCCAAACTTCACCACCTTCGTCACCGATGGCGTCGCACTCACCTGCCGCAAGTTCGCCACCAGGTCAAATTTCACAAACACATACCCCGGAAACAACGCCTCCACGAACCACACCTTCCCACGCCGCGTCGCCTTCTCATACCGAATCCGCGGACAAAACACTTCCACCCCCTCAATCTTCTCCAAGTGCGCCGCCGCAATATGCTCCGATCGCAACTTCGACCGCACACAACGCCACGCCACGTTCGCCGCTTCCTTCTTCTCTCCCGTCTCGTCACTCATCGTGTTCTATCCCAAAAATCTCCGGATCAACGGCAACAACTGCCGCGCCTTGCCCTCCCACTTTCTCAACCGCTCCACCCGATCCCGGTAAAACTTCCCCGCCTCCGCATCTCCGCCCGCCCTCGCCTCCTCCTCCGCCAATTCCTTCAACCGCTCCAAGCGCTGCCCCCCCGTCTCCAGATGCGGCTCCAACTGCTCCTTGATAAATCCCGATGCCAGTGGCTTCAACTCCGCCACCGCCTCATAAAAATCCCGCCGCTCCCCAGCCACATACACCGAGCGCACCGCCCCCAAATTCCGCAACGACCGCAAACCCTGACTCGCCGACCCCTTGCTGATCTTTAAACGCGACACCAACTCGTCCAACGGCAACGGCTCCCGCGAAATAAACAACAAGCCGTATATCTCCCCCACCGACTTCGGAATCCCCAACAACTTCACCCCGTTCACAAACATCTCAATCACCTCCAACTCCAAATCACTCAACAACGCCTCCTCACCGGATGCGCCCGCCTCCACCCCCACCGCCCCGCCGGGCTCCGCCGAAATTGGTCTCGATGCCATGAACCCCCTTAGAGTAAGGCCAAAGCCAATATGTTCAAATTAGAATGAACAAATTATTTTAACATTTCTTAAGTAATTCCTCGTCCCCATCCCCAAGAACCCATCCCCAAGATCGAACAACAAATAACCGGCAACTCCGCTGCCACCCCCCTTGCCTTCCCCCCTCCTCCGGTCAATAGTCCCCCCCACTCCCATGAGCGACCAACAATTCCAATCCCTACTCAACGAGGACCTCGCTCGCCTCCAAAAACTCCTCCACCAAGCCCTGCCCAAACAAATACCCCACGCACCCACACACACCCACCCACACCGCCACCAAAGCCACCCCAACCGGACAGACCACCAAAAACAAAAC
>JBCCIR010000043.1:0-35219 GCA_039028175.1 Verrucomicrobiota bacterium
ACACACGAAAGGGTGTGGGACTATTTTCTTAGTCGGCATTTCCTTCCTGAAGGGGGACAACCAAATATCGACCTGATCTCAAAGTTGAGCGACTTCGACTGGAGGTCCGAGCATATGGGGGTGGTGGGGATGTTGGCGATCCGGTTGCCCAACGAATGCGGAATGGAGATTCCGGATATGATTCCCGACTTGGTGATGGACTGGCAATTGAAGAGAATCTTTCTTTCCAGCCTTCCTTGGAGAACTGAGCGGAGTTGGAATGCACGAACTTCAGAATTGCTGAAAGTTTGCAGCGCAGATCAGGTTGGAAACGATTTTGATCAGATGATCGCATTCGCTACCAATGTGCATCATCCTTGGAACGCTCTTTATCTCAATGATCGCCTCAAAAAAATGCCTCTCGCGGAAAGAGACAGGAAGTGGACGTTTTGGGCCAATGCCGCCCTTTCGGGATACGAGAATAGTTCAGCACTTGATGAGATTCGGTCTTGGGCCGACCAGGGGCACCTCAGCGTGGTTCCTGATGAAGAGCTTCTTCTCCTGGCTGTTACGATTGCATGGTTGACGAGCTCCACCGTCGTGGAGGAGCGGACTCGGTTAATTACGTCCCTGACCCGGATAGTTGCGAATCGATGTTCCGTCGCCTCGGATATCCTGGCCCTATTCTTGGATGTGGACGACCCCTACGTGGTAGAGGCCGTATTGATCGCATGCGCAGGATCCTCTCAGTACGCCCAGAAAGGAGATCCCGGTCTGACCCGTCTGGCCAGCATTACTTTTCAACACTTTTTCGAACCAGAACTTACGCCGCCACATCTCCTCGTTCGGCACTATGCCTCAGAAATCTGTGCGCAAGCAGAACAAAAGGGTGCATTTCCGCTAGAATTCGACGCCTCTCGATTCCGGCCTCCATGGAGATCCAAACTGCTGAGAGCCTGGTCGGAGAAATCGCTCGAGAAAAAAAAGGAAGAGATCAAGGCCAAATATGGTGATTGCAAGATTGCATCTCTTCTCCGTTCGGTTGAACCCAATATAGGCCTTGGTTTCTGCAACTACGGCGATTTTGGTCGCTATGTTATGGAGATGTACGTCCAAAAGTTTCTGAAGACACGTATCTATCGCCCTGCACCTAAACATGGTGATTACAAAGACGTATTTGATGCGCATCGAGGGAAACGATATATCATTCAACGAGTCTTCGAGGTTGGGTGGGACTGCGCCCATGTCGATACATTCCCCGGTGATCGGAGTTATTATGGGCAGGGAGACAAGATTGAGCGATTGAGTAAAAAATACCAGTGGATCGGATTGTTCGAGTTACTTGGTATGCTCTCCGATCAATACTATTTCAGAGGCTACGAGGCTTCTCCGCAAAAATTCAGGTCCGCGAAACAAATATGCCAAAGCTATTTGATGGATCCCTTCATTTGTGAACCGACTGCGGACGATGAGTGCATCTCTTGGCAGTTCGCGAAGTTACCTGTACTATGGTGGACAGGAGGAGTCAATCCGTTTCCCGTGCCTGTCGGGCTTGAGAGTAAGCGAAAGAGAGCAGCCGCGAACTCGACTTGGAATCCGAGAGTTCTCCTTGAACTGAATGATGGAAACAAAGATTGGATCGCCCTCCATACGTATTTTCGCTGGCTTGAACCTATTCCCGTATGGGGCGACAAGCATCGTTATGAGCGGGGAGGGATGGAATGGGCCCTCCAGTCGTATCTGGTGCAGCCAGATCGAAGAGAGGAATTGATTAGGCGTCTTTCTTCGCGGGAGGTCAGCCGAGGGCGACTTTGGCTTGAAGAGCCTGAATTTGGTCAACCATTTGCTGCCTTGACCAGCTATCCTGCGAATCAAGCCGAATTATCCGATCATTGTTTGATCGACGGGCGGTGGGAGACGGAAGACTGGACTACCGGGGCTATCGCAACGACGTGCAGCATTAGTCCTCAAGAGGAAAAACGCCGCCCATTGGGTGGGTCCATTCCCTCGCCTCAACTTTCGAGCATCGGTGACCTTAGATGGACGGGATATGAATTTGATTTTGCAGCCCCAGGTTGCGACAGACCTTCCATCCGCTTTCATGGACGGTATCCTAAGGAGACGTGTATCGTGGATCGTGAAGAGTTGAAAAAATGGCTCAACTCAACAGGCTATCATATTGTGTGGCGCTGCTATGGAACCAAATCAGTTTGGAATGACCATTCTGATCGCAGTGGGCGGGCCTATTGGATGACTTTTCAGTTGGACGACTCAGGAAGAATCGGACAAGGCAAAGGGGCCACAGCTGGGTTTCCGACGGAAGGAGCTCCGTCCGAACAAATTTCTTGGGCGCCTTAGCGCAGACAAGCGTATGGGAAAAATACCGGTAGAAAAGACGATCATCGAGTCGGCGCCGGTGAAGGCTTGTCCTCAGGCGTGGCGGCGTATCGGGGAGGAGGTAGGCGAGGAACTTGATTTCGAACCGGGGCACTTTTTATGCCGGCTGATCAAGCTGCGGCGCGCCAAGAAGAGATGGACGAGCAACGTTAGCCCTTGACGAGCGGGGGAGACATTTAAGAAACTAGTGTTTCAAAGGAAAGGAGGGGGCTGTGAAGATCAGTTTGCCGGCTGAACCGGTCTATTACTACGAGCGAAGTAAGGGAAAGACGCGACTCTTTTACTTCATCCCACCAAACGAGTTAGAGCACCTCGTGGCGAGTGGCGAGGTTTCGGAGCAGGCGGTTACTGATTACCCGGACGGGGTCGATCTCGGGTGCACAGAATGGGACTTTGCCGAGTTTGAGGACATCTACGGATATCGTCCCCCATTTGATCCTGAGGCTTTGTCCCGGACGTTTTTCGCGGTACTTTCAACAAACCGGAAGTGGAAGAAGATTCGTGGCACGGGCTTTATTCCGGCAAGGGAGTTTGAGTCGTATGTGCCGCAGGTTGAGGAGTCGCTCCGCGCGGAAAACATACTTCCAGAGATAAAGGAGGCAAGAGTCGACGCAGCGGCGCCGCTTGAGGAGCGGCGGAAGCAAATGGTGACGCGCTCTGATCAGCAGCGGGGGATCACAAAGTTCTTGGAGAAGCTGCAAGTTTCCGAGATCGATCCTTCCCAGTCAATTGATCAGTCTTTTCGTCCGATCCAAATGGGAGAAGGAATTCCTTCCGGCGAAGTATTTGTTCGGGTTCATCAAAAGGGGAAGGAGAAGAGATGATACCAAATCCCGATGGCGACCTTCACGTCTATATGGTGAACGTTGGTCAGGGCGACACAACGGTGATTATTTCGCCCGATGGGGGGGTGATTGTGATTGACGCAAAGAATCCGGCAAAATTGATTCAGTTGCTGAATGACCTTGGGCTTGCGGCAGGTGAAACGATCGAGCACTTCGTCGTGACTCATCCGCACTCGGATCATTTCAGTGGTGGGAATAGGCTGGCGCAGGAATTTGCGATTGCGGAGGCGACAGTGGCGCCTTTCTGGTTCGACTTTGCGATGGGACCGATGACCTATCGGCGACTAATCGCGCGCTTCGATGAGAATGACACGAAGACAACTTTCTTAGCGGGCTATAGTCGATTCTACCCTGATGGAGCGATGCTACCGGGGGGCGCGGGAAATGATCCACCTTTCGATCCAGACGCTCCCTTCCTCGAGATGTTGGGGCCGACGAACGGGATGATCCGGATGCTCGACGACGCTGATGTGTTTGAGACGAATCACCTCAGCATTATCTCGCGACTTTCGTGGGGAAGATTTCGGATCATTATTAGCGGGGATGCACAACTCGAAAATTGGGCGTTCTTTGACGACGAGCGGATGCTGGAAGGAACCTGCCAGGTGCTTCGATCGGCGCATCATGGAAGCAAGAATGGGACCCAGTGGGAGCGCATTGATCGTCTCAGCCCAAGCGTTGTCGTGGTCTCATCCGATCCATCGAGCGGGCATCATCTTCCCGACCTAAGCGGGGCTGCGATCTTCGCGGACTTCGATTCTCGCGACGGTCAGATGGCCGTACTGACACAGGATGCTGGCACGATTCACTTAAGGGTGAATGCCGCGGGGAGGCGCTCCTTTGAGCACTTTGTAGACGGAAAGGATGCCGATGTTGATCTCACGAACGGTGATGCTTTAACGCAGCAGAACAATCCGACTGACTGGCCGGCGCTGTTGCAGGACCGGGTGGACAATCTGTAGTCTGATCGAAGGTGGGCGGAGGCGCTGGATTTACCCATACACAACCTTGGGAGGCTTCCCATGACCAAGGAAGGAAGGTTGCTTATGTCGGTTTCTTTTTAATGACCACACTGACCTGCCCGCCAGAGAATGGGGGGCTAGGGGAGCGAGTCTGGATTGTTGTCACTCAGATACGTAGCAAGCCTCCGGTATGTGCTTTTTGTCGGTAGATAGCGTCCCGCCTCCCAGTTTCTCAGCGTGTCGTCGGAGACGCCGATCTCGGCCGCCAAATCTACTATCGAAAGCCTCCGCCGAGCCCTGATGCGCATCATCGAACAGCATCGGAGTATCTGGGAGCAACTTTTCAAGAGTCCCAAGCCAAAGAGAATCTTCGACCCTTAGCGAGACCTCGCCGACGAACCCGAGAGCAGAGATGAAGAACTCTTCGTTCAATTTCTCATTTTGCACCTTCACGCATCCTTCCGTGCGGCGGGTGCGGCAGTTCTCCAACCGCCAGAAGCCCTGCGAGAGGACATCAGAAAGTTCTTCTCGCTACCAGTTGCACTCGAAGTCTGGACGAGAGTCTCAGAAATTCAGGACAACGAGTTCGTGCAATTCGTGAGCGGGGCTTTGTCCAAAGAGTAGCAACGAGTGAAGTTGGAAGCCCAATCCGATCACATTTAGGCTTCGACATCAACAGATGCCGTGGCTTCGATCGCTGTGATCGCCTGGGCGACCTCAGCGTAAATCGGAAGGGGCGCATCCGTTTCCAGACTTACGATGAGGGAATAGTTAACCCGATTGAGATGGCAGCCGTGAAGTTCGTGACCCTCTTTAAATTTGCGGTAGGCCCACCAACCTTTCACGGGAAAAATGCCAATATGTCCCATCTCTGCGAGTTGGGCGGAAGTGCCCCGCCAGATGTCATGAACGAGAGAACCGGCCTTGCCTCGGTTCGTCCCTCCCACCGCCCAACCGGGATCTTGATACTGATCTTTAGATGCCTGGCTCTCAGCATCAAGTCGTGATCTGAACTCTGAAAGAGGCATGTCCCGATGCTTCGGACGGAAGCGCAGCAGACAGTTTGCGTAGTGGTATTTCTGACTTTTTTCCCAAGTCCGGGACCCCGGATTCGGATGGATAAAGTAGGAGAGGGTAACGCGGAGCGTGACGGTATGGTCCGGGTTTGCCACGAGAATCGCTTTTGGCCACGGGAGAGCCACCAGATGGCATTCGTTGAGCTTGGGAGCACTTGACCCATCGGTAAGTGGTTGGATCGAATTCTCGGTTACCATGGTGGTCTGGTTCTGAAGACTCTCCAAGGCACGGTCTTCATCGACGACTCCATAGCCGTAGCTACGCATCAACTCTTCTACCTTCTCCGTCTTTCCTGAAGTATGGGGATCAAGGTCTTCGCGTCGAAGTAGTTCCTCGGGCCAGCGGGCCGAATGAACCAGTATCCCCCGAATGGTCTCGGCTCGATAGTCCGGGTAGCGTTGAGAAATACGGGCTGCAATTCGTGCAGCCTGGGCGGAGGCAGCACTGGTAGCGTTGAACGGGGTGAGCGGGCGAATCCGAAAATCGGCTGCGGAACTCAGGGGTTGCAGAGAGTCGAAGTGGAGGGTCGAATCATCTGGGGCCTTGGCGAGGTTACCGCCTTCCATGACGATGTCAGGACGGATAGGCCAGTCTGGTCGCCATTCATGAGCTGTTCTTGAGAACGGGCTGAGGCCATGGTCTGGAGCGATAGCGATCGAGCGGCGTGCCTCATCGTCGTCTTCTTCAATGTTCGTTCGGCTCGTGATAGCGCCGACGGTGATGGCATTCCAAGCCTGCGCAGGGTCTTCAATTGGGGCTTCGCGAAGTGCCTGGGGATAGTCGAAATTCGCGGGGGCTTCAGGAGCGTTTCCGGCCGAGATCACGATGACACGTGGGATGCCGGTTTCGGCCTCTGTCCCGGAGGCGGCCATATCGATGGCGCTAGACCATGCCGAGGGATTTCCTCTGGTATTCGGTCCAGGAGCGGTGACCGCCATGCAGAAAATTCTGGCGCGGCGGGGTGCAGCGATGGAGGGCAGATCTATGGCCCGCAAGGTGACGGCGCCGTAGTTTTCTGGTTCATGCGAGGTGCTTCCCCGGATCAGCTTTACGGATTCGAGGCGATGGAGTTGTTCCCACGTTCCCGTGGAAAGCATGAGCTGGCGGAGGTCGCCGTATGCAGCGAGACCTGCCATTGGTGTTCCATGTCTGAGATCGTCTGATCGGTCACCATCCGAGAAGACGGTCTCGCTATCCTGTTCTGTCAGTAGGGGCTCAATGAGGGGATGGGCGCGGTTCACGCCAGAATCGATCAAGCATACAGACGGGGCATCGCCTGGTGGCAAGTGAACGCGATTCAGAGCCTCTTCGAGCCACTCTCCCTGCTCCAGGCCAGATAGGTCACTGAGGCCGACTCTGCAAGGCCGGGCAATGCGGATCTCTGAAAGGGTGTTGAGAAGATCAAGGGAGGATTCAAGCTGGGAGCGCGTCGACTGCACGACGATCACGATGTGCTCAGGCAAGACGAGCTTCTCTTCAGGCAATGATATGCCGAGATTCTCGCATTCATTGAGGAGTTGAGGTTCCCAATTGCTTTGATCGCGACGAATCCAGAGCTCAAACCAAATCGAGGCGCCGGACTCTGGGAGGGGCTCGGGATCAGTCCAGAGGGCCTCGAAGGCGGCAACTGAAATGGAAGCAATGTTGGCGAGAAGAGGCGCATTTGCGGGGCCCGTGATGTTGCCCTCCTTATCCTTCGGCCCTTTCGAATGATCCGCATAGGCGCTGATCTTGTTGCTCAGAATCTTCAGCTGGCCATGCGGGACATAGATCGCTGCTTTGGTGACGACACCGCCCTCTGTTTCCTCGTGTCGGAGGTTGAGAAGGACGATCGCAGGGGTTTTCCCGCGAGGAGAGTTCTCGAGACTGGTGAACGCCAGCGGGTAGCCCGGCTCGGAAGCGACATTCAAGATGAGACCGAATTCAGAGGAAAGATCGGCTTGTTGACGCTCTTCGGCTGTTTCTACAAAAGCTCTTTCAACTGAATCGGTCTGCGATTTGAGATAACGGGCGTGCGCATCGCGATCACGGCTGAATGGAGGCTTGCCGCTCCCACCTCCGCCCGTCTTAAACGGGAGATGCTCCGGTTGAGCATGAAAGCTGAGGTGTTTGAGTGGAGCAGTTGGAGTGTCGGGCATGGAGGAAAATCACGAGAGGTTTCCTGAGAATATAGGCCTCAGTGATTGAGATAAATCCTCCGCTCCGTCAGTGCGTCTAGGAGAGCGCGGTTGGTGACCTTCGGCTGCTCGTGAATGATCATGTCCTTGATTGCTTCTTCACAGGCTCGGGTGATTTCGGCGTAGCTAAGACCTTGGCTTGCTTGCTCGATCCGGGTCCAAGAAAGGCGTTCCTTTTCGATGTTGCGCAGGAGGTTTTTGATTGTCTCCCGGATTTGCAGTGGTTCAGGGAGACCGAATTCGACCAGATCGTCAAAGCGACGGAATAGAGCCTTGTCGAGCCGGTCTCCGTAGTTGGTCGCCGCGATGATCAGGCTGTTACTCTGCATCTTTTCGATGAAGACAAGAAACGTATTGAGCACGCGGCGCATTTCTCCAACCTCATTGGCCGCATCCCGCGTAAATCCTATGCTGTCGAATTCGTCAAAGAGATAGATGGCCCGAGTGCTTTCGGCCGCCTCAAAAATGAGGCGGAGTTTTGACTGCGATTCGCCCAGGTATCGGCTGAGAAGGGAATCCAAACGAACTACAAAAAGCGAAAGGCCGAGTTCGGTTGCTAAAGCGGCTGCAGTGATCGTCTTCCCGCAACCAGGAGGGCCAGTGAAAAGGAGACGTTGGCGGGGGCGAAGATCGTTCTCCTTCAAGCGGCTGAGATTCTGCTGCTCTCGAAGAATTCGAAGAATTCGATCCTGAAGACTCTTTTCAAGAACTAGGTCGGATACCTTCAGGTGGGTAGGCACAGGTTCCAGAAGATCGGTAGCCTCACCCGTCGGGGTAGCGAGGCTGAGCACATTCTGCCGCATTTTCGTCTCGTGAGCCTTTTGCTGCGACTTGCGGACAAGTTCGCGCAATTCGTTGGCGAGGTTCTGGTGTCCACGACGGGCTTCGGCTGCGGCCACCTGAAGAGCGACCGTGTAAAAGTGTTCGTCGTCACCAGCTGTGTGGCTTCGAAGGAGGGATTTGATCTGGGAAGCGGTTGCCATTTGATGAATCGTGATAACTGGAAGCTAGAGGAAAACCATAGTGGGAGAAAACTGATTACTGACGGAATCTTCGCATGCGCCGGACCAACCTGTGGGCTTCGCCCAAATATACCCCAAATTGGGCACCGATGGCCATATATCGTTGTTGGCTTCGAACGTTACGGGCATAGAACTAGATTTTCTGAAGATCCGGAATTTTGTCCAAGGCGATGCGGCGAGTCTCAATCTCAAGGTGAGTGTAGGCGTCGTGGACGCTCTCGGAGGTGTGGCCGGTGATTGACTTCCGCAGTTCGCGGTCGACGCCAGCGTTGGCGAGGAGGCTGTTTCCCGTGTGCCGGAGACTGTGGAAGGTGAGGCTGTGCCGGTTGCGCTTTGCTTTACGGCCCGAGGCGGTCTTGCGGTGGCTGACCTTCTCTCTCAGGCCGGCCTTTGCCAGGAGCTCCGTGAACTGCCGGCTCAGCGTCTGGGTGGTGCCTGTGGATTCGATCATGGCGAAGGCTCTCGGGTGAATCGGCACATCTGAGTTGACCCACTTCTTCTTCTTGGACTTGAGAAACTTCTTGAGCGGCGCCGCCAAGGGTATCACCTGGGTGCGGCCGGTCTTCGCGACCGTGAGCCGGATCGATCCTCCGGATTCATTTATGACCTCAGTCATCCTTCACCAATTTATACGCTCTGACGTAGTCGAAATAGGCGGTGTTGCGATCCGGATCCCTTAGCTCACTATCACTGGGCAGCGGCTGCCAATCGAAGGTTGCGCAATTAAGGATGATCGCGAGGGGATGTCGAAAGGGTTTGGCGTCAAATTCTGTCGAGGGGTTGATGGTGTAAACATGTATGCCGTCGGCGTAGAACTTCATGGTGTTGGCGTCAATCCACCAGCAGCCATAGGTATGGAATTTGTCGGCGACACCTGACTTGAGTTCTGCGCGGCCGGTCGCCTTGACCTTTTGGCGCTCCTCGCCGGAGCGCTGCAAGGCGGACATGGCGTTCGACTTCATCTGCGACTTGAACTGCTTGGAGTTTCCAATGGTCAATTGGATCAAAAGTTCCTGTTTCAGGCTACCGCCGGGAATCTCGACGGTATCGCCGGCCATCCAGAAGACAGTGGAAGTGGTAAGTCTGGAGGCCTTCATGCGGCATTCGTAATAGCCGTAAAGGGCCTCGCGAGACTTGGACTGAACGGCGCCGCAGGCAATGGTGTATCCGTTCTCCGGTCGATCGAGCGGGGTGCACTGGATCTGCAGGTAACCGTCTTTCACGCTCACCGCGGACGGGACAAACTTGCCCGGCTTTCGGCCCGCCCATTTCGGATTGTGATCGTGCCACTTCGCTTTATCGAGGGTTGTTCCATTGAACTCGTCGGTAAGGTCTTCGTTCACTTCCCAACGGTATCCCGGTGGCGAATCGGGTGGGGATTGTGCCGGCGCAACCCCCGCGACCACGGTCAGCAGGCCGAAAATCATGATCATTCTCATCTTCATTCCGCTTTCACGACCGGCGCGAGGTAGATGTTACGATATTTGACGGCGGTGTGATCGCCCTGCAGGTAGATTGGACCGGGCGAGGCCGGATCGGTGTAGATCGCTCCTCCGGTGGGACCGATGACGGGTTGGTTATCGATCACCATTTTCCCGTTGAGGACGACGGTGACGTGCCGGTCCACCAGGGTGATGTCGTAGGTGTTCCATTCACCCGGCGGATTCCCGGCGTTCACGCTGGGAGCAATCCGGCTGAAGATCGAACCGATTCCTTGGATGCCTTGCATGCGACTATCGCGATCGACCACCTGCGCCTCGTACATTCCTCGCAGGTAAACACCACTGTTGCGCTGCGATTCGACGAGAAACTCGATATGCAGCCTGAAGTCTTCGAACTCGGCGTCAGTTCGAAGGTTCGCATAAGCCCCGGTGGGACTGAAATCCGTCTTAGGTGTTTCGTTTACCAGGAGGCCGCCTTTAACGCTCCAGCCGAATTTCTTGTCTTTTTCGTAGGCACGCCAGCCCGTGAGGTCTCGTCCGTTGAAAAGCGAAACCGGGTGACCAAAGGAAACTTTCGAGAGGTCCGGGGGCGACGCGGGCATCGGTGGAATGGGTTTACCGGTAAACCGAGCCTCGCTCCCGGGACTACCGTCCTTCGGAGTCCGGACGAGAACGCCATCGAGCTTTCCATCTGTGATACCGACCTCGACTGTCTGCTCGATATAGACTTTGCTCCCCTTCGCTTTGCGTTTCGGCTTCAAGGCAAAACTGATGCGTCCATTCTCTACCTTGTCGATTCCGTAGGGACCTTCAGGCCCTACGTATACGCGCATCCGGGCTTCGTTCTGTGTTAGGCTCATCCAAGCTGGCTCCCCAGACTCGAGATCGAGCGTCCAGTCGCCAAGAAGGGCTTCTGGAACCTGCTCTGCCTGCACGGTTGCGACCGCGACCAAGGTCAAGAAGCAAAAAATGGGGTGAAGAGGACTACGGGCGATTTTAATCATGATAGGAGCGTTCGTTTTGAATAGTGTGGGCGAGATCATCGATTCACTTTCGATCGAGGCACTATTGGAACCTGCACTCGGCCGTCAGCGAAAGGATAGAGAGCGTTCATGTCCTGAAGGCTGCGGACCATTGCCTCGGTAAGTTCTTTTAGCAGAACTGGACGAGTGTTCGACAGGTCTTTCGACTCGGATGGATCCTGCGCGAGGTTGTAAAGAGCATAGCGTTCCCGCCGTTCGCTAGGGTCTGGAAAGTAATTGTATATTAGCTTCCAGTCTCCCTCACGGTAAGTTGTGAAGTAGTCGTTGGTGTGGGAATGGGGGAAGTGAGACAAGAAGACCTCCTGTCTTGATGGGTCTGGCTCACCCGTGAATAAGATCCCCATATCTTGGCCGTCCACCACGTGGTCGAAGGGAATCTCAATCCCGGTGAGCGCCGTCAATGTAGGGACCACATCATAACAGAATCCGGCTTGAGTTTGAAAGGCCCCGATTTTGATGGGCAAGCGTTTCTGAATCAGATGATCGGGAACCGGATCTGCCCAGGCTGCGATAAAGGGAACGCGGACTCCACCCTCCCAACGGGTTGCTTTTTTCCCTCGAAGAGGCGCGGATGCAGCGATCTCGTCCCCCCCCCCGACAGGGGAAGCCGTGCCGTTGTCGCCCATGAAAAGGATCAGTGTTTCGATGGCGATAGACCGTGCCTCAAGGTGATCTAAGAGGTCCCCGAGTGACTTGTCGATTCCCTCGATGAGAGTAGCGAAGGCTTTGACGTCCTTCTTCCTATTCGCTTCCGCATAGTAGGAGGAAAATCGAGGGTCGGATTGAAAAGGAGAGTGCACGGCGTAGTGCGACATAAATAAAAAAAACGGCTTCTCTTCCTCGAGAGTTCGATCGATTTCGGCTTTTGCCTCGATGGTCAGAGCCTCGGTCAGGAACGTGTTGGTCTTGTGATATTTCTCTAGACCTGGAACGGCACGCTGGCGACGTTTGGGATTCGAATTGCCGTATCCATCCTCACCAAAGTAGCTCCCCGGTTGCCCGTAAGAACAACCGGCAATGTTCACGTCAAATCCAAGCGCTGTCGGGTTCTCGCCTTCTTGACCCGGAGGAGCAAAATGAGCTTTCCCGACGTGAATCGTCCGGTATCCGACATTCTTCAAGAGAGCTGGCAGAGTGACATCTTGTGAAGTGAGCCCTTTCCAATTCCAGCTTTTCGGACCTTGCTCTCCCGTGTTTTTTCCGTTCGGGCTGATGAATTGAGTCGTGCGATGCCTCGCCGAATTCTGCCCGGTCATGAGTGAAATTCGGGTCGGAGAGCAAACGGTATGTGCATAAAATTCGCTGAAGCGAATACCTCGGCGGGCGAGCCGCTCAATGTTCGGAGTTCGAAACCAGGAGTTCAGAGGGTGGGCTTCTGGTTTTCCATCGGCACCTACGACCATTGGCAGAGAGGTGTCCATGAGGCCCATATCATCAACCAGGAAGAGGATAATGTTTGCTTGCCGTATTTCAGCGGCAGAGATCGCAAGCGGAAGCAGTACGAGCAGAGGGAAGACTTTTAGGTGGAGTCTCATCGGAGGCGAAACTTCAATGGGTTAGAGGAGATTCCGGGGGGAGTGGAACCCCATTGTCTTCTCGCCATTGGACGAGTTGCTTCAGAAGACGCTGCATGATCTCTGGCTTTTCGCTGGCGAGATTGTTCTCTTCCCTAGGGTCGTTCGACAGATCGTAGAGCTCGACTTTTCCTTCCTTGAGGAACTGGATCAGCTTGTAGTGGTCCTTGCGAATGACCGAGCACGTGCCGTGCTTGTAACGGCTTGCGAGATGCCAGAAGAGGGCGCGGCTCCGCAAGGCGGGATCCTCTCGCTGAAAGAGAGGGCGAAAGGACATGCCGTCGAGCTGACCATCATAATCGATTCCAGCGAGGTCCATGAAGGTGGGGAAATAGTCGGTAGGGTGGATGGCGATGTTGGTTCGGCGAGGTTTGATTTTTCCCGGCCAGTTGGCAAAGGCGGGCACGCGAATACCCCCTTCGTAAATTTCACCCTTACCCCCGCGAAGGATGTTATTAAAACCGTTTGCTTTAGGGTTCTGACCGTTGTCGGAGGTAAAGAGAATCAGGGTGTTCGCCCGCAATCCCTCCCTATCAAGAAATTTCGTGATTCGTGCAACATTGTCGTCAAGAGACTCGATCATGGTCGCGTAGCGGGCTTCGAGAGTCTTTTCTTCCCCACTTCGCATACCTTGTCCGGTGGCGGGGTCGCCTGGTTTCTCAAGATACTTTCGGAGGAGTACTTCCGAACGTGCGCGTAGAGGGCGATGAACCGTGTAGTAGTGAAGATTGACGAAGAAGGGGGCGTCTCGATGCTCGGCCATGAAGGCTATGGCGTCGTCGGTAAGGCGATCGGTAAGCCACTCGTCGTCCGGCTTCTGCTCCATGAACGGATTGCTGAAGGGGGCGAAATACCCGCCGGTTTCGCTCTCATACCAGCCCACTTCAAGGGCGGGATCGCCACGGTAGGTTCCTCCGACGTTCTTCAGGTAACCTCGTCCTTCGGGATAGTACTTTCGGCACGCGGGAGATTTGTGGTATTCAACAAAACTGAAATCCCAAGCATCAGGTTGTCCGAGCTTCTTCGAGAGGGGGAAGGTCGCCGCCCTCTCCTCTCTCGGATATGGGCCGACGAGATGCCATTTTCCGAGGTGGATCGCCTTGTATCCCGCTGCGGCCAGTGGCTGACTGTACATGATGTGCTCTTCACCGACGGTCCAACGCGAGAAGATATTCTGTCGGTCGTTTCCGCGTTCGAGTGCGGGGACTGCATAGACGCCCGTACGGTAGGAGTCCTTTCCGGTAGCCAACGCGGTGCGCGAGGGTGAGCACGTCGGGTACATGTAGGCATGGTCGAACACGAGTCCCTCTTTCGCTAAGGCGTCGATGGCCGGGGTTTCGTAAAATCTCGAGCCATTGAAGCCCATATCGGCGTAGCCAAGATCGTCTATGAGGATGAAAACGATGTTCGGAGACTTCGCGGAGACATCGAGGCAGGTCGCGGCGAGAGTCAACAGGAGTGTGCCGAACAGTCTAGGGACCTTTCTGGTTGGTGTTCCCGATAATTTCATGAGCCAAAGAGTTCGCGGGCATAAACCGCGTTTATCTCGCAACCTTCCTCTCGGCTCATTCCCTTTGGGGTGGACCCTTCAATAATGAGCCAGCCACGATAATTCAGCGAGTCGAGCAGCTTCTTCACTCGTGCGAAGTCGATCTCGCCTTTCCCGAGAAGCGCGTCGTTTTCCTTGATGTGGATTTCGGCGATGCTCTTTGTGCCGAGGCTACCAATTTCGCTATAGATGTCGTATCCCATGCGGGAGGAGTTCGCGGTGTCGTAGTAGATCCTCACGGCGGCCGATCCGACGGAATCCAAGATATGTCGATGATCCGATTCGTTAAGCAAGGTCTCCAGAGCGAGGGTGAAACCATGCTTCTCTGCGAGTGGCGCCAGGCGCTTGAGCTTCTCGATGACGCTCTCGATCCGGTCAGGCCGGCCGTTGATGTCTGCCTTTCCAAAAAAAGCCAAGAGGACGATGTGAGGCGACACCATGGTTGCTAGTTCGCGGTCCTGGAACTCAGCCGCTTCTTTCTTCAACTTCGCCATGGTGTCGATACATTCGACGACGAGCTGTTCCGCTTCGTCCGTCGTGGCGAGCGGAACCTTGTTCAGAAGGCCAATACCCAGTGAAGAAATGGCGACCCCCGTCTCTTTGACCGTCGCGCGAATAGTATCGCGGTTCTCAAAACTCCGCAGGTCGAGACCTTTACCCGCCTCGTCAAAAGAGTATTGGATGCCGTCGAGCCCGTTAAGTTGCGCAAACTTGAAGGAATCAACACTAAGAGGCATCTTGATCGACCAATCGCAGGTTCCAATCTTGAAAGTGTGATCTGGTTCTGGGCGAGCACCGTGCCCCTGCTGCTCAAGTAGCAACCCAGCCGACAATAGAGTGCCCACCTTGATTGCTCGTCGTCGGTTCATCGATTGTGAGTTTGTCATCGGCATGGCGGGTTACTTCAGAAGGTGCCGGTCAAACCACTTGAGAAAATGGACCTCGTCGTCGATGCGGTCAGGCCAGCCGTGCTTGGCGCCTTCTTTGACAATGAGTTCGACCGGGACGTTCCTTGATTCGGCGGCTTTCTTGAAGATTTCGGCTTGGAAGAGTGGGACGATGGGGTCAGCGTCTCCGTGGATGATGAGGACGGGCGGCGTGTGATTGCTGACGTGGTAGATCGATGACATGTGGCGACCAAGAATTTGGCGGCTTTCGGCGGTTTTGGATTCATCCCCGAAGGCGGGTTGCCAACGAGATTGTTTACCCACGCCGACACAGTCGTCGCCGGGACCGCTCCAGTTGAGGTAATCGGTGGGCGGGTAAAAGACGGCAGCGGCTTGGACTGCGGAGCTAGCACGATCGATGGGATCGTTTGCCTTCGGGTCTCCGGGGCCTCCCTTGGTGGCAAGCACCAGGCTGAGATGCCCCCCGGCACTCGCGCCGGTCACTCCAAGGCGGTCGGGGTCTATGTTCCACCGGTCGGCGTTGCTGCGAATGAAACGCACGGCACGGTGCATGAAATTCATAATGTCACGAACCTGGTAGCGGGGCTGAGAGCCATGCATGACAGCGAATACCGTGTAACCATGATTGACGTAAGGGCTGCCGTAGTCGTCTGTGACCTTCTCGTATCGAGACTTCCAACCGCCGCTGACAATCTTGATAATTCCGATGCCGTTGGACGTTTCCGGCACAAAGACGTCCATGGTCATGGCAACGCCTTCGGTTCGGAGGTAAACAATGTCCCGCTCTCTCGTGACTTCTGCTCGAAGAACGGATGCCATAAGAACGGATAGGGCGCAGATTGCTAAGGTAATTTTGTTCATTTTGGGTTTCGGTTTCACAGTTTGACTCGTTTGCTGCCGGAAAATCATGCGGCATTAGACAATCGTCCATCCGCCATCGACGACTAGGACGTGACCGGTCACCATCGAAGCGGCTTCTGAAGCCAGAAAGATGACCGGCGCTGAAATCTCCTCGGGCTCCGCCAAGTCGCCTCGAAGAAGGTTTTTTGCTTTTACTGCCTCGGAAAATTCTTCGCTGTCTCTCATCGCCTGTTCCGCGAGCGGGGAGCGGGTCACGGTCGGAGCGAGGGCGTTCACACGAATGCCATGCTCCGCCCACTCGGCGGCCATGGTTCGGGTCAGATTATTGACGCCTCCTTTGGCGCCGCTATAGGGCCCTCGCTCGGGCGCTCCGACCACGCCTGCTTGCGAAGAGATATTGACGATGGAACCGCCGCCGCCCTGTCGGATCATCTGCCGGGCGGCGATTTGGCAGCAAAAGAAGACGTTTTTCAAGTTGGAATCGACGATGAGATCGTACTGTTCCTCGTCGTAATCGAGAATCTTGGAGAGTCGATTGTAGCCGGCATTGTTCACCAACACATCGATGCGACCAAAGTGATCGATCACGGCGGACATGAACGCCTCGATCGAACTGACCTCGGTAACGTCCAGAGAATGATAATAACACTCTCCTGCATCGGTACCGATCTCGCCCGCGAGAGATTCAATCTCTTCGACTGAGCGACTTCCCACGGCCACCTTGGCGCCCGACCTGTGAGCGTCCAAGGCGATGGTGCGCCCGATGCCGCGGCCGGCACCAGTGACGACGACGACATTGCCCTCCAATCCAAAGCAAGGCAGGCTGCTCATAGGTCTCTATTTGTGGAGTTTGAATTTGCTTTCATTATCCAAGGGTAGGCATCGTGAATTGAGGGTCTTCCCGGAGCCCAGTAGGCCAGCGGGTCGTCGTAACTTTTTTCCGCGTATAAAATCGAACGCCCTCCTCTCCATAAACTGCGTGATCTCCGAAGAGGGAATTCTTCCAGCCACCGAAGGAGTGGAATGACATTGGCACAGGAATCGGGACATTGATTCCGACCATACCCACTTCAACATCCTTGCTAAACGCCCGAGCGGTATCGCCGTCCCGTGTGAAGAGGGCTGTTCCGTTGGCAAATTGATGACGATTGATCAACTCGATGGCATCCTGATAAGTTTCGCAGCGAACCACCGCGAGAACGGGACCGAAAATCTCCTCTTCGTAGATCGACATTCCTGGCTGGACTCGGTCAAAGAGGGTGCCTCCCAAATAGAAACCATCTTCGAATCCCGCTCGGGCCTGTTTGAATTCTCTCCCGTCGACTACAGCATCGGCGCCGCACTCTACTCCCGCCGCAATGTAAGATTCGACCTTGCTGCGATGTTCGGCTGTGATGAGGGGGCCCATTTCAGTTTCGGGCTCCGAGGCTGGACCAATTTTCAACGCTTCGACTTTAGGTTTGAGTCGCGAGACAAGCTCATCTGCTACTGCATCGGTCACCGCGACCGCCACCGAAACAGCCATGCAACGCTCTCCCGCTGAGCCGAATGCTGCTCCCATCAGAGAGTTGACCGCCATTTCGATGTCCGCGTCCGGCATGACGACCATGTGATTCTTTGCGCCCCCCAGAGCCTGGACTCGCTTTCCGTTCGCGGTAGCCTGCTGATGAACGTATCGGGCGATCGGAGTAGAACCGACAAAGGACACTGCCCTGATGTCTTCATTTTTGAGAATCGCATCGACGGCCTCTTTGCCACCATGAACCACATTGAATGCTCCGTTCGGCAATCCCGCTTCCGTGAGCCATTCGGCCAGGAGCACCGAGGCGGACGGATCCCGTTCAGACGGCTTCAAGACAAAGGTATTTCCACAGGCTAGTGCGATCGGAAACATCCACATGGGAACCATTGCGGGAAAATTGAAAGGAGTGATTCCAGCCACCACTCCGAGGGGCTGCCGAATACTGTGGCTGTCGATGTCACGTCCGACGCTTTCGGAGAACTCCCCCTTGAGAAAACTCGGTGCTGAGGTCGCAAACTCGACCACCTCGATCCCCCGTGTAACTTCGCCCATCGCATCGGAGTGAGTTTTGCCGTGTTCTGCGGATATGGACCTGGCCAGATCCCCCTGGCGCTCCCAGAGGATCGTCTTGAATTGATCGAGAATCCGGGCGCGACTTAGGGGAGACGTCGCCGCCCATTGAGGCCAGGCGGCCTTCGCCGCCCCCGCGGCGGTATCGAGGATATTCTTGTCGGCGAGCGGAACGTCCTTCATGGCAGCTCCCATCGCCGGATCGAATACCGCTTGAGTCGCGGCTGAATTATCCGCGACAAATTCTCCATCAATGTAGTGATGCAAACGAGGCATAGTGCAAGGTCCCAACAGGGTTGTCTTAGAAGGATCCGTCCTTCGAATTTGGTTCTTTGGACTCTCGAAAATCGGAAGGAGAGGATCCTGTCATTTTTTTGAAGACCCGGGAAAAGTGATAGGGATTGCGGAATCCGAGATCGAAGCTGATTTCCTTAATGGAAGAATCCGTCGTCTGAAGTGCCATCATGGCGTGACTGATTTTTCGCCTCGTGAGATACTGACTCGGAGTTTCGTCGAGGAGCTTGGCGAAACGTTTCGCGAGGGTCGATTTACTGACCTCCATCAACTTCGCTAACTCGTCCAAGGTGAGGCGCTCCGAGCGATGTTCCCTCTCTATGCGCTCCAACCGGTCGAGGAACTGTTGATCCCGGGAGATTCGTAGAATCCGGGATGACAGGTGTTCCTCGGGAATGTGGCTAAGCAACACCCAAAATAGATACTCCACCAGGCAATCCTGAATCTCTGAAGAAAAGCGGTGAGAATTATGACTTTGCTGGGCAATCCCTTCCAAAATCGGCTTCATCTCGCTAAGCGGTCCGGGAAACGATTGATCGACCACGCTGATGTGTCTGCGAAAGATTCCTATCGTTGCAGACGAAGGCAGCGATTTGTCTTCAAGATCAAATTGCAAAACGTAATGACGTTGTCCTGGAGAGAGCTCGAGTTCGTGCACATCTCCCGGCTTCAGCAGCAAGCAGAAGGGACTGTCCAATCTAACCGATTCCCCATTGACTCTGCACGAGTAAGGTCCCTTCTCGACGAGAATGAGTTCGTAGCTCGAATGGCGGTGAGCTGGGTGCGTGACCGGCGCAGAGATCACCACTTGGTTGAATCCCTGAAAATAGGGTCGAATCCCCAGCGCTAGTTTATCCTCGCTTGCCCGGCGCACTCGTGAGACGACCCGATAGGACGAGGACTCCCATTCGAGGGGAAAATCGATGTGGTCCTTGTCCATTTCTAACTCTAAACAGATCATACGCTTAATGCGACGAATGATGCCAAGATGGCTCAGCCGGATATCATGGCCCGGTCCACCAGTTCCACTAATGAGCGATATCCGCCGGTAAACTGCTCAACAGTTACTTCCGTGGCTTCAAACACGCCAAATTCGTCGATGCTCATCCCATCCTCACGATAGAGGGCGTCGAACTCCGGGAAAGCACGGCGTAGCCCAGCAAGTCGTGCCTCCTCGACTGGATTCCATACGGTTTCACGGACATCGCAATCCGCGAATTGAAACTGCTTCCACCATGCATAGGGAATCGACTGCAGCACTTCTTTTCCGATGATTTGCGACCATTGCAATTCGTGGCGGTAGGCTGCAGCCAGCAAAGTCGGTCGAAATTGGCGCCTCCTAAAGAGGCGCGCTGCCTGACGAAACACCCAAACTCCCGAAAGAATGACCGACTCTTCATCAATTTCGACACCTCCGCGCCCTTCGGCGATTCTGTTAAGATAGTCGCCCACTCGGCCTACCATGATTGTGACGTAAGGATGAATTGATTCGGGATCGTTTCCGGCAGCCTCAAACTGATCGAGACCTCGTTCGATGGCTTCCGCGGCGGCCATCGCTTGAGCCACGGAAAATGAGACGGTTGTATTTACTGAAATACCGCGTGCGACGAGTCGTTCAGCCGCATCGAATCCGGGCTTCGTCGAGGGCACCTTAATCGCGATATTCGGAGCGACCGCCGCCAATTGGACGGCATGCTCGAACATCGAGTCTGCGTCGGCGGCAAGTTCCGGGTTCACCTGTAGCGAGAGAAAACCTTTTGTTCCGCCACTCGCTTTGTAAACCGGTTCCAGAATCTCCGCGGCCTGCCGGCCCATTTCCGAGATCAGCCGCCAGGTTATTTCCTCAGCGGAATCATTTGGATAGCTCGCTGACAAATCTACGACCACCGGCATCCACCTCTCCTTATTTGACGACACCGCCGCTTCCACGATGACCGGATTCGATGTCGCCCCCGAAGCCCCTTTGGCAACCGCCTCCGCAAGGTGATCCGGTTCACAGGAGTCGTTCCACCATTCGGCCCCGAGCCGGGTCATGGCCTTCAGATTGTCTATTGTCTCAACGGTTCTCATTACTAGTCTTTCAAGATCGAAGTTTGCTATACGCCACTGAATGCGTTAAACCCTCCGTCCACCGGTATCACGACGCCGGTCACAAAACGGGAACCCTCGGAGAGTAGATAAAGTAGCGTCCCCACTAATTCCTCGGGTTCTCCGAAGCGGCGCATCGGGGTATTGGCCAGCACGCGCTCGTAGCGAGGGGTCAAGCTGCCGTCCTGCTCAAAGGCCAAGTACCGGAGTTGTTCGGTGATAAAGAACCCTGGCGCGATCGCATTGACGCGCACTTTGGACGGCGCCAAGTGGACCGCCAGCCATTCCGTAAAGTTTGTCACCGCGCTCTTTCCGGCGGAATACGCGGGTATCCGCGTCAGCGGCCGAAACGCATTCATCGATGAAATATTGACGATCGCTCCGCCAGCGCGCTCGGCGATACGCCTTCCCAGAATTTTGCAGGGCAGTACGGTTCCCAAAAGGTTCAAGTCGAGCGTCTGACGAAATCCGTCCAGATCGATTTCGAAGAACGAATCCGAGATCTCCTCCGACGCTGCGCCGATCTGATCCGCCTTCGTCGAGGCCGCCGGATGATTTCCGCCCGCGCAATTGACCAAGAAATCGAGGTCTCCAAGGAATTTCGCAATTTCCCCATCGACATGCTTCAACGAACTCTCGTCCAAAACATCGCATCTCAAACCGATTGCCTCCGTTTCCAACTGCGTTGCGGCAGCGATGGCCTTTCCCTCGTCGAGATCGAGAATGGCAACCTTCATACCGGCTGCAGCGAGACCGGTCACAAAGGCGTTCCCGATAGCCCCGCCGCCCCCGGTAATTGCAACGACTCGACCCTCGAGATCACTGTAAGAATTTGACATATGAATGCGGCGTTTCAGTTCGTTCGCGAAGAAGCAATGTTGCGAATCGTCCCAGCCAATTGGCGGTTCCGGGCGGAGTTGTTCTTCGAGAGGTTTGGGACATTCCAGACCAAACTGAATCAGCCCTTCGAGTAAAGAGCCGGGGCATATCCAATTGAACGAACACCTATCGTATCTTGTATCGGTGACACCCAGAATTCTCGTAAGCAATTGAATATCAGTCAATTATTCGATCAATGCAGGCAAAGGCGCCCTTTTTGACATCTCGATACCGGCGTGTTAAGCCCACGAGAGCACCGCACCTTCGTAGAGATTGATCGATGCGCTTCAGCCATCAAACCATCGTCACAACATGCTTTCAAAAACCCTCATCCACATTTCCCTCCTCGCCTTCTTCCTCGCCTTCCCAGTGGTCTCCAGTACGAGCGCTGCTGATGAAGAGAGGCCATCTTCGGAGCACTCGTCGGATCTGGAATCAACTCCATCGAAAGAGAACTCCAGAAAGTCGGCTCAGCACCTCTTCACCGCCAAGCTCTTGCTTCGGCGCCTTGAGACAGTCGATTTAACGCCGGAGCAGTTGCAGTCATTCAACGAGCTGAGTGCCGATCTAACCGCAAGGATTTGGGCGAAGCGAGAAACGGTCGGAATCACCAAGAAGACCATAGAACGTCGGGACGCAGTCTATTCCAAACTGAAAGAGACCGACCTCGAAGGTGATGCCTTCTGGAACACCCTTCAGGAAGAGGCTGGATTGACAGCAGCTCAGCGCGATGTCTTTCGCGAAACGCTGGAGCATTTCAAGAAGTTCAAGGCGGATGCTCTCGGGCTCCTCACAGATGAACAGAAAGCCAGGCTCCCAAAAGGGAAATTTGCGAAATAGCGCGGATCAATACTCCTTTAGAACGAAATGGTATGTCTCCCGCGCTTTTTCTCTCCTGCTTCGGAATCTACGTCGTGGGCATCACTGTTTTTGGAAGCTGGATCGCTCGCAGGCATCAGTCGGGTGATGAGTTTCTCCTCGGGGGACGCGCGCTTCCGTTTTACCTCACTCTTGGAACGACGATTGCGACTATCGTGGGCACCGGCTCTTCCATGGGTTCCGTCGGCCGGGCATATTCCGCAGGTTGGATGGGGTCCTTTTTCGGACTCGGATCATTCATCGGCGTTCTCCTGACCGCGCTACTCTTCGCGCCCGAGCGCCGACACCGTTTCATGACGATGGCCGAGGAACTTTCCTCCTACGTCGGCGGTAATCGCATCGTCGGGAGTCTCGTGGGGATATTCACCTACTTGGCCTGCGTGGGTTGGCTCGGCGCCCATATTCTCGGTGGTGGGCGCTACTTGCAGTATGTAACGGGAATCGACCTCGGATTGGCTCTCGTGCTCATCGCGCTGGGTTTCGCCATATACTCGACGATCGGTGGGTATAGAGCAGTAGTCTGGACGGACACGATTCAGGCTCTCGTCCTTTTCACCGGCTTCGTGATCACCGCTTTCCTTGCCTTTCGCTCCATCGGCGGGGTGGAGGGCTTGAAAGAAACCCATGCGCTTCTCTCCGCGAACGGTCCAAAAACCACCGGTCCCTCATTCTTACCGGGTCTTTCACTCATAGTGGCCATTGCCGTCAGCATTCTCGCGACTCCCTCCTTCCGCCAACGCATCTATTCGGGCAACTCCGTCGGCGAAGTCAAGAAGGCCTTCTACTGTTCCGCTTTCCTCGCGATTTCTTTCGCCCTACTGCCCTCAATCATCGGGATGGCAGCCTATCAACACAATAGTGGGTTGGAGAACTCCGATCTGGCGTTTCCATACATGGCGACGGAAATGTTGCCACTGGCCCTCGGCGTATTGACCTTGCTCGCGGGCCTCTCCGCCACCATGTCCAGCGCCAGCTCGGATGCGATCTCCGGGGTCGCGATTGCCGTCCGCGATCTCTATGAAATCGCCTTCAAACGCCTACCGGATGCGAAACGTGTCGTCTTTCTCTCACGCATTGCCCTTGCTACGACGACCGGTTTGGCCTTGGCGATGGCATTCTCTGCGGACGACATCCTTGGTTACATCCGGGACATGATCTCGTTATTTGTCACGGGAATGTGTGTTTGCGGCGTCCTTGGGAAAACTTGGCCCCGCTACAACGCCAAGGGCGCGATCGCTTCTCTGATAGGTGCGTTTGTCACTGCCCTGGCCTTTCGGTTTCAGCCGGCTTGGACCGAATACTGGGGGGGATCGATTCTTCCTGCGCTTGCGGTTTCCTCCATTCTCGGAATCATTGTCTCACTCGTGACGCGACCTGAAACGCTCTCGCAAGATGATGTCGTGAAGATTCTAAGCAAGAAGCGAGAAACCATGGGTGAGGCCTGAGGTCGTGGCGGTTCTCTGAGGTTGCCTACCAGTAAATTGGCGTGTGCTTGTCGTGTGTTTTGCCGTTTTGGAACCGTAACTCTTCGATAATGAGCGGAACGAATAGAGTTCGAATCCCCTCGCCTCCATTTAATCTTTTGTATTCAAATATTTATAGAATCCGAGGCGGGGGCTTTTGTCTCTGTTCCCACGTCGCGAGCATCCTTTTGTTCCTTGTAAAAAGAAGGCCTGTCTGGCCTGACGTGCAAACGTTGACTGTCAATATTGCGCCATGAGGCGTGTGCTAGGACTTTGATCATAGAGGGCTATTCTAGGTGCTCGAGATTCACGGTTCGCCACTCGAATTTCGATGGGACAAGTGGTATTTTGGCTCCAGCTTCCTTGGCACCATCAATTCCCCTTACTGGGTCGAGACTTTGTCGCCTCGATCGTGGCCGAAACCACGTAATCCTCGATCCTGCTGCCCGGTGCCCATGTGCGGATGAAATCTCTGCTTTCGTCCTTTGGTTGGATCGAAACGTCGACGAAGCCGACCTCCTCAAGTATGCGTTCGTAGTCCCCGATGGTGCTTGCGCCGGCCATGCACCCGGTGAACATCGACATATCGGAAAGTACTTCTTCTGGAAGATCGGCAGTCGCCACCACGTCCGAAACAGCAATCCGCCCGCCTGGCTTGAGGACGCGGAAGGATTCTCCGAAGACCTTAGATTTATCGGGTGAAAGATTGATGACGCAGTTGGAGATTACCACATCAACCAACGAGTCTGCCACCGGCAGGCTCTCGATTTCACCAAGCCGGAAATCGATGTTGTCGTGCCCTGCGTCTGCGGCATTCCGACGAGCCCTACTGATCATCTCCGGCGTCATGTCGACGCCGATGACGCGGCCCGATGGCCCCACTTCCTCCACCGCCAGGAAGCAATCAAAACCGCCGCCACTTCCCAGGTCTAGCACAGTCTCTCCGGATTTCAGCGAGGCGATCGCACGGGGATTGCCGCATCCGAGCCCCATGTTGGAACCCTCTGGCACCTGGTTTACGTCGGAATCGGAGTAACCCAGTTTGATCGAGGCGGTTTTCGCCCCATCACTCTCGGTGTCACAGCATGAAGTGGACGAGCATCCACAGCCGGCGTCTCCCGCGAGGGCCACTTTTGTGTATTGCTCCCTGACTGCTTTGCGAATCGAATCGTTGGTCACCTGGCTCATATCTTGTCCTTTCGTTCTTTCAGTTGTTCTAGTTGTCTAATACCTGGGTAGACGGCGGCCCTGGGAAAAGGACGCAAGAAGGGCCAAGAAAAACCGACAGCGGAGAAACCTCTAAAGTTCCACCTTGAACAAGTGGCAGCGGGTAGTGAAACAGTCCGCGCCGCGGAGTGGCAATTGCCTAGCAGTCCGCGCAGGTCCCGTCCTTGTTCTCATACGAAATCAGCTGGTTGTGCCTATTGAATTCAATGTCGCAGCACTCCTGGAGCAATCCCTTCAACAGGACTCGCCCTCTTTGAACTCTCGACTTCGCTCCCGACAATGAGATCCCGATCTGATCAGCCACCTCTTGTTGCGACCTCCGATCAATCTCTGAAAGCTGAATTGCTTCTCGATACTTCTCGGGAAGCCGTTGGATAATCGGCTCAAGACACGACGCGAATTCCTTCCTTACTTCGTCATCATTGGAGCGCTCAGGGCCTTCGACCCAGTCCGGCAGGCTTTCGGTCGGGCGGCGGGTCCGATAGTGATCGATGATAGAGTTCCGAGCAATCTGATAGACCCAGCTTTCAAGTTTGCTGTCGTCTTTCAGCGTGTTCAGGCGCTTATGAATTTTCGTAAAAATGTCCTGGAGGAGATCTTCAACTGCATCGCGTTCAATACGACTTCCGACGAATGCTGCCAACCTCTCATGGTATTCGTGCCAAATGTCTTCGGTGGAACTCATCGAATCCTAGGTTTCTCTCTGTCGGTCAATCATATCGCCGCGAAAGGGGCGGTCAATGCAATCGGTAGAAAAGGAACGTGTTGCCTCGGGCAAAGGCATGCGGCAAGGCGCTGCCAACCAGAGTATCGCAAATGGAAGTATGTCTCTTTCAATTTGCCCTCTTTCTTCCCAGGAATGTCTCGTCGCTCAAGTAGAATCCTGTGAATACGTCTTCAAAGTCCTCCGACACTGAGTTCTTGTGGATTCCCGTCGCCAGGACCGCCTCGCGCCAAGCCTGGAGCTTCGGGTAGCCGGCGAGGAAATCGTAGTCGGAGTGCTTCTTGATCAGGGAAGTGCGGTGAAGGATTGGAAGCCAGCTGAGATCCACCATTCGAAGCTTCTCTCCGCGAAAATACGGCCCGCCCCCAATCTCTCCTTCGGTGGCGGCGAACAAGGGGGTCAGGTCCTCCGTTCTTTCTTCGAGAGTCTCCTCGTCCGGGCTGCGCTGCGTCGAACATTGGGTCAGGTAGTTGTCCGCAGCTAAACGGCCCCAGGCTTTGTCCTTCGCCCGCTCGAGCGGGGTGCCCTGAAGGAACGGATCGCCAAGCACCTCATCGAGATACTCAACGATGGTGTCGGATTGGAAGAGGCTTTCACCCTCGTCGGTCACAAGAACCGGAACCTCGCCGCCATCCGGTGATGCTTTCAATAGCCACTCGGATCGAGGATGGTCGCCTTGTTGTATGTGTTCCACTTCGTACTTGGCGCCCTTGGCTTCAAGAAGCGCTCGCACCTGTTGCACGTAGGGGCAGATTTTCATGCTGATTACTTTCATAAGATTGTTCTCTAGATCGCTTGTTCTTCTGCCCATATAGACGACGGAAATGGGAAAAAGACGCAGATCTTATCAAGGGTCACTTCTCGGTGGCCAGGGATACCCGGACGATCTCCTTATCGTTCCTCGCGAACAGGCTGCGATGGGCAAAGGCTGGGTGGCTCCAGAGGACGTCTCGACCGTAGGTCTTGGTTGTGGGAGGGAGGATGGAGACTCTCCCCAGCTCGGTATACCCGTCCTCTGTCAGCTCCGCGTGGATTAGATCCCCGCTCTCGTTGAAGATAAAAAACTTGTCCTCATGACGCACAAGGAACGCGGTGGCGTAGCTCTTGCTCCGTTCTCCGGTGGTCGCCTTGTAGGTCTTCCAGAGTTGCGATCCATCGGCCAAGCTGCTTGCGATGAGGCGACCCTGCATGTCCACTCCGAAAAGAATGCCATTGTAGACGAGAGGGGAGCTATTGCCCGAGGTGATTCCAGCACGGAGGCCACCTCTCCAAGAGAAGTCGGCGGACTTGCCGTCCTTGGCTACACGAACCAGTGCGGGCTCCGTCCCAATCCCACTCACATAGATATCGTTCCCGATCGCTAGTGGCGCGGTAACGGACATCCCGGATCGGGCGGGGAGCGGAACCGACCATCGTAGCGAGCCGCTCTCAGGGTCTAGTGCATTAAGCGACTCTGGGTGCCATACAAGGAGAGTTTCCGCACCGGCGATCTTGGCTATCGCAGGGGGGGCGTATCCTGGTTCCGCTGCGTCGAGGGCTTTCCACTTCTCCTCGCCTGTCTCGAGGTCAAATGCGACGACGGTCGCTCCCTCGCCGCCTACCATGCAGACGAGAGCGTCACCGGCAACAATGGGATGCGCCGAATGTCCCCAAAACGGAACTTTCGCGGTGTAATCACTTTCAAAATTCTTCGACCAGAGAACCTTTCCCGATTCGGTATCGATGGCGAACAAATCACCGGCTGTCCCTACCGTGTAAACCCTGCCGTCCAGAACGAGCGGACTCGTTCGGGGTCCGCCTGGATACGACACCGAATACTCGACAGGGTAGCTGTGACTCCAGATTTCCTTGCCCGTATCGGCGTTCAGACAGAGTATGCGTTCCTTGCCAGTGACTCTATCGGCTGCAGATGCTCGGTTCGTCACTGACCCTGTCTCCAAGACAAAATCTGTGACAAAGACCCGGTTGCCTGAGACCGATGGGCCGGAATGCCCTGCATGTATCGGTGTCCGCCAAACGACGGGAAGAGGCTCCGTTGCGAGACTCTCCACGATTCCAGATTCTCTCCAGACCGCGTCGCGCTTGGGACCAAGCCATTGCGGCCACTCGTGGGTGGGTGGGCGATTCTCGGACGGAGCGGGAAGTGCCGTTGTGCACCCGAGAAATAAGAACAGCGTACCTATGAAGAGTCCCTTCATTCGTCTGAGTCTTACAGGTTGATTATGATCGTGGGTGGTTTCCTGGTTTCCTTTGTCGGCTCGGCTACGGGCGCCAGCTTTCAGAGCCCCGCTGCTCCGGTGGGCATTGGCTGCGCCGACTCTCCCGCCGACGCGGGAGCCTTCTTGCAGGAGCCACCCGCAGCGCAACCCGGTTTTGCCGTTCCTGGGTCGCCGGATGCCTTGGTTGGGGTGGAGCAGTCAATCTTGCAGGAACTGTCCGCGCAGCCCGCCTTGGGCGTCCCAAATACCTCAAGTGCTTGCGCATCAGTCAGCGTTTCCTTCACCGAGTCAGCAGCAGCAATGAGACCGGCATGAACAATCAACTGAGGGGGAATGTCGCGAAACTGTCCGCCCGCAAAAGATACCGTACGGTAGAGGTTTCCAGATTCCTCGTCTCGAACGCTCCCCACTTTGGACTCCGGTAGGTAGGTGGTCAGCGCCGCGCCGTTTATCCAAATGCGGTTCGAGATCATGGGATCCTTATCGAACTCGGCCTGGGTCACCCCCGCCTTCTGCAGAATCACTTCGACGCCTAATGGCGTGAGGGCTTTTTTGAGGGCGGCCACCGATCGGTCCAGTGCGGACTCCGCCGATGCGAACTCGGGTGCCGTTTTCTCTTCCTCTCCGACGACAAGCCGCTTCCACCGGATCTTCAGAGTAGGTCTCGCGTCTGCATCGAGGCCGACAAGGGAGCAATCTCTGCAATTCTGAGGTATTGCCGTCTGAGCCACCGCGTTCTCCGGATCGCTCGGATTGGCTCCGGTCAGGGCTATTGCTGCGTAGGACAGCCCCAGAAAACTTAGGGCCCATTTCGGAAGGTAGGTGGGTGGTTTCTTCATGATCGTTATGAGTTTCTGATGGGATAGACGACGGCGATCGAGAAAAGACGCAATCTGTCGAGATAAAGTTCGGCCGTGTTCAGAGACTCGTGAGAGCCGCCTCCAGCCGATTCAGCGCAGCCTCAATTTTGGAATAGGGGGAGGCGACGTTCATCCTCATGAAGAGATTGCTCTCGGCTCCAAACCAACGCCCCGGAGCCAATCCGAGCTTCGCTCGCTCGAAAACGAGTTTCTCAAGCTGCTTCTCAGCCAGCCCCAGCTCCCTGAAATCGATCCAGAGTTGATAGGTTCCTTCGACAGGATACACCCTGACTTCTGGAAGCCGGTCCGTGAGGAACGAATCAATGTGGGCGATGGTAGCCTCTAGGTAGGACAGAAGCTCTTCCAACCACTCCTCTCCGTAGGAATACGCCGCTATTGTTGCAAACGTTGTGAACGCGTTCCCGTGGCTGAGGTACATGGAATCGATTTCGTCGCCAAGATTCCTGAGAATATCTTCGTTCTCCGTGTAGACGTACCCGTTAGAGATGCTCTGCATCCCGAAGGATTTTGCGGGAGAGCCCAAGAGAGCGACGTGCTGCTCGGGATCGAATGCGGCGATGCTCTTGAATGCACCCCCCGCGTAGATGATGTCCGAGAAGATCTCATCGCTGATGATGATGACGCCGTAGCGCTCGGCGATTGCAGCCAATCCTTGCAACTCTTCCGGTTTCCATACGCGCCCCACTGGATTGTGGGGACTGCAGAGTAGAATGCTCTTCGCTTGACCTGACTCAAGCCGTCTCTCCACGTCCTCTAGATCCATCTCGTAGCGGCCATTTCGAATCCGCAATGGGCTTCGAACAATACTTCGCCGTGCGGTATTTATCACCTTCGGGAACTGGTGGAAGACTGGCGTCTGAATGAGGACGCCGTCACCTTCTTCGGTGAGTTGACGCAGCAAGAGGGCAATTCCCGTCATTACCCCTGGCACCTGCAAGAACTTCGTCGTCTCAAGTCGCAACGCGTGGCGCCTCTTGTTCCAACTCGCGATCGCGCCAAACACCTCCTCTTCGCTAAACTCGTAGGAGAACACAGATCTGTCGGCCAAACGCCTAAGTTCCTTGGAAATGGGATCCGCGACCCGGAAGTCCATGTCGGCCACCCAGAACGGGACAACATCTTCCGTTCCAAACAGCTCGAGAAGCATCACCCGATCGTGCTTGATAAATGTATTTTCGTAATTGTCGGGGGAGCGGCTGAAATCGTGCATCGAGTTTCTCCTAGGTCATATGCCGGCGCTCGATTTCGGCACAAGAGGCCGGGCGCGACTTCTGGATAGACGACGGGGGACTCGAAAAGACGCAAGGGAGGGTGTAATCAAGAAATTGACTACCAAGGACCAATTGCGACAGCTTTTAGATCGGCAGATCGCTACCCACACTCAATGACAGGTGATTCGGACGTTTAGCCAATGACTCTCTGATGCATCGAGCACGCAGAAGAACCCCCTAGGGCGTGTGCAATGCGTGTTTTTTGCCGTTTTTTCTTCATAAATCGTTCATAATAAGCAATTCGATAAGGGTTCGACTCCCCTCGCCTCCGTTGCTTTGTGATCAGTGAGTTACAAAGTGATTGGCTCAAAATAACAACCCAAGTAACAACAGCAGGTCCTGCTGTTTGGTCGTGTTGATCTGACTCCAACATACTGGGCCACTTGGAATGTGAGGTTCTGGGGATACGTTGACCTTCCCCCTCGCGACTTCTCCGGCTCGAGCCGACACCCAATACCTAAGAAAAAGCCTCTCCATCAATCGGTGAGGCTTTCTTTTTCTGCCCGTGGCTACAGCGCCCTTTCTTCCGCTGCATTTATCGCTCTGTTCTTGGCCCATTGCCTGAGCTGTTCGAGCCTCTCAGCCATCGTGGTATACAAGGGAGTTGTTCCGTTGATCACGCTGCCGATGTCCTCCGCTATTGGTTCTCAGCCTCCATCCGCGAAGGCCAGGTAGAGCGCTTCGATGAAGGCCTGCTCAATTTCCGCCCCAGTCCACGTCTCCGTCGCCCGGGCAAGAACAACGGTATCGAAGTCCCGTTTGTCCCGGCCATAGCGTTCAATCACTAGGTCCCATATTGCTGTCCGATCCAGTCGGTTCGGAATATCTATGAAGAAGCATTCGTTGAAGCACCGTTTGAGGAGGCATCCATGGGGAAGGGGGGCAACCTCTTTGGCAGTCGCGACAACGAATACGGGAGCATCCTTATGCTTCATCCAGCTGGCCAACGACGCCAGTACATGACGTTTGTCGGCTGCGCCCACATCGATTCCGTCTATCCAAAGGACACAAGGAGAGGCGACTTCAGCTTCTCTGAGCGCGTCGTGTAGACCACTGCAGCCACTGACCGATTGTTCTTCCATCATCCGGGCCATATCCAATCTTATGAGAGGCAGGCCAAAGGTGGAGGCCGTCGCTTGGGCGGCAAGGGATTTGCCGGTTCCCGGGATGCCCACAAGAAAGAGGCTTTTGGGAGTCGGCAGGCCATAGTCACGCGCTTCGTGGGCGAAGGCCTTGGCGCGCGATCTCAGCCATGCTTTTAGCCCTGCCATTCCTCCAATGTCATCAAAGGTGGCGGGGTGCTTGATTCGTTCCAGCAGACGGCGCTCAAGCAGCGCGTCCCGGATATAGTTTCTGAGTTTTTGTTTCATAGTGGTTCTGAGGTTTTCGTTGTTTGCGTGAGGGGGTGGGGACTGTGGTGATGGAGAAGCGTCCCGTGCCGCCGCCAACCACCGTTTAGGGAGGAGGATGGCGGCGGTCTTGTTGGGACCAAGGGGGAGGGGGGATGGAATCGCATCGTCCTCTGAGCCCTTCTCCCCGCTACGTCCGGTCCTCCCCCTAGTTCAGTCCGCAAGCCGTATCGAAGAGCCCATGGAGGGCTTGCGTCCTATTGACGACGGTATGCGGATTCGTGCCTTTCATGACGTCCGTGCAGGCATTGAAGAGGCTCCACCCGTTTCGAGGCAGAAACTCTTCATGCTCTGGTTGGCGCCACTCACGAAGGGCATCGGGAACCTGGGTTGCGGTTAGCGCCCGGCAATCCACAGCCTTAATGATGATATCTTGGGCTTGAGGATTGGTGATCCGGCGATGACGATAGGCTTCAATCCGTTCATCGAGATCATGAAACCGCTCTCCCAGCTGGCCCACGGCTCGAGCCGTCAGATGGCGCAGGTCGCGAGCCGCAAACCGGGTGTGTTTCCGGCTGATGCGAACCTCCCCGCAAAAGGCGTGGTTGTCGCAGACGAGTACTTTGGACCCTGCTACGAGACCGGCTGGATAGCTCTTGTCATGGCTGTTCCGGATGCCGACGACCCAGTTGTAATCGCGATCTCCGCGAGCCGGGGTGCTCACCTCGAACACACCGAAGTAGCGGGCACCATCATGGCTGAGGGCATGGCTTTCTCCGGTCAGATCAAATCCCGAAGCCTGCAGTTGCGATTCGACCTCGTGGATCAGGCCGGCGTGCGCCAGCGGAAACCACGTATCGGTCGCTTGGGGAGTCGGGATGTTGTAGACCGTCCTGCGATCTACGCTTTTAGCCCCGCAATGCAGTAGCATGCCGGGTGGTTGTTTGGTGTTGTTCATTCGTATTGGTTCCTTTCTTTTTGGTGTTTGTTTTTCAGCGATCGGGATCGCCACAGGAAGACGAGCCCGGCAAATACCGCGGCTGTGATCAGAGCGGTCAGCCACAAGCCTTGGACCAGCTGCAGCACGAAGGCCCCGATTGTGATCAGCGCGATGGTGCGCAGGAGCGTGGCCCAGTTGGGCCCCTTTGTGGTTCCAGGCATGAGTCAGTCCTCCTCGTCGTTACCGGCGATCAATCCGGCCAAGGCACCAACAAGAGCGCTTAGGACCAGGCAGATGCCGATCATTTTCATGCCGTCGCCGATTGGTCCGTAATCCGGGCCGGGACGACTGCCGCACCCGAGGAGCAGCATGGCCGCAACCGCCAGGCTGGTGGCCCGGATCATTCCGCACCTCCTTTCCAGTTCCGGCACTGCCCGAAGAAGTCGCAGTAGCTGCAGTGCAGCCCCGGCGACGGGACAAAGTCGCCGGCTGCGACCCCGCCGACATACGATCTCATGGCCGCCATGAGTCGACGACCTTGATCCGCTGACATGGGAGCCAGAGGTGTGACCACCAGCTTCGGCTGTTTCGTTTTCACGAGATGATGAAGCTCGACGCCGCTTTCCTTGTGCCCTGTCGCCTCGCGGTAGAGCACGCAGTAGCAGCTCATCTGAAGCTCGTTCAGATGCTGGGCCTGAGCCGCATCAGGGGTCCGGGCCGTGGTCTTGAAGTCCACGATCCGGCCGCCCTCACGCACCAAATCGATGATGCCCTTGAGCGGTGGCAACCCGGCCGCCACGAAGTCACGTTCGACCATGACCTCTACGGCCTCAGGTTTTTCATCGAGGGGGACCGGTGTGTGCTGCAGGTAGAACTCCAGCATGTTCCAGGCCTTCTCTTTGTGGTACGACTCCTTGTCGTTCCACTCGATGCCGCTCTCGGGCTGCTGCGACCAGTGATCAGTGAATACCGGCCACAACGCCGTGGCATCGGCCTTTTCACCGCGCCAGCGCCTCAGGTTCCAGTGCTGCAGAACCGTGTGAACGATCTGCCCGACGAACAGCGCCGGGCTGGTGGTCGTGGGGATACGCTCGACATACCGGTAGTAGAACTTCAGCCGGCATTCCTGCCAGCACTTCAACCGGGAGGCCGAGACGTACTCCAAGGGATCGCTGGCGGCCGGAGGCGGCTCGGGAGGAGCCTGAAGTGCGGCGACCGTCATCTTGTCCCTCCTTTCGCGGCGGGCTTGTGAGCGCGTCCGTTGTTGCGCGTGCCGTTGGGCTTTCCATTGCCGCAGACCTCCAGCAGCTCGCCAATGAGCCCGGACATCTGCAGCTTGTTGAGCAGCTTCACGCCGGTGCCGAAGCGATCCTGCGCCGTTTGCTCCACCGCCTTCCGATCCAGCCCGTTCTCGTCGACCAGCTTCAGGACCAGTTCCTTCTGCTTGTCGCTGCAGGCCCAGCGGGGTTCGCCGTTCCGGTGATCCGCGCCGTTGCCGCCGTTCATGCCGTAGGTATCTCCGGGCACAAAGCCGACGTGTTGGATTTCCCGGTCCACGGCATCCTGCAGGAGGCTGTAGAGCCGGGTGGCTTCGCCTTGTACCTGACCCAGATCCGTCAGCTCGATCTCCGTGGAGATACTGAAGTGATGGGAGCTGAAGCCGGGAAGGCCGAGCCGTTTGGCGTAGTTGGCAATGAGTTTTACTGCCATAGGTGTTTGTTCCTTTCTGTTTGTGGTTGGTGTCCGAACACGAAAAAGCCCGGTCGATCGGACCGGGCTGCAAGTATTCGGACGTTGTGAGATTGTGGATCAGCTCGGATGCTGATCCCTGTTGTTGGGTGCCTTCGATCTGAATTGTTCCTCAGCGGCCTTCCAGCCGGGGGTGCTGCGCAGTTGCTCGGACAACAGCTCAGCGACGAGCGTCGTCATGCGAATGCCGCGGCGTTTGCCCTCGTGGTAAAGCACGCACACAAGGAACTTCGAGATCGATGGCACGTAGTGTTTGGGTCGTGCCATGGTTTGAGCGACACCTTTGCGGGTGTCAGGGATATATGACGCAGTAACTCTGGCTATTGCAGGTTGGAAGCGGGCCAAACCGCTGGCAGTAGTTCCAAACTACAAGGACAAACGATTCGAAACGAACCGCCGCATCAAATTGATGAAAGCATTTCGCAAAGCTTACTTTGCAAGACCAGAACCTAATGTCCAATTAATACGGGGTAACCCAGATCAATACCAGGCAATCTCTCACCCTTCATAGGTTCAACAAATCTATCTGAAACCTGAAATTGCTGTTGAGAAATCCCGCTGCCCCTCGACATGCTGTATGTAGTCAGCAATTTCTTGTCCGAGTCCCACATTACGAGCCGCAGTCCGCAACTTAGTCCCCCATTATTCTCGTTTGTTCCCCATGCCTTTAGCCGGTTTTCGGAATCAAGGACTGCAATGTATAAATGTTGTGACCCAGGAATCACAAACGGTGATTGGCCAAGAACGAATATCCCATGAAGTTCGCCCTCAAATTCGGTGAGGGTATACCAGCGCAATCTGTAGGCCTCTTTTATATAGTCTTCGGAGTCCGCTTCCTCGAGCAATTCCGCCACCGTTTTGAACAGTATTCGTAACTTCTCTTGGCGCCCATGTGCCCCATCCGTGATCTCCCTTAAGGGAGACACATCTATCGCCGTAGCCCCTGAAAGCAAGACTAGGAAAATTCCTGCAGCAATTGCCGATTTCATGCCTTGAATCATACAGTTCGAGGTACCGTCCAACAGCGATTTCTTGAAAACCCGCGAAGACCTACTGCAGAGTCGTTTGCTCACCCACGATCAGAGCTAGATCACTCCCATTTTCTTCGAAAATGAGATTCCTCCCGCGTGACAACTTAAGGCTGGGCGGTCTGCCGGATCGTCGGGCGGGGGTCGAAAAGGTTCCAATTGAGGGGGCAACCTGGAGCGCTCGATGGTCGTTCTCTGACAGGGTCGCAGCTTCATGTCACAGAATCCAATGGCATATCGATCCTGCATGCAGTCAACAATGAGAAAAAAACCAAGAGAGAACAAAATGAATAATAAAGC
>JBCCIR010000044.1:0-35084 GCA_039028175.1 Verrucomicrobiota bacterium
GCCGTTGGCGGGGGCCGGGTTGGTGTTTGTATTCGAAGAGTTTCGTGCCTGCTTTGAGGACGGGCTTGCGGTATTTGCGGTAGTGAGCGTGTGCGACGGTGTGGTTATTCGAGTCCATGCCACCGGTGAGGAGTTTGACATGGACGCCTTCGTTAGAGAGTTGGGTGAGGTCGTCTAGGAAATCGCCAACGGGGATAAGGTAGGGGGTGACGATGAGAAGTTCTTCGTGTGAGGGAGCGGCGAGGTATTCGAGGGTATCGAGGAGGCGGCGTTGTTCGCCCTGATGGGTGACGGGCTCGTCTTGGAGGAAATGGGCCTCGCCGGCGTGCATTCTTGAAGTGAGGCTGCGGAGAAGTCGGGACCAATCCTGGCGGTCGACGGGGTATGGGGTATGGGCGAAGAAGATGCGGTCGACGGCGAGTTCTTCGGCGAATTCGGCGCGGGCTTCGTCGAGGCGTTCCGGAGGGGTATCCGGGGAGAGCTGGCGACCGGGGTAGGCGGCTTCGGCATTCCAGTATTCATCGAAGGCGGCGGAGATTTCGGGGACGACGGGGCCGGTGGTGAGGACGTCGAGGTCCCGGAAGTCGTATTTTTTGCTGAGGCCGAAGTATTCGTTGCCGATATTGCGACCGCCGACAATGGCGAAGCGGTTATCGGCGACGAACATTTTGTTGTGCATGCGGCGATTGAGTTCGCGGAAGTTGAGGACGAAATCGAAGAGAGCGGTCACGGGGCCCTGGCGGAGGTAGATGGGGTTGAAGAGTTTGACGTCGATGTAGGGGTGATGGGTGAGTGCGGCCATGTTTTCGTCTTTGCCGGCGAAGACGAGATCATCGACGAGGAGGCGGACGCGGACGCCGCGATCTGCGGCGGAGATGAGGCGTGCGATGAGGAGGCGGCCGGATTCGTCATCTTGCCAAATGAAGTATTGGGCGTCGATGGAGCGGGTGGCGTGATCGGCGAGGGCGAGGCGGGTGAGGAGGGCTTGTTCGTTGTCTTCGAGGAGGTGGAAGCCGGATTCGTTGGGGGAATGGGTTGTGCGGAATTGGCCGCTTGCGGAGGCGAGAAGGCCGGCGGGGGCGGGTTTGAGGGCGGTGACTTCCGGTTGGGGGCCGGGATCTTTGAGGCTGGTGCAGGAGGCGAGGGTGGCGGCGAGAAGAGGGAGGGTGAGGACGCGTAAGCGTGGGGGAAGGAAGCGGAGCATGCTCCGACGAGGAGAGCAGGGTTGGGGGGAAAGGGCAAGCTTCGCCGATGGGGGCGAAGGTTATTGGGAGGCGGTAATCGCGGCGGCGGTGGCGACGGCGGCGAGGACGAGGAGTCCGACCCAAAGGGTTTTCTTATCGTCGCCCGCGATGATTTCCTGAAGCTCGGCGAGGGACGCGGCTTGTTGTTCCGTGAGGGTCACGGCTTCTTCCGCGGAGATGGGGGTGGCTTCGACGGGACCGGCGGCGACGCGTGATGCGGGCACCAGGGTGAGGGCGAGGCAGAGGAGGATCGAGGGGATGAAACGCTTCATCAGGGGAAATGATGGCGATGTGCGGGGTTAAGTCAAGTTGAACAGAGGAGGGCGGCGTCATTCATTTCGCGCCAGAAGCGGAGAAGATCGGATTTTTGGACGGCGACGATGCCGTAGGCGGGGTCCATGACGAGGAATTGGGAGTCATCGAATCCGGTGACGACGAGGTAGTGTTCTTTCCATTTTCTTCCGGGGGTGGTGATGGTTTCGGAGTCGAGGCGTTCGATGAGGGGGAGGGGATCGCCGAAGTATCGGCCCTTGGGGCAGAGGGCGGCGATGAGGACGGGGCGGCCTTTGGATATTTGGGATTCGAGGAAGGCGGCGGGGTTTTCTTTTGGTGTGATGAGGAAGGATTGGAGGCCTTCGTGTTCGGCGATTTGTTTGAGTTGGGCGATGGGGTATCCGTTCGGGGTTTGGGGCGGGTGTTTGGCGAGGAGTTGGGATTCGGTGAGGGGGATGTTCCAGTATTGGCAGATGGCGGCGAGGGTGGCGGCGCCGCATGTGGTTTGGTGGGATTGGAGGACGGGGTTGAGTTTGGTGTAGGTGAAGTGTTGGTATTTTTTATCGAAGGCGGGGCCGGATCCGGTGCGGGCATTTTGTTGGCAGGCGGAGAGGAGGGTGAGCGCGGCGAGGGATGTGAAAAACGTTGTTAGGTGTTTTTGCATGAGAGTTGGGTCGAAGAAAGCGTGCGGGTGGGCTTTGCGTGTGTATGGAGGTGGGCTAAGGTGCCGCAGGCCGGAAGTGGAAGCAACACCGGTTGTGTATGGAGATATGAATGGTTGTTGGTTGAAAGGGATAGTGTGCAGCTTGGCGGCGGCTATAGTGTCGTGCGGGGGAGGGGCGTTGGATGAGAATCCGGAGGTGCGGGTGGAGGCGCGGTTGCTGGCGACGTCGGGGATGCCGACTTTGGAAGAGATTGCGCCGTATGATGAGGCGTTGGTGCATCATGAGTATGAGGTGGAGCGGGTGTTGGACGGTGAGGGTGAGCCGGGGCGTGCGCGGGTGGCGCGGTGGGGGGTATTGGCGTCGAAGGAGCAAGAGGGACCGGGGGAGATTGGATCGGTAGGGACGATGACCTTGGTTCCGCTGGATGGGGTGCCGGGGTTGGACACGGTGCGGGTGCGGGATGATTTGCCATTTGAGCCCGATTTGCCGGTGTACCTGGATTTGTCGCAATCGTTGGCGGCGGCGGATGCGCCGGCGCAAGTGAGATATGATTACCGGTCGGATTTTTCGAAGCGAATGCGGACGTATTGGTTGGCGAGGGATCAGATTCGGCTGGTGGTGACCGGGAATTCTCATACGGGGACGGGAGTGGCGGCGCGGGAATTTTTTTTACCGGAGAACGAGACGACTCCGGTGGCGGTGAATATGTCGCCGGCGGGGAGCGGGATGGATTTGCAGTGTTTGTTGGTCCGTGAGTATTTGATGGCGTTGCCGCGGTTGGAATGGATTGTGTGGGGGGTGAGTCCACGAATTTTCAATGGGCGAACGGTGCCGTGCCGGCGGCACGAGATGTTTATCGAGAGTCCGGGGTATCGTTTCGACCGGGAGCATTGGGAGGAATTGGTTGGGATTGAGGATGGGGCAACGGAAGCGGTGACGGTGGGGGATATCAGGGAGGCCACAGGGAAAGGATTCAAGTATTGGGGATGGTCACCGGCGCGGCATCGGGACTATCCGGAGGTGTTGGATGCGACGAGCGAGAAGGACATCTTGCGGCAGTGCCGGATGGACCGTTTTATCAGGAGTGAGGATTTGTGGGCGCAGTTCGAAGAGACGGTGGCTTTGGTGACGGGAAAGGGGGTGCGGTTGTTGCTGTTTACGCCACCGTATCATCCGTTGACGGCGCGTGGGGTATCGGTGGATGTCGATGGGACGGGACGGGAGGCGTATGAGGAGATTGTGGAGCGACTGGAGGCGATGGCGAGGGAGAATTCTTTGGTATTGTTTGAGGACATTCACAACGGAGGGGAGCATGACTTTCCGCATGAGGAGTTTGCGAATGCGGATCATTTGGCGGAGGCGGGGGCGATGCGATTAACGGCGAGATTGGTGGAGATTGTGGAGTCGCATACCGAGGTGGATTGAAGTTTGTTTTTTCTGGACGGGGCGAGTCCGAGTTCGCAGGGTGAAGTGAGGGGCGGGAGAAGAATTCGTCCGGTTTTGTTTTCAACACGTATCCATCAAGTCATGAAATCGATATCTTTATTCAGCGTGGTTGCCCTTGGGGGTATTCTTTTACTGGGCGGGTGTGAGACGCCGCCGGAGCCGGACTTCAGCAATTTGCCGGGCAAGTTTAATTTGCAGAAGATTCAGAATGATCTTTGGAGCGTCACGTATACGGGGACGGCGGGGATGAGTGAGAGCCGGGCGGAAGCCTTTGCGGGGCAGCGTGTTTCGGCGCTGTGTTTGGCGGAGGGATACAGTTATTTTATTATTCTGGAGAAGAACACGATCTGGCAGCAGCGGCCGGGGCAGCCGGGGGCGGCACCGGAGAGTATCGCGGCGCATGAGCATCATGTTCCGGTGGTGCAGGGACAGGTGCGATTCTTCAAGGACGAGCCGGACGTGGCGACGACGGCGGTGTTTGATGCGGCGCAGGCGCAGCAGAATTTGAAGGCGTTTGATTGAGGCGGATTCGGGAACGGTTTTTTTTCAATACGCGACGTTGGTGGGAATGGCGCCGTAGGGAGTCATGAGATCGGCGCGGTAGTAGAAGCGGATGAGACTATCGTCTTCATCGTGTTGGAGGACGCCGCCGTCATCGAGGATGCGGTAGGCGTTTCCGGGGATGACCTGGGTGTTGTCCCGAAGCCAGCGCACAGTGGGGCCGATCTTGGCGAGGAGGCCGGGCATTTCGTTTGTGCCGTCGCCGTGGGCGAGCTCGCAGATCCAATCGGGCAAGGTTTCCGGGGCGTATTGCAGGGGCGGGCGTTCTCCGAGATTGTTTTTGCGATAGGTTTTTTCCATTCCGAGGTCGATTGCGGCGAGGGCCTGGGTGATGCATGAGCGGAGGAGGAGGTGATAGCTGAGATCTTGGTTGCCGGCGTGGTAGACGAGGGGTTCGTCGGGCATGGCATCGGTGGAGAGTTGTTGGTGGAGAAGGGCGAGTTCCTGCTGGATTTCCTCGGGGCGAGCGCCGGTGTCGTATTTTTTCTTATCCTCGACAATGGCCTGTGCGGTGCGTCGGGCGAGAGCGTCTCCGAGGATGAGGCAGGTGTGGAGCTGGTCGCGTTCGGCGCCGGGGACATCGGGAAGTTTCAGTGGGTAACAGCCCCAGGCATGGCCGAATACAGTGTCGTTTAGGAATCGTTCGGCGCCATCGTAGCAGCGCACGGTGAGGGCGAAAGTTTCGGGGTCGAGTTCGGGTAACATTTCCCATCGGGTCCCGGGGGGGCGCCATGCTTCCCAGCTGAATATGAGGTCATCGATCTCCGCGTTTCCGTGGAGGGGATTTCCGTCGTGGTCGAGAACGACAGGCAGGGCGTCTTCTTTGAAAATGAAGCGTAGTTGGCCGTGACCGCCGAGGGTGTCCCGGCCTTTGATACGCGTGATGACGAAGTTCCATTCCACGGACTCGACGCCGTTTGCGGGGACGCGCACGGTTCCGAGGAGGAGGGTTCCTCTCGCTTGGTTACCACCTACGACGACGTTGTGCACGAGATAGAAATCGTCAGGGTTGCCTTCGAGCTGAGACTTTTCCCAATCGACGAGGAAGGGTGCCATGGCCATGGCGAGACCGTTTGGGAGCGCGTCGACGGGGCTATTGATGCTGAGAACCGGGGTATCCCGACGGGACCATGCGAGGAGGGTGTCGGCGTCGGCTTTGCGCGGTTCGGACTTGGATTGGATGGCTGCGGCTCGAGGTGTGAGGGGGGCAGGGTCGTTGGTGCGGCCCCGGCCGATGTGGAAGACCGCGTAGGCGGCGAGCAGGAGGAGGGCAATCACTGCCACGCGCCGAATGAGTTTCCCAACATTGGACTGAGCCATGTGGCACCTTTGCAAGGCGACGGCGGCAACTCAACTTGAATTCAGCTTTAGGAAGCGATAATTTCTTTTTGAGTTTTTTAGATGGGATCGATAGGGTTTCGTGGTATTTCCGAAGGAGGTTTGTTATGAAGAGAATCGTTCTTGCTATTGTCCTACTGAGTGCGGCCGCGTTCCCGTTGATTCTGTCCGGGTGTGCGATGAATGATCCGGAGAATTGGGAGCGGACGAATCGTGGTTTATCGCCGCATCCGGATGATGATCCGACGGAGCGTCGAACGCGTTGAAGTGCACGGGATCAGCGGCTGACGGCGTCTGACTGGACGAGGGAAGGGTCGGGGCCTGGGTAGTTGAGTCCTGCGTGGAGGTAGAGAAGGCGTCGGGTTTCCTCGATGGCGTCGGGGTTTCCGGTGATGGAAACGTGGCTCGCTTTGACGACTTTCTCCGAGACGGCCTCATCGAGGTGGCTGCTCCAATAGGGGACCACGGCGTCGCCGCTTTCCTCAAGTGGCTGGTGATTGTTGTGATTTCCGATGATCGAATGGATGGTGGTAGAGGGTTGGACGGGGTTTTCTAGAATCGTCAATAGGATAGGGGCGTCAGGCTCCAGCTCCGTGATACTGTTTGGTGTGTGGCGGGCGAGTCTCTTGCCATCTTCGGTGAGGCCTTCGGTATTGGTGGTGAGCCATTTTCCGGTGAGGAGGTCGGTAGAGAATTTGATGAGGTCGGCGCCCAGTTTGCCGATGGGGCTGGCGGCGATATTGCTGCCTCTGTGAGGGGCGGCCACGAACACTGTACGGGTGATATTTGGATTCGCGTCGAAGATGGCGGTCTCTTTGATCTCGGCGCGACGTTCTTCGGATATGGAGTCGATTTCATCGAGGGGTTTGCTAAAAATCTTGTCTATGAAGGAATCTCCACTGTCACGGATTTGCATGCTGGAGAGGAGGCCGCCCATACTGTGGCCGATTAGGATCATGTCTTGCATGTTAGGATTGCGACGGCCGGGGTCGCGGGCTTCCTGGTAGGCGGCGAGTTTTTTTCTAAAGGACGATGCATTGTGGGCGATGGGGTATCCGGTGGGGTAATAGAAGGCGAGGAGCTGGTACCGTTCGCGGAGTTTGGGATCGGCGATGAGGATGTTGAGCGCCTTCATCCAAGTGCCGGGGCTGGACATGAGTCCGTGCACGAAGACGACGGGGATTTGGTCCGGGCGGTGAGGCTCGAGTTCGAAAAGGCCCATGCGGTCTTCGTATTTGTCCGGGTGGAGCATGCCGGCGAAGCCGACGTTGTGTTTGGGCTGGTAGGAGTAGAGGGTGGCGAGGGGCGCGGTGAAGTCGGAGCGGAGGGTGACGGTGCGGCCTCCGAGTTGGGTCGTTTCCTTGATCATCGAGTCGTGAAACGCGAGTTGGGCGTTTTGTCCGCCGCCGCGGAAATCGAGGGTAGCGGTGGCGGGCAGGGACAGTCCGACGGGAGAGAGGAAGGGGTTTTCCGCGGAGCGTTCGGGGGTGCTATTGCGGTGACCGATCATGGCGGCTCCGAATCCGGGCCTGATTTTTCGGGGAAAATCGTCGAAGCCTTTGAGTTGGAGATTGGCGGAGTACCAGAGGGTGTCGGCGCGGTTGGGATCGAGGTATCCGGTGCCGGAGGTGGTGGTGGTGAGGCGCCATGTTTTCCCGGGACCGGGGAGGGCGGCGGGCTTGGACCAATCGTGGCGGGCGTCGAAGAGGATGCGGGCGGCACGGGCGGTGGCCCAGTTGTAGGATTTGAGGGCGAGTTGATTGTTCGAGTTTTGGGCGACGGGGAGGGCGAAATTAGCGGCGGAGACGAAGTAGCCAGCGGCTTTGGCAGGGTTGGTCTCGGCGAGCTGTTCGCCGACATCGCCGCACATTTCGGCGAGGGCGAGGCGGGCGCCGGGGTTGGTGGAGATGCCGGGTTGGTCCTGGAGGGTGATGATGGTTTGTTCGGGACTTGAACGGTAGGCTTCGAGAAGGTTTTTTTGGATGAGGAATCGCTTTGTACCGTCGGTGAGTTTGGACGGATTGGCGAGGGCAACGAGTTCCGCGGACTCAAGTTTCGGGAGTTTGGTTTCCTTGACCTTTGGGGAGGCGCAGGAAGCGAGAACGACTGTTCCGGCGAAGAGGAGGCCAAAGAGGCGTAGATTACGAAGGGGCACTGAGTTACGGGATCGGGTCATAATCGGTGGTTTGAATACTGGGTGAGCGGAATGCCCGATGGCCATCGCTGCTCAGAAAGTTGCCGGATTGTCTATAGATGGCAAGGGATTTACGAGATTGGCACGCGGAGGGTGAAGGTGGCGCCGTTGTCGGGGGTGCTTTCGGCGGTGATGGTGCCATCGTGGGCTTGGACGATGGCGCGGACGAAGGAGAGGCCGAGGCCGAGGCCGCGTTCGGAACGGGAGCGATCGCCGCGGTAGAGGCGGTCCCAGATGCGGGGGAGGTCTTCGGGGGCGATGCCGATGCCGTCGTCGGTGATAGTGAGGACGGCGTGATCGTCTTCTTTTGTGGCGGAGAGGGAGACGGCGCCGTTTTCGGAGCTGTATTTGAGGGCGTTGTCGAGGAGGTTGGCGACGGCTTGTTGGAGTCGGGAGGCGTCGGCGGTGACTTCGAGGGAATCGGGGAGATCGGTTTTGACGGTGATGTGTTTTTCTTCGGCGACGAGGTCGTAGAGATCGACGACTTGGCGGACGAGGTCGGTGAGATCGACGGATTCCTTATGAAGTTTCATCACGCCGGTTTCGGCTTCGGCGACGTCCATGAGGGTATTGAGCATGGTGAGGAGGCGATCGGATTCTTCGAGGCAATCGCCGAGGGCTTCGCGGGCGGCATCGGGGTTATCGGGATCGGCGAGGGCGGTTTCCGCGGCGGCGCGGAGGCGGGTCATGGGGGTGCGGAGGTCGTGGGAGACATTATCGAGGGCGTCGTGCATGGCCTGAATGAGGGCTTCGTTGCGGTCGAGCATGCGATTGAAGACCGCGCTCATTTCCGCGAGGTCGCCGCGTGGGTGGCGGGTGGGGACGCGTTCGTTGAGGCGGCCGGTTTCGAGGATGGTGCGGGCGGTGGCGGTGAGTTCGCGCGCGGGTTTCATGGCGCGGTAGGCGAGGAAGGCGCCGCCGCCGAGGGCGAGGAGGGCGACGGGGATGAGGGCCCAGAGGAGGGTGCGGCGGAAGGTATTGAGGACGCGGAATTCCGGGGTTGAGATTTTACCGGCTTGAAGGATGAAGCCACCGGGGAGGGAGGACGTGCCGACGGTCCAGACGTTCCGGGGGTCCTTGGTGGTGATGGTGCGGACGAGGTCGATATCGTTCTTGGCGAGTTGGTCGAGGGCGGCGACGTCGATGAGTTCCTGGCCGGTGGGGGAGCTGAAGAGAATGGTATTGGTGCCGGGGCCGAGGATGCGCACGAAGAGGAGGTCGGCGCTGCGGCTGCTTTGTTCTTCGAAGCGGAGGCGGAGGCCGGTGGTGCTGCCGCTGAGGAACCAGGCGCGGTATTCGTTGATGCGCTCGAGGACGATGGCACGTTCCTTTTTTTCGATAGCGGAGGTGATGAAGAACTCGCCGGTGGCGAAGATGGCGACGTAACCGATGAGGAAGAGGCCGCCGTAGAAGAGGCTGAGGCGCAGACTGATGTTCAGGCCGGCGTGTTCTTTACTCGGCTTTGAGGACATAGCCTGCTCCGCGGATGGTGTGGATCAGTTTGGGTTCGAAGTCTTTGTCGATTTTGGACCGAAGGCGATGGACGAGAACATCGACGACATTGGTTTGGGGGTCGAAGTTGTATTCGTAGACGTGTTCGAGGATGGAGGTTTTGGTGAGGACGCGGCCGGCGTTGCGGGCGAGGAATTCGAGGAAGCGGAATTCCCGAGGTTGAAGGGCGATGGTTTCGCCACCGCGGCGGACTTCGTGTTTCCAGGAATCGAGTTCGAGATCGGCGACGCGGAGGACGGATGAGTCGGAAGCATCGGTGGCGTCGCTCGGCGCGGCGCGGCGGATGAGGGCTTCGATGCGGGCTTCGAGTTCGGAGAAGGAGAAGGGTTTGACCATGTAATCGTCGCCGCCGGCGCGGAGGCCTTTGACGCGGTCGTCGACGGAGCGTTTGGCGCTGAGGATGAGGACGGGGGTGGTGATTTTTTCGGCGCGCATTTCCTCGATGATGGAGAGGCCGTCGGTGCCGGGGAGCATGATATCGACGACGGCGGCGTCGTAAGGGCCGATCTGGGCGAGATCGGAGCCTTCATCGCCGTCGTGAGCGACGTCGACGGTGTAACCGGATTCGCGGAGGCCTTTGGCGATATAGGCGGCGATGGTTTCGTCGTCTTCGATGACCAGGATTTTCATATTGGATGGATGCGGAGGGGGAGAGTTTTGCGCTGTAACGATAAGGGACTCAGTCGGCGCGGTCACCTTACCATTTTGTAATGATTCGGAAAGCTTTGGGTAATTAGGGGGAGCGAGAATGGCACTGCGATTGAATGGCGGGTTACAACCCGCAGCAGAAATAACATCAAAGTGAAGAAGGAGAAAAACGAAATGAAACAGACAACCATCGTTGCTGTGGTACTTGCGAGTGCATTTGGCCTCGTATTTGCCGTGGCGGAGAAAATGGAGCCATTGGCGCCGAAACTGTCGATTGACGGGTCGGAGCCGCTGCGGACGGGACCCCGTGGGGGGTATGCCGACGTGGTTGAGAATGTGGGCCCCAGTGTCGTGAGTGTTTTCACTTCGCGCGAGGTTGCCTCGGCGGGAGGAAATGCGCCGGACATGCGCGGGTTCTTCGATTCACCGATGTTCCGAGAGTATTTTGGAGATCGGGGACGCGAGATGCCGAAGGGCTGGCAGAACGTTCCGCGAGGTGCGCCTCAGCGTGAGGGCTTGGGATCCGGAGTGATCTTGAGTGCTGACGGATACATTCTGACGAACAATCATGTGGTAGCGAGAGCGGACAAGATCAAAGTGCGTCTCAGCGACGGCGACGAGCATGTGGCCGAGTTGATTGCGACGGATCCTGCGAGCGACCTTGCGGTGATCAAGATTGATGCCACGGATTTGCCGGCGGCGACGCTTGGTGACAGCAGCACCTTGCGTGCCGGGGATTTTGTCCTGGCGATTGGATCGCCGTTTGGGCTTACGCACACGGTGACCTCCGGTATTGTGAGCGCGATTGGGCGCAACAACCTTGATATCACGGGTTATGAGAACTTCATCCAGACGGATGCGTCGATTAATCCGGGGAATTCGGGTGGTGCCTTGATTGACAGCCGGGGCCGGGTGATTGGAATCAACACGGCGATCTTCTCCCGTTCGGGAGGGAATGTCGGGATTGGTTTCGCGATTCCGGTGAACATGGCGGTCGACATTGCGAGTCAGTTGATTGACGACGGTGAGATCAATCGCGGATACCTTGGTATCTCGATGGGTCCCTTGACCGACGAATTGGCGGAAGCGTTGGACGTGGAAGCTGAGGGAGTGGTTGTGAACGACGTGATGCCGAAGACCCCGGCTGCGAAGGCGGGATTTGAGGCGGGCGACGTGATTGTTGAAGTTGGCGGCGAGCCGGTTGAGAACGGCGCGGAGCTTCGGTTCCTTGTGGGTGGCACGAGCCCCGGCGAGGAAATCGACTTCAAGGTTCGTCGTGGCGGCAAAGAGATGACGCTTACGGCGGAGATTGGAGAGATGCCTGCGGACCTGTTGAGTGCCGTCGGCCCGGCGAAAGCGGAGCCTGAGATCATCGAAGATGGGGCCCTTGAGGGGGTTCGTCTTGGTGAGCTCGACGCCGAGACACGCGAGAAGCTTGAGTTGCCGAAGTCTGCCGAAGGAGTTGTGGTGCTGGAAGTAGTGCCGGGTTCCAAGGCGGCGGAGGCGGGTCTCCTGGCGGGGAACGTGATCACGGAGATCAACCGTGAAGCGGTGACCACGCCGAAAGAGGCTTATAATTTAGCAGCTAGTCGTGGTGAGAAAGCGACTCTACTGCGCGTAACGGACGGAAAGCTTAATCGCTTCCTGGCGATTGGCTGAGGTTACGCCGGTGGAGGCCGGTCATTCCCTGACGGTGGCATTGATGGTAGCTGCCGTGACCGGAATTCTCAAACCACGAAGTGACGCACGCACTCGTCCCCCCGGGTGCGTGCGTTCTTCGTGTACGGGAGGGGGAGTTTTTACAGAAGGAAACGAAGATCGCCAAGGAATGGGTTGTGGGAGAGGGAGGCCACTCTTCTTTTAAGATGAGGGTGGCAGGGGTCTTGACCGTGATTGGGACTTGGGGCAGGGTGGGCGGCATGTCGAAGAAGAAGAAGCATGTGTCGATGAAGCGGAAGGTGGCTTTGTTTTTGAGTTACTGGGGGTGTGCGGCGGTGGTGGCGGCGTTGGCGATTTTTTATGTGGAGGAGCTGATGCGTCCGGTGACCTTGATTTTGATCGTGGGGGGGACGGTGGTTTTTGCTCTCGTTTCCACGATTGTGCATGTGAAGCAGGGGAAGCACAGTGCGATCGATGATATTGCGGACCGATTTTGAAGTAATGAGAGCGTTTTGTTTGTTGGTATTGGTTGGCGTGGTGCTGAGTGGTTGTGTCACGACGCCAACGGTCGTGACGGAATCGGGTCCGGGGGAATCGATCTCGGATTACAAGACTTACCGGTGGTTTTTGGAGGCGGAGGACGATCCGGACATCAACCCGTTGAGCAATATGCCGGACATTTACAAGAAAGTGCAAAGCTCGGTGGATGCGGCGATGGCGGCGAAGGGGTATCGTAAGGCCTCGGGGAATGCGGCGGGGATGCAGATCGGCTTTTTGATCGTGGTGAAGCGGGGGATGGATACGTCGATCTTGGATCAGTATTTCGGGTCGACGGCGGAGGAGGCGATCACGGAGGTGGACGAGCGGATTCCGGGGATGAAAGTGGATGATTATCGGAAGGGGAGCCTGGTTTTGGATTTTCGTGAGAACGGCACGGAAGATTTCATTTGGCGCGGGGCCTATGACACGAACATCAAGGCGCAGCAGACGCTGGAGGAAACGGGGGCGCGGATTGACGAGGCGGTGACGGCGATTTTTGCGAAGGTGCCGGAGGCGAGGTAGGAGGAGACGGCCGTGTCTCTCTTTAGTGCTGGTGCCAAATTCTCCGGCGATGGAGAAGGGCGGCGAGGCCTGCGAGTCCGACCAGCATTGTGCGAGAGGGTTCGGGAATAATTGATCCGGTAATGAGGAGGTCGGCTGAGCCGACGAAGTTTCCATCGGGTTCGATGTCGAAGGTGCCTGTCGTTCCATCGGCTTGGAAGCCGTAGAGGCGGAATTGGGCGGAACTCACACTGGGAGGGCCGAAGAGATTGATGAGTTGGGTTTCGCCCGAGGCTGAGACTGAGTCATCGGTGAAGATGGTGGCGAAGGGGCCGCCGTTGAAACTAGCTTGGATGGCGATCTCGGAAGGGCCGGTGGGAGACCGGTCGTAACGGATACTCAGTCGGTCGAGATCGTAGGGGGTGGTCGATGTGAATCCCCAGGAGAGGAAGTCCTGGTTTATTATGGCGTCGGCGAGGGTGCCGTCGACCGTCCAATTATTTGAATTGAACGAGCTGCCGCTTGCCGAGTTCAGTCCGGGGCCGCGCGCCAGGTTGTCGCCCGTGACACCTGTGCCTTGGATGGACGGGGGCAGTGAGGTTCCGGCGGCAGAATCATAAGCGAGGATGTTGGCGGCCTGCGTGTCCGTGGCGAAGGCGGCCATCAGGAGTGATCCGGAGACGATAGCGGTGAGAAGAGAGCGCATGGATTCGGTTGGTTGATAGGGATTGCATGTCTCGGGGATTCAATTCTTAGGGAGCACAATCCGGGCCAGAACGTTTGCGAAACGGGGGGATTTCGAGAGTAAATGACAAGCGTGACAGAATCGTCATGCCTTCATTTGAGTTCCGGGTAAGTGTTCACCTACGTGGTTTCGGGGTCTTAACGAGGAGACGGGGGTGCGGATTGATGAGGCGGTGACGGCGATTTTTGCGAAGGTGCCGGAGGCCAGGTAGGGCTTTCGTAGGGTCAGCTATCTGTTGAGAAGGGAGGCGATAATCTCACCCGTTGCGGCGATTAGGACCGGGGGTAGCAGGGCCAAGTAGCCGAACTCTACAGGAGTCACCACTTTTCTGACGAGTGCCGCGACGGAGACGAGTGCGAAGAAAAGGAGAATAGGAGCCACCAAGTTAAACGAAACGGGCGACCCTGTTATGCTCTGGATGGCCAACACTATGCCGTAGCCCCAAAACGGCGTACACCATGTGATTTTTTTGATCATAGGATCGTAAGAATACTATGCCATGAAGCAATTTTTACCCCGCGAATCTACGAGCTAGTGTCGCAATGACAACGACTACTATCCACGCCGCCGTCATTGGATAGAGACCCTTCACAACAAACTCTGCAATTGAGATTCTTCGTGAGATGACGAGAGCCATTGCGGGAACGGCAGTGAGGGGGAAGCAGGCAGTCACGACAGAGCCGAAGGCGGATTCCCCACAGACAGCCCAGACGATTCCTACGATGAAGGGGGCGGCCCACATGGGCCATGTCCAGTTGCGTTCCCAGAAAGTTTGGGTTCCTTGCGACATTCTCGGGTCATTTGAGGGTGTTTTGCGCTGCTGTCGTTTTCGAATCTAACCCAGCTTTGTTTTCTCATCATTCGGATGATGGATGGAATCTTGATTTAGAATTTCCCGAAGTCCGAGATAGGCAAGCAGTGTCCCTATTGGAAATTGGAAGGCGGCCACGACGAGTAGGGCTATTCCTAAGGCTTTCCCGGGTTTTGAATTCAAATTTAGGGAAGCCAAAATTTGAACTGCTCCCAAACCGCCAATGAGGAAAAAAAACCAGATTAGCTGAGAAGGGAGGTATTTGAAACTCGAGGCTAGACCCAACGCCAAAGCCGCGCCTCCTCCGATGATTTGCAAAATGCCCAGAGCCATCAGGACGCCTTTGGCAGTCGGATACGGGTCAGGATTCTGTTGCACGAGATGGGCTACTTAGGGATGCGTTGATTGATGTAGGCGAGGACTTCTGAGGGGGTGAGTTGTTGGGTGCCGTTGCCGGCTCGGATGTAGAAGATTTCGTCGTTTTCGCGACGGAAGAACACGGGTTCTTTGGAGGGGCGGCATTGGATGGCGAGGATGCGTTTGCCGTCGAGATCGAGGACGTCCGAGCGGATGAAGGGGGCGAATTCGACGCCGACATGTTTTTTGAAGAGCGCGTTCCAGTGGAGGAGGAGTTTGTCTTCGTTGGCGAACTGGTCTTTATCGAGGCCGAGGGCGACGCCTTCGTCATCGACGCCGACGAGTAGTGTTCCACCGCGGCTATTGAGGTATGCGGCGACGGTTTTGAGGCAGCTGTTCTCCATGCGTTTGTCGGATTTGTCGGTATGGAGATTCCAGCGGAGGGTGGATTTGAATTCGACGCGATCGGTTTCGCCGCCGGCGACGAGGGATTGAATGTCGGATTCCGAGAGGTCGGGGAGGTCTTCAGTGGTTTGGTCTTTGAGCTGGGCGTTCTCGTCCTTGAGGGTCATGAGGCGGTGGTAGCTGTCGAGGTGGGTGCGGACGCGGGCGACGACTTCTTCGAACTGGAAGGGTTTCTCGATGTAATCGGCGGCGCCGAGGTTGAGGCCTTTGATCTTGTCTTCGGTGTGGCCGCGGGCGGAGAGGAACACGATCACGGCGTCGGCGGTTTGGTCGTCGGCTTTGAGGCGGCGACAGGTTTCGTATCCGTCGATGCCGGGCATGTTGATATCGAGGAGGATGAGTTGGGGCCGGGTTTCCTTGGCGATGTCGAGGGCTTCTTCCCCGGACTGGGCGACGAGGAGTTCGTATCCTTCCGCGGCGAGGGCTTCGGAGAGGACCTGGAGGTTGGTGAGGGTATCGTCGACGAGGAGGACGCGGTCGGGCATGGCGGGCAGAGTTAGAGGGACTCGAGTTTATCGGCGAGGGCATCGAGGCCTTTGAAATCGAAGGCGCGAACGAGGTTGCCGATCGATTCACCGGCGGGTTTGGTGGCGGGATCGGCGGCGAGTTCTTCGGCGATGGATTTGAGAGCGGTGAGGTTCTTGATTTTGAGAGCGGCGCGGAATTTTTCGAGGGCGGCGGCGGGGATGGCGGTTAGTTCGGCGCTGCCTCCGCTTTGGGATTCGTCTTCGGAAGCGGGTGTGTTTTCGATGCGGGTGGAGTCGAACGTGGCGCCGATGTGTTTTTTGAGGAGGGCGACAAGTTCTTCCATGCGGAAGGGCTTGCCGAGAAACCCATCGAAGCCGGCGGCGATGGCTTTTTCGCGGAACTCGGGGAAGACGCTGGCGGTGACGGCGAGGACGATGTGGTGTTTGAGTTCGTCATCGGCGCGGATGGCCTTGATGGCTTCGATGCCGTTCATGCGCGGCATACGAACATCCATGAGAACGATGGCGATTTTGTCGTTATTGGCGCGGAGGGTGTCGACGGCGGTATCTCCGTCGTCAGCGAGGAGGATATCGAAGCCGGCGCCGGTGAGCATTTGGTTGAGGATATCGCGATTGGCTTCGCGATCGTCGGCGACGAGGATGGTGAATTCCTGACCGGGAGCGAGGGCGTGGTGAGCGGCTTCAGAATCACCTTCGGTTTCGTTCCAGGCGAGGTCTTTCTTGTTGGCTTCTTCGAGGGGGAGAGTGACGGTGAAGGTGCTGCCTTTGCCTTTTTCGCTGGCGACTTCGAGGGTTCCGTCGAGGACTTCGGCGAGGCGTTTGGTGATGGAGAGTCCGAGGCCGGTGCCGCCGGCGGCTTTTCCGGCTTCGACTTGTTTGAAGGGATCGAAGATTTGTTCGAGTTCGTGCGGGGTCATTCCGACGCCGCTGTCGACGACATCGAAGCGGAGGCTCCCTTTGGGTTTTTCGGCGACGCGGAGGGTGACTTCTCCATCGTCGGTGAACTTGACGGCGTTGCCGAGGAGGTTGACGAGGATTTGGCGAATCTTTGGCGCATCGGAGACGATGCCTTGAGGGACTTCGGGGGATACATCGACGTTGAAATCGACGCCTTTATTGGTGGCGCGTTGTTGGACGACATCGCCGACGCTTTTGATGAGTTTGTGGAGGTCGCAGGGGGCGAGATCGACATCGATGCGACCGGCTTCGATTTTCGAAAGGTCGAGGACGTCGTTGATGAGGGCGAGGAGATGATCGCCGCAGTTGACGATGGCGTCGAGGCTGGTTTTCTGGCCGGTGGTGATATCGGAATCGCGTTGGAGGATTTGGGAGTAGCCGAGGATGCCATTGAGGGGGGTGCGGAGTTCGTGACTCATGTGGGAGAGGAACTCGCTTTTGGCGCGATTGGCGGCATCGGCGTTTTCGCGGGCGACCTCGAGTTCTTCGGACAGTTTTTTCGCTTCGGTGATATCGATGATGACACCGTCGAGGTGGTCGACTGAGCCGTCGTCGCGGAAGGCGGCGCGCCCGCGCTCGCCAACCCAGCGGATCTCGCCGTCAGCGCGGACGATACGGTATTGGATATCCCATGGTTCCTTTTTATTGACGGCGGCGTCGACCTCATCGACAACCTGCTGGCTATCTTCGGTGCTGATAACGCTATCGTAGGTGCGGACCGCGTTATCGATGAATTCTGTGGCGGGGTATCCGGTGATTTCGCGGACGTTCTCGCTGATAAACTGCATGGTCCAATCGTCGTCGTTCAGGCAGCGGTAGACGGTGCCGGGAAGGTTGGCGACGAGGGTGCGGAAGCGTTCCTCTTTCTTGATGATTTCCGCGCCGATTTCTTTTTGCTTGGTGATGTCTTCCTCAATGGCGACGAAGTGGGTGGTGTTTCCGTCGTCGTCGCGGATGGGGGAAAGGGCGGCGGAGACCCAGAAGATGGAGCCGTCTTTTTTGCGGTTGCAGAATTCGCCGTGCCATTCGCGACCGTCGGTGAGAGTGTTCCAGACCTCGTCGTAGAGGGCGGGTTCCTGGAGGCCGGACTTGAGGATTCGTGGGGTTTGGCCGATCGCTTCGTCGGGGGTGTATCCGGTGACTTCTGTGAAGCGCGGGTTTACGTATTCGATATCGCCGTCGGGATCCGTGATGAAGACGATGGCGGTGCCTTGTTCGATGGCTTGGTTGAGTTTTCGGAGGCTGGCTTCGGCCTCTTTGCGTTCGCTGATATCGCGAATGGCGGCGACGGCCATGGTGGTGCCGGCTTCGTGGAATGGGCTGAGGCCGATTTCGATGGGGAACTCGCTGCCGTCTTTTCGTTTTCCGTGCAGTTCGAGATCGGCACCCATGGAGCGGGTGCGGGGTGCCGCGAAATATTCGTTCAGGTGGGCCCCGTGGCCGCTGCGAAAGTCCTCGGGCATGAGGTCTTCGACCGTCATCTTGGCGATTTCTTCCCGGGAGTAGCCGAAAATTTGCGAGACTTGATCATTGGAGCGGCTGATGGCTCCCTTGGAATCGACGATGATCATGGCGTCGGGCGCGGATTCGAGGAGATCGGAGAGGGTGGTTTCGCGGGCGGTTTCGAGTTTTGCTTCGCGGTCGGCGACCTTGCGTTGCATGGTGGCGAAGGCGCCGGCGAGTTCTTGGATTTCATCGTGGGTGCGGATGTCGTCGAGGGGGACATCTTCGGCGCCGTCGGCGATTTGGAGGACTTTGCCGCGCAGGTTGGTGATGGGGCGGGCGACGCGGCCGGAGCTGAGGTAGATGGTGGCGATCGTGAGGATCAGGGCCATGGCGAAGGCGCTGCCGAAGATGCCTTTTCGTTCGTGGAAGTCGGCCATGAGCTCCGCGGAATCGGCGGTGATGAAGAAGGTCCAGCCGGTAGAAGGGATGGGGGCGTGGGCGATGAAGACCTGGTCGAGGCCCATGAAGTTATCGAGGAGAATGACGCCGGTGGAGCCATTGAGCATTTCGTAGGCTTGATCTCTGAGGTGAGGGGTGCCTTCGACGTCGAGGGCGTCATCGATAGTGGCGTGCATGGTTTCGTCTTCGTAGGGGGAGTAGACGAATTGTCCATTGGGGGCGATGATGAAGAAGACGTGACCTTCGGCGATGGTGTCGCCGATTTCCTGTTGGAGGGTTTCGAGATCGATATCGACGGTGGTGACGCCCCAGAAGTTGTCGTGGCGGGTGAAGGGGACGGAATAGGTGGTCATGATGATGTTTCCGGCGCCTTCATCGAAGTACGGGGCGGTCCAGATGCCCTTTCCTTCGTTCTTGGGGCGGTGCCACCATTCGGTCGTTTCGTCGCCATACCAGTCGTAGGCTTCTTCATCGATATTCATTTCTATGTAGCCTCTGCCTTTTTCTTTGTCGCGATAGACGTAGGGGCTGAAGAGGCCTTCGACGTCTCTGTAGGTGCCGGGTTCGAAGGCCATGGCGGCGCCATAGACACGGTCGTTCATGGAGACATTGGATTTGAGCAGGCCGTAGATTTGCGACTCTTGAAGATTGGGAACGCGTTGAATGAAGCGGGCGGTGGTATCGGCGACGCGGGCGGGTTTGGAGATATATTCGTCGAAGCGGGCGGCGGCGATTTTTGCCATGTGTTCCATTTGGCGTTCGCCGGTTTCGACGACCTGGTGTTTGGCGAATTTTAGGACCCAGATGAGCGCGGCGGTGTAGATGGCCACGGTGGGGAGGCCGATGAAGAGGATCATTTTGCCGCGGATGGGGAGGCGCATATCAGAGGTCGGAGGTCAGGAGTCAGAGGTCGGAGGTCGGAGGTCGGAGGTCAGGATTTTTTGTTGAGGAGGAAGTAGGTTTCCATGGGGCCTTTGCCTTTGATTTCGACGGGGCCTCGAGATTCGAAGTCGAATTTTCCGTCGAGGAGGGCTTTGGTATCGGCGGAGATGTGGATGCGATTTTTTTCTCCGGAGGATTCCATGCGGCTGGCGGTATTTACGGTGTCGCCCCAAAGGTCGTAGGCGAATTTTTTCTCGCCGATGACGCCGGCGACGACGGGGCCGCTGTGGATGCCGATGCGGAGGCCGACTTCGGGTTGGCCGGATTGGTTGAGCGAGGGGATTTCGTTGATGAGATCGAGGGCGAAGGAGGCGACGGCGGCGGCGTGATCGGGGACGGGATCGGGGACGCCGCCGGCGAGCATGTAGGCATCGCCGATGGTTTTGATTTTCTCCAGGTGATGTTTTGCGGCGAGTTGATCCATCATGGAGAACATGTCGTTGAGGAGCGTGACGACTTCTCCGGGGTGCAGTTCGGCGGAGAGTGGTGTGAAGCCGACGAGATCGCAGAAGAGGATGGAGGCTTCGGGGATGGCGTCGACGATGTTGCGTTCGCTTTCCTTGAGGCGATCAGCGATGGATTGGGGGAGGATATTGAGGAGGAGGGCATCGGCCTGTTGGTGCATGCGTTGGACTTCTTCCTTGGCGCGCCGGAGTTCGAGCTGGGTATTGACGCGGGCGACGACCTCTTCGAACTGGAAGGGTTTGCTGACGTAATCGACCGCACCGAGTTTGAGGCCCTGGACCTTGTCCTGGACGGAGTCACGAGCGGAGAGGAAGATGACGACAATTTCTTTTGTTTCGGGGTTGGCTTTGAGTTTTTCGCAGGTTTCGAAGCCGTCCATACCGGGCATGTTGATATCGAGGAGGATGAGGGCGGGTTGGGCTTCTCCGGCGATCTCGAGGGCTTCGGCGCCGGACATGGCGATGAGGAGTTCGTAGCCTTGTTCCTCGAGGGCTTGGTAGAGGACCTGGAGGTTGGTGGGGTTGTCGTCGACGAGGAGGACCTGATTATTCAGGGTCGATTGGTCGGCGCTGGGAAGAGGCGTGGTCATCCGGGGTGTTATTGAGTGAACGCTAGCACAGGCTGGCGTGGAGAGAAGCCTGAATCGGGCGTGGGAGAATGGGTTGGGTAGGGTTTGACCGGGGCAGTTGTCTTTTCTAGGGTGTAGGGACGATGAGACGCGAGCGACAGAAGCGGGTGTTGTGGATGGTGGGGGTGGTGACCGTTTTGATTGGTGTGTCTGGCTGCGAGACGCTGGGGCCGCAGGGGCCGGAGGAGGTGGATGCGAAGGCGGCGGAAGTTTTGACGGGAATGTCGGAGACGATCGGGGGGCGAGAGGCGATGACCTTTCGGGCGACGCGGGTGACGGACCGGGAGTTGGCGGATTTTTTGAATGTGCCGACGAGTTCGCGGGCGGAGGTCATGGTGAGTGCACCGAATCGTTTTCGGGCGAAGATATCGGACCCGGCGACGGTGCAGAGTGCATTTTTTGACGGGAGCACGCTGACGCTTTATCACCATGGGGAGAAATTGTATGCATCGGAGCGGGTGGCGCGTCGTTCGACGAGCGGGGCCTTGGACGTGATTGAGCGGCGTTATGGATTTATGCCGCCCTTGGCGGATTTCGTGGTGTTGAATCCGTATGAAAATCTGACGCGCTATATGACGACGGTGACGTATGAGGGCGAGGAGTGGATGGGGGGAGTGCGATGTGATCATGTATCGGCGACGGGTGAGGAAGTGGATTGGGATATTTGGGTGGGGGTGAAGGATCGGTTGCCGCGACGGTATACGGTGACGGCGAAGGAGATGGAGAGCCGGCCGCAGTGGCGGACGGATTTCAAGGGTTTTGATTTTGGTGCGGGTTTTCCGGAGGAGCATTTTACGTTTGTGCCGCCGGAGGGGGCGCATGCGATTCCGATGATTCGCAAGGGGGACGACACGGAGGATGTGATGCGGAAGGCGCGGGAGCTTTTAGAGGAATAACGGGGAAACAATAAACGTCAGGTAAGGAGACTTATGAAGAAGAGCACGGTTGGAGTGTTGGTATTGGTTTTTGTTTTGTTGATGTTTGTGCCGCCGACGGCGCCACCGGAGGCGGAGGCGAGCCGGATTACGGCGCGGTATGGGGCGCCGAAAGCGACTTTACGGCGGGGTTATCTGACGATTTTGCGGCGCGACGCCAAGATTTTGCAGATTGACGGGCAGCGGTATTATTTGCAGGACGGAGTATTGTTTCAGCCTGCTTATCACAACGGGCGGCTGGTGTACGTCCCGGTGGGGCGGCTTTAGGAGGGGATTTTGCGAGACAGTTAACCGACAAGAAATCATGACGAAGCAAGGCGAAGAAGATCCATTGGACGACGTATTCAGTTTTATCAAGCGTCAGCGTGACGAGTTGCAGGTGAAGATGCACCTGGCGCAGGCGGATGCGAAGGATGAGTGGGAGAAGCTGGAGGCGAAGTGGGTGGATTTGAGTGAACGGGCGGAGCCGTTGACGGGTGCGGTGAAGGAGGGGGCGGAGACGGTGGGTGAGCAGGCGAAGAACGTGGCGGGGGCGGCGAAGGATGTGGCGGCGCGGGAGTTGAAGGAGGGGTATGAGCGGTTGCGTAAGCTTTTGGAGTAGGGGGAGGTATTTCTGAGCGGCGCTGTCGTTCTTTTGGGGATGAATCTACTCTCTCTTCCGCAGTTCAAGCGCAATGCAAGGCGTTTTGAGCAGATTGTGCGTGTGCTGGCCAAGTATGGGTTGGCGGATTTTTTACGGGAGCGTGATCCGGATTTCATCAGCCGACAGCTGAAGAGTGCGGAGGGGGAGCAGCTGTCGAAGTTTTCGCGGGCGGAGCGGGTGCGCATGGCGGTGACGGAGTTGGGGACCACGTTCATCAAGCTGGGGCAGATGCTGAGCACGCGGGCGGATTTGATTGGGCCGGATTTGGCGAGGGAGTTGACGCAGTTGCAAGCGAACACGCCTCCGGATTCCTGGGAAACGGTTCGGGCGACGATTGAGAGCGAGTTGGGGGCGCCGGTGGATCAATTATTTGCGCGGTTTGAGGAGGAGCCGATGGCATCGGCGTCGATCGCGCAGGCGCACCGGGCGGAACTGAAGGATGGGGAGGCGGTGGTGGTGAAGGTGCAGCATGCGGGGATCGAGGACACGGTGGTGAACGATTTGGAGATATTGGTGGCGTTGGCGGAGTTGGCGGAGCAGCACAGCAAGGAACTGGCGTTGTATCAGCCGACGGCCACACTTGGGGAGTTTCGGCGGAACCTGTTGGCGGAGTTGGATTTCGGGCGTGAGGAGCAGAACCTATTGAAGTTTCGGAGTAATTTTGAGCGGGACGAGACGGTGCACATTCCGAAGCCGTATCCGAAGTATTCCGCGAAGCGGGTGTTGACGATGGAATTGATGGAGGGGGTTCCGATTGCGAAGACGGGGGAGTTGGATGCGGCGGGGGTGGACAAGAAGGAGTTGGCGTCACGTGGGGTGACGCTTTACCTGGAGATGATATTCCGGGATCGGGTGTATCACGCGGATCCGCATCCGGGAAATATTTTGGCGATGCCGGGGAACGTGGTGGGGTTATTGGATTTCGGGATGGTGGGGCATTTGGACGACAGCACGCGGGAGAGTTTTGAGGAATTGATACATGGATTTCTTTTGAAGGATGGTGAGTTACTCACGGACTGCAGTTTGCGATTGGGGGTAGCGCCGCCGGACATCGATCGTGATTTGCTGCAGAGTGACCTGGAGCAATTTATCGCCGTGAATCTGACGGGATCGTTGAAGGATATGGACATCACCCGGGCCTTGGGTGGATTTACGGACATGGTGCGGCGGCACCGGGTGGTGCAGAAGCCGGGTATCTCGCTCTTGATCAAAGTGATCGTGATGTTGGACGGGACGGGGCGGATTCTTGATCCAGATTTTAATTTGGCGGGGTTGTTGCAGCCTTATTACAAGAAGATGACGGAGCGGCGCTTGTCGCCGGAGAATATTTTTCGGAGAGTGCAGAAGTCGGTGCGGGATTGGGACAGTTTGTTTCAATCGCTGCCGCGGGATTTGGCGGACATTATCCGGCGGGTGCGGCGGGGGACCTTGGATGTGCATTTGGAGCACCGGCATTTGGACACGGTGACGAACCGGTTGGCGTTCGGGATCGTGACGGCGGCGTTGTTCTTGGGTTCGACATTGTTGTGGCATGCGGAGATTCCGCCGGTGTTGTTTGGTATTTCGTTGCCGGGGTTGGCGGGGGTTCTTTTTTCGTTGTGGCAGGTGTGGAAGCTTTGGCGGGCGATCAAGAAATCGGGTGGGTTGTAGAGGATTGCCGGGAGGCTTTACAAGCGGGAGTGGATGGCAAAGAGTCGGGGCGAGAGAGCGGGGATGGGTGGAAATTTTGGTATTAGGATGTCGAGAAGCGGCGTAATTGTCGTGATGGCGACGATGGCTTTTGTGGGTCGTGGTCTTCACGGGGCGGAGCCGGAGTATATCGCGGCGGAGGCGCCGCCGGCGACCTCCTTGAGAGATGCGCGCGATGCGACGCAGAACATTGGGATATCGGAGCCTGAGCGGGAGGTTTCGTATTTGTTGGAGCCGAGCCGGATGTTGCCGCTATTGAGAGAGCTGATTCCGGACACGGGCATTCCATTCATTGATGAGGCGCAGTTTACGATCGCGCCGCGATCGTATTACCGGCTTCGGGACAACGGAGATGGCACAAAGTCGGAGGCTTTTGCGATGGGCGGAGCGGTTCGGATGGAGAGTGGTTGGTTGTGGGATTTTGCGCGCGTGGGACTCGCGGGATACAACTCGACGAAATTGTATGGGCCGGACGATCGTGGTGGCACGGGCCTGTTACGTCCGGGGCAGCGGAGTTACACGGTATTGGGGCAGGCGTATTTGAATCTGCAGACGAGCCAGACTTTTGGGACGTTTGGGAGGCAGCGTATTGATGCTCCCTATATCAATGCGAATGATTCGCGAATGACGCCGAGCACGTTTGGAGCTTACACTGTGGGGACGACGGATTTGGGCAACTTTCAGTTGGGGATAGGGCACGTTCGGAAGATTCGTTTCCGGAATCAAAGTTCCTTTGAGTATTTGTCGGAGTTCGCCGGGGCTGAGGGCACGGAGAAGGGGGTGACGGCATTGGGGGCGCGATACAATTTTTCTGATGACACCTATGTGGGGGCGATCAACCAATACGGCTGGGACATGTTTAATACGTTTTACGGCGAAGCGGAGAGCTTTTATCCGGTGACCGACCTGTTTAGTTTTCGAGTGTCGACACAGATCACGGATCAACGGAGTGTCGGCGACGAGTTGTTGGGGGAGATCAACGCGCAGCAGGCGGGGGTGCGGTTGTCCGCGGAGTATGGGCCACTGATTGGTTCGGGTTCGTTTGTGTGGACGGCGCGGGGAGATTCGGTGCGTAATCCGTGGGGTGGATCGCCGAGTTACAATGCGGTGATGATTTCGGATTTTGATCGGGCGGGAGAGAAGTCGGTGCGGCTGGCGATGCAGTATGATTTTTCTCATCTTGGGTTGAAGGGGTTGAGTTTCAACACGAGTTGGTTGGCGGGGGACACTCCGGACTCGGGTGCGGATGCGTCTCCGGATCAGCGGGAGTTCAACGTGACGCTGGACTATCAGCCGACGAACGACTGGTATCAGGACATTTGGTTTCGGGTGCGTTGGGCGAAGAATGACCGCAAAGAATCGCAGGGAGGTTTGGACCGGACGGATTTTCGGGTGATATTGAATTACTCCATCGCGTTTTAGGGGAACGGCGTGGAGGGATTGGCGATTTTTTAGGTGAGGGTAATTGCTTTAGTTTTTTTCGTAGTGGGGGCCGGCCTGTCGACGGTGGCGGGTGATGCATTGGTGCGGACGCAGGCGATGAAGGCGTCTACGATTGCGGAGGTTTTCGTGGAAGGGGACCGGGTGCGGGTGGAATTGGAAATAGGGGAGGCGGATTTGCCGGCGTTTCGCAATCTGTTGCCGGAGGAGTTGGCGAAAGGGTTGGGGATTGAGCAGGAAGGGACGGTGGACGAGCGTTTGGCTCGTTTCTTTGAGCAGGATTTTGTTGTGGAAGATATCCTTGTGGGTCGGGCGGAGGGAGAGAAATTGGAGGGGCGCGTGGTGGAGATGGAGGGGCGGGAGCGGACGATGCGGGACGAGATTACGGGGGAGCCATTGCCGGTGGGGGAAGGTGAGGACGCGGAGGCGGTGGTGTTCGTGGAGTTGGAGTATCTGCTGGAGGGAAAGCCGGAGACTTTGCAGATTTCCGGACCGAGTGGGCGGAGTGGTGGAGAAACGGGAACGGCGAGCATCGGGTTTGTTGCCTATCACGAGGGGCTACCGGTGAATGAGTTCCGGTATTTGGCGGGGCGGGCGATTTTGTTTTTGGACTGGGAGGACCCCTGGTATTCGAAGTTTCGGAACCCGAATTTGCAGCGGACCTTCAGTGCGCCGATCCAGGCGTTTTTGTATGTGGACTATAATGAGGTGCGGAAGGAGATCGTCGCGCGGCCGGTGGATTTGGAGGCGTGGGTGGATTTAGGATTGGGAGGGCGTGATGTGATCCCGGCGGGGGAGCAGGCGGCGATGCTGGAGAAGGTGGGAGAATTTTTGGGGGCGCATTGTCCGGTGACGATTGACGGGGAGCGGGTGGAGATGGAATTGGACCGGGTGCATTTTATTGAGCGGAGCTTGAAGGGGACGACGGTGGTGGAGGGGCAGGCGGATTTGCCGGCGGTGTCGGCGACGATCGGGGCGATTTTTGTGTCTCCGATCGAGGGTTTACCGGAGGAAGTGACGATGGAGTGGGATTTGTTCAGTGATCGGGTGGAAATGGTCGAAGTGGTGGCGACGGATGAGGCAGGGGGGATGCCGTCGCGATTGATCCCGCCGCAGCCGACGGTGGTTTGGAAGAATCACTTGAAGAATCCGACTGTGCCCTCCTTTGCCGAGGTGCCGCCGCCGCCGGAACGGGGATGGATCGTGATTCCGGTGGCGAGTCTTTGGTGTTTGTTTTTATTTGTGATCGTCGCGAGGGCGATTCGCGTGCAGGGGTGGCACGTGAGTTTATTGACGAAGTTGACGGCGGTTTTTGCGTTTATCGGGATTTTCACGTTGTGGGGTTTTGCGCGGGTGTCGGTGCCGAATCCGTTTCGATCGGAGGTGAAGATGGAGGAGGCGGAGGAGACGGAAGTGGTGAGCGGGTTGTTGAGGAACACTTACCGGGCGTTTGATTACCGGGGTGAAGAGGTGATATACGACACCTTGGAGCGGAGTGTGGGGGGGGATTTGTTGACGGATGTTTATTTGGATATTCAGCGGGCGTTGGAGTTGCAGGGGCAAGGAGGAGCGCGAGCGAAGGTGAATGCGGTGGAGGTGGCGACGGTGGCGGGGGAGCCGATAGACGGGGGGCCGGGTTTTGATGCGGACTGTGTCTGGACGGTGACGGGTTCGGTGGGGCACTGGGGGCATATTCATGAGCGGCAGAATCGATATGAGGGGCGGCTGCGGGTGGAACCGGTGGGGGAGCAGTGGAAGATCACGGCTTTGGAGCTGACGGACGAGAAACGGCTTTAATTTGCTGTTCGTTTCCGGACCGAGGAGGCTAGGATTTTGGCAGCGTTTTTGGAGGCGCGGACAAAAGCCATGGGAGAATCACAGGACGAGAACAGGGATCGGTTTGGGAAGGCGTTTGTGATCGTATTGGTGGTTGCGATCTCGCTGGTGTTTGTGACGATGATTTGGTCGTTTTTGCAGGCGCTCTTGATGGCGGCGATTTTGGCGGGGATGGTGCGGCCGGTGTATGTGAAGTTAGCGAGATTGTTCAAGGGGAAGAAGGCCTTGGCTTCGGGGGTGACGATCATTTTGGTGTTGGTGTTGGTGCTGGGGCCCTTGTCGGCGTTCCTGGGGATTGTGGCGAAGCAGGCGATCGAGTTTTCGCAGACGGCCTATCCGGTGGTGAAGGAATGGACGGATGAGAGTCATATGATCGAGGTGGAGAACTGGGTGACGGAGAGATTTCCGATGCTGGAAGACATGATGCCGACGCGGACGGAATTGTTTAAGGGATTGGGGGGCGTTGCGCAATCGGCGGGGACGTACCTAGCGGGGAGTGTGTCGAAGATGACGGCGGGGACAGCGGCGTTTTTCCTGAATCTGTTCGTGATGCTATATGCGATGTTTTTTTTCCTGATGAGCGGGAAGGGGGTCCTGAACAAGATATTGTATTTGTCGCCGCTGCCTGCGGAGGATGAGAACTTAATGTTGGAGCGGTTTGCGTCGATTACTCGAGCGACGATCAAGGGGACGATGATTATTGCGTTGATTCAGGGGGCCTTGGGAGCGCTTGGATTTTGGGTGGCGGGGATTCAGGGGGTGGCATTTTGGGGGACGATCATGGTGGTGTTGTCGATTATTCCCGGGGTGGGGACGGTGATCGTGTGGGTACCGGCGGTGATTTATTTGTTTATCAAGGGGGAGACGCTGACGGCGATATTGTTGGCGGCCTGGTGTGCGGGGGTGGTGGGGACGATCGACAACGTGTTGCGTCCGAAGCTGGTGGGTCAGGACGCGAAGATGCCGGATTTGCTGATCCTATTGAGCACCCTGGGAGGGATTTTCATGTTCGGCGCCGTTGGGTTTATTATCGGGCCGATTATCGCGGGGTTATTTGTCACCGTGTGGGATATCTACGGGGTGACGTTCAAGGATTCGCTTCCGCCGGTGGCGGTATCGGCGAAGGGGGATGACTGAGGGATGGTGGCGGGATGAACTCGTCCGGCAGGAAGCCGGTGAAGAGGTAGATACCACAGGGAGGTCGCCCGAGCCCGTTCGACGTTGTTCAGGGCAGGCTTGTCGGGCTCCTAGAGGGTGGAGGAGGTCGAGGTGTGGTCGAAAGGCTCTTAATAGAACGCTTCGTTCGCTTCGACACCGCGGTCATTGACAGCGGGGCCGGGCCCGAGGCCGGGGAGGGCATCGCTGACATCGACCATGATGTCATCGACATCGGCTGCGGGGTCTTCGTTGCTGTTGGTGGATGCGCAATTGATGAGCGCGAACGGCAAGGCGAGGACCGCGGCGAGGGTGATGATGAGTTTGAGGTGCATGAGAATGTGGATGGATCGAATCGGCAGGCGGGATGCCCGCGTTTCCTAGGTTTTCCGTATTTTCGGGGGTGAGATCAAGCACGAAGTTGGGTTACTCGACGATCATGACGCCTTTCATGATCATCCAGTGGCCGGGGAAGGTGCAAATGTAAGGGTATTGGCCGGGGGTTTCGGGAGCGTTAAAGCGGATGGTGTGGTCTTTGTTGTGTTCGATGATGCGGGTGTGATGGAGGACGTCCGAGGAATCGGGGATGTAGTGTTTTTCGTATGCGGTGGGATCGGTCATCATTTGATTGGAGAGTTCGCCGACGGTCTGGGTGGTGCCGGGTTTGATGATGACGAGGTTGTGGGGGATGGTGTCTTCGTTGTCGAAGGTTAGGGAAATGCGTTCGCCGGGGGCGACTTTGAATTCGGTGAGATCGAAGCGGAGGCCGGCGACGGCGAGAATTTCGACGGGGCGACCGGGCGGACCGAGTTTCCTTTTGTCTTCGGGTTTCTCGGGCAGGGGGTATCGGATGCGGAGGGCTAGATCGCGGTTTTTGCCTGCATCGATCGGGATGGATCCGTCGAAATCGGTGAATGGTTCATCGAGGTGGAGGAGCGTGGGGAAGAGGTCGAGCTTGAAGGGTGCGCCGTCCTTGTCGCGGAGGGCGGCGTGGAGGTGCATTTGCATGACCGGTTGGATATCCGGCATTTCAAAGAAGAGGGTTTTTCCATCGGGGAGGAGATGGACGGATGTGACAGGGACGATGTCGTGTCCGGCGTCGTTGGGTTTTTTGATGGAGTATTCCGCGGAGCCGTATCCCTGGGAGTATTCGTAGTTCCAGTGTTGGGCGAAGGCGTTGGCGGCATCGGCGGCGGTGGGATCGACGGGGTCGGAGAAAGTGACGGTGATGCCATTGGCGTGGGCTTTCCATGCGGTGGGGAGATGGAAGGGGTCTTCGGTGACGCGGATGCGGTCGAAGCTGCCCTGGGTGAGGGCGTAGTTGCCCCAGCCTTCGGCGCCGGTGACGTAGAGGTGTCCATCGGCGGGATTGAAGCGGGCGCGATGGGCGCCGGAAGCAAAGTCGCCGGGGAGGGGGACGATGGCGCCCTGGGGGCGATCGTGGGTTTCGGAGCGAAGGATGAGATACCAGGTGCCGGCGCCGAAGGAGAAGGAGAGGATTTGGTCTTTGAGGGTGTCCCAACGGGGGCTGTCGATGAAGAGCTGACCGCCGGCGGAGTTATCGATTCCGCGGGGGATGTAGACGAGGGGCGGATCGATGGGTTGATCCTTCCCGGCGCGGCGTCCGTAGAAATCGCCTTCGCGGACTTCCATGACCATGTTGACGGGGGTCCAGTCGCCTTCGTTGGTGCTGGTGAGGATAATGTTGTCCTTGCTGGCGGCGACACCGTTGGTGTTGCGGAGGCCGGTGGCGAGGTCGGTGGTGGATTTACCGTCGGGCGAGACTTTAACCACGCGGCCGGCGGCGGAGAAGGCCCAGTGGCCGTCGCCGGTTTGTTGGAGACCGGTGAAGAAGTCGTGACCGCCGCCGGAGGTTTCGAAGGCGTCGCAGAAGTTCTCGTAGAAATCGATTTCGCCGTTGCCGTTGAGGTCGTGGAGGCGATTGATGCGGTCGCGGCCGAGGACGTAGATGACGTCATCGACGATGGAGAGGCCGAGGGCCTGGTTGAGGCCGGTGGCGATGCGTTTCCAAGTGACGTTTTCGAGTTTGTCGTCGAGACCGGAGACACGCCAGACGTCGCCCATCATCGTGCAGACGGCGGCGTCGCCATTGGAGAAGAAATCGTGTCCGCCGATGAGCATGAGGGCGCCGTATGGGTTGTGGGGATCGGGGACGGGGATGCGGTCGAAGGCGAAGGTGCCGTCGGAGTCGCCGACTTCGCCGGGAGCGGAGAAGGTCCAGTCCCATTTGGCGGGGCCGCCCTTGGTGAATCGGGCGAGATTGGCGGGGGGTGATTTTTTCTGCAGGGCTTTGAGGACGGCCTCGGCTTTCGTGGCGGGGCCGGTCCACATCTTGATGGTAAGTTCGTCGCCTTTTTTTATTTCGTCCAAGCGGACGGCCAGTTCGCCGTTGCTGCTGAAGTCGATGGGGTGTCCGTCGGCGACGACGACGGTGGCGTCTTCGCCGGACGTGACGATCGTGCCTTCCGTGGTGGCTTTGGTGGTGCCGGGTTCGGCGTTAAAGAGGAGGAGGGAGCGTGGGGAGTCGGCGTCTGAGAGGAAGTTCAGGGTACGGGTGAAGGCGGGACCAGCGGGGGTGTCGACGGCCCATGGCGATTCGAGGACGGTCAGGCCATCGACGGTGTATTTGAGGACGGCGCGATTTCCGGAGCGGTAGTGGCCGTGGTATTCGGTTTCTTCGTCGGGGAGGGTTTTTGGGAACCCGTTGTTGCTACTCCAGCCGGCGGATTTGGGGGATTGGAGGATAACTTCGCCATCGGTGAAGATGCCGCCGCCGATGCCGTAGCGGTTGGGGAAGAATCCGATGAAATCGCCTTTCCAGAGGTGTGCGAAGCGGAGGGTTTCGGTGTCGAAGGAGGCGGAGAGCCGACCGTTATCGCCGAGCTGGAATGCGATGGCGCGGGGGGTCGTGTCATTTGAGCGGCGATCTTGGGCGAGGCGGAGAATGCCGGAGAAGACGGCATCGTGTTTCATGAGGTTCCAGCTGCGGTCGGTGAACGAATTTTTTGAGTATCGGCCCCAGTGGCCGAAGGCGCCGCCGTCGATGCCGGGGTAGGCGGGGAGTAGTTCGGGTTTTTCGGGTCGATTGAGGAACCAATTGGCCTGGCGTTGGTAGTAGTCGTAGAGGCGGAAGCGATTTCGGGGGTGATCGGCGAAGTCGTAGGGTTCACGGTTTTGGGAGACATCGAGGAAGGGGAACTCGGGTGGGGATTCGACGTAAGGGTCTTCGACGGTGATGTCGTAGGCGAGATCGGCGAGTTCGTTGGAGGTGGAGGCAGGGGGGTAGTTGCCAACGAGATCGGAGATGGAATCGTCGTCGAGTGGGTTGGTGCCGAGGCACCAGAGGATGTGATTGATGATGTCGATGCGTGTTTGATCGTCGGTGAGGTCGATGGAGGAGGCGAGGTTGAATGTGGCGACGCGTCCTTCTTGGCCTTCGGCGAGTTGGTAGGTGGATTGGGGGTCAGTTTGTTTGAAGAGCGCGGGGTGTTTTGCCGCGAGGAGGCCAACGGCGGGGCGTCCGGATTCGAGGTAGGATCGGATGAGGTCTTGTTGGTTTTGGGGGAGTTGATCGAGGGGGGCGCCGACGATGAGGAGGTCGGCGGTGTCGAGGGCTTCGAGGCCGGGCACGTGATGATGGTCGGGATCGATGGTTCCGGGTTGGTTGGGGTCTTGTGGGAAGAGGAGGGTGCAATGGAATCCTTGGTGTTGGGCGAGGATTTTGGCGAGTTGGGGCAGGATTTCCTGGGAGCGGAGATTCTTGTCGCCGGCGATCAGGACGATTTCGCGGCCGTAGCCGGGGAGGTCGTATCCTTCATATGCGATCCACTGTGGTGCATCGGCAGCGTGGGAGCGAAGGGGGGAGAGGCATAGGAGAAAGCAGGAGAGGAAGAAGAACGGAAGTGGGGATTTCATGCGAGAGCGGCGGGTGTCATTAGTAATCGTGGCGCAGACGGGGTCTCTTTCGGGGGAGGCGGTTTATTGGAAGCGAGCGGCGATGGCTTGACCGGCGATGTGGGCGGTGGTCCAGGCGGACTGGAAATTGAAGCCGCCGGTGAGCCCGTCGATGTCGAGGACTTCGCCCGCGAAGTAGAGACCGGGGACATGTTTTGATTCGAGGGTTTTGAAACTGACATCCTTGAGATGGACGCCGCCGCAGGTGACGAACTCTTCTTTGTTGAGGCTCTTGCCGGACACCTGGAAAGTGGAGCGAAGGAGACTGGTGACGAGCTGGTTGAGGTGCGGGCGCGCGACGTTTGACCAAGCGGTATTTTCGGGGATTCCGACTTGCGCGGCGAGGCGTGACCAGAGGCGGCGGGGGATGGAATCGAAGGGGGATGAAGAGCGAACGGCGCGTTTTCCGGCATGTTCGCGTTGGGTGCGAAGCGAGTCACGGATGGCATCCTCTTTTTGGGAGGGAAGCCAATTGACGTCGATGGAGAACGTATAGTTTTGTTCGGCGAAGGTGCGGGCGCCGAGAGCGGACAGTTTGAGGATGGCGGGACCGCTGAGTCCCCAGTGGGTCACGAGGAGGGGGCCGGAAGCGGACAGGCGGGAGGCGGGGGCGTGGACGGAAACGGGATTGACGGTGAGTCCCTGGAGATCGGTCAGGCGTGGGTCTTCGATGTGGAAAGTGAAGAGTGAGGGAGTGGCGGGCTCGAGATCGTGACCGACGGATTGAACGGGATGGCGGGCGGCGGCGCTGCGGGTGCCGCCGGTGGCGACGATGATGGCGTCGGCGGGGATGCGATTGCCGTCGGTGGTATGGACCTCGAACTGGTTTGGGGAAAGAGTGTCGATGCGGGTGACCTCTGTTTTCGTAGACACGGTGACACCGGCTGCGGCGGCGGCGTTTTTGAGACAGCGAACGACGGTTTGGGAATCATCGGAGGTGGGGAAGATACGACCGTCCTCTTCGACTTTCAGTGGGACGCCTCGTTCTTCGAACCATGCGACGGTATCTTCGGGTTGCCAGTGATGGAAGGGGCCGATGAGGGTGCGTTCGCCGCGAGGGTAGTTTGTCGCGAGGGGACGGGGTTCGAAGCAGGCGTGGGTGACATTGCAGCGGCCGCCGCCGGAGATTTTGACTTTATCGAGGACGTGAGCGGTTCTTTCGAGGATACGGACCTTGGCTTGATTACCCATGGCTTCGGCGCAGGCGATGGCGCCGAAGAAACCGGCGGCGCCGCCGCCGATGATGAGAATCGTGGGTGAATCAGAGGGCATGTGTGGGCGAGGATGGCGACGTGGTTGGAGGTTTACAAGATAATGGAGGGGCGATCGGTATTGGAGGAAAACTTGGGAGCAACTTTGGTGGGGATGGAATGGTTGAATAGGGGATGAGAGCGTGTGTCGTTTTTCTTTGGTTGGGTACTTGTGGATTGGCCTTTTCGGATTGGCCGGGGTTTCGAGGGCCGGAGGGCGATGGGGTATCGCGTGAGGAGGCAAGTTTGCCGGCGACTTGGAGTGAGTCGGAGAATTTGGGATGGAAAGTCGATTTGCCGGGTTGGGGGAGTTCGAGTCCGATTGTGTTTGGGGGGAAGGTTTTCGTGACCTGTTATTCGGGGTATGGGACGGTGTCTGGGAGTGGGACGCGCGGGGGTGGTGCGCGGGGGGATGCGGGTGAGCCGGATGCGTTGAAGCGGCATTTGTTGTGTTATGATGCGGCGACGGGGGAAAAGTTGTGGGAGTCGACGGTGGCGGGCACGGGTGAGGAGGATGAGTATCGCGGATATTTGACCGAGCATGGCTATGCGAGTGCGACACCGGTGACGGACGGTCAGCGGGTGTATGCGGTGTTTGGGAAGAGCGGGGCTTACGCGTTTGATTTTGAGAGTGGGAAGCAATTGTGGGAAGCGTCGTTGGGCGGGGAGTCGGATTCGAAGCGTTGGGGGTCTGGTTCTAGTCCGATTTTGTGGGGGGATTGCGTGATCGTGACGGCCAGTTCGGAGAGTCGGTCGATGAAGTGGTTGAATCGGGAGACGGGTGAGGAAGTGCATGAGAAGGAAGCGGGGATGTTTGACTTGGCCTTTGGGACGCCGGCGGTCGTGGCGTTGCCGGAAGGGGGAGAGGAGATTGTGATCGGCGTGCCGGAGGAGGTGTGGGGATTTGATCCGGAGACAGCGAAGTTAAAGTGGTATGCGTCGATCCCGATGAACGGGAACTTGTCGCCGAGTATCGTATCGGACGAGGAGGGGGTGGTTTACGTGTATGGCGGATACCGCACGAAGGGGAGCATGGCGATACGGGCGGGGGGTGAGGGGGATGTGACGGATTCGCGCGTGGTGTGGGAGAGTCCGGAGAGCAGTTACATACCGTCGCCGGTTTTACATGACGGGCATGTGTATTGGATCAACGAGCGTGGGAAAGTGACTTGTGCCGATGCGGTGACGGGTGAAGTGGTAAACAGTGTGATGATTGACGGGGAACTGGCGGGCGGACCGAAGTCGCGATCGGTGTATGCGTCGATGGTTTTGGCGGACGGGAAGTTGTATGGGACGACGCGGGTGAGCGGGACCTTTGTTTTTGAGGCGACGCCGGAGTTGAAGCAGGTGGCGCAGAATGTATTTGCGGGGGATGAGAGTGACTTTAACGGGAGCGTTGCGGTGAGCGACGGGAGGCTTTATTTGCGGTCGAACGAGGCTTTGTATTGCGTCGGCGAAGGTGGTTAGGCGAGCGCTTGGGAAACGACGGCCTTCATTTTCTCGAGACCGGTTTGGGCTGTTTCGAGCGCGGGTTTTTCCCAGTAGGATTTGTTGAAGAGTTCGAGGGAGAGGACGGGTGTGGCTCCGTTGCTGAGCATGGTTTGGAGGATGGAGGGGATGGGGGCGACGCCGTCGCCGGGGTAGACGCGATCGGAGTCCTTGATGGTATCGCGTGGGGGGTCGGCGGGGTAGTCATTCATATGCATGACCTGGAGGGCGTGTTTGCTGAGGAGGTTTAGGGCGGAGAATTCGTTACCGCCTTTGTAGAGGTGGTAGACGTCTGTGAGGATGCAGGCATTGGGGTGTCCGCATTGGCC
>JBCCIR010000045.1:0-34008 GCA_039028175.1 Verrucomicrobiota bacterium
GCCCAAACTCCCCCTCCCCGCCTCCTTCCACATAAGCCTCCACCCGCGCAAAATAAGCCTCCACCCCATCCGCAATCCCCTGCGAAATCCGGTTCCGGAAATGCGGATTCTTCACCTTCCCCGCCTCGCCCTTGTTCGTCAGATACGCACACTCCACCAACACCGACGGCGCCATCGCATTCCGTGTCACGTAAAACGAGCGGTTCCGCACCCCGCGATCCCGCACGTCCGTCGTCCGCGCCACCGACGCCTGCATCGCCTCCGCTAATACTCGGTTACGGTCATCCTCCAACTTCTCCTCCCGTGGCAATTGAAACCGCTTCTTCAACGCCACCAAAGTCTCTAACGATTTCGGCGACGTGTGATAAACTTCCAGCCCCGATACACTCGGCGTGCTCGAAGTATTGAAATGCACACTCACAAAGATTGCGTCCCGGTACTGATCCGAAATCTTCACCCGATCCGACAACGATAAAGTCTCGTCCTCCTCCCGCGTCAACACCGACCGGATCCCTCGCTTCGCCAATTCCCGCCGCACCCGCTGCGCCACATCCAGGGTCATCTTCTTCTCTAACAAACCACTCCCCTGTGCCCCGCCGTCTTTTCCCCCGTGCCCGGCATCGATCACGACCCGCACCGCTTTCACCTCCGCACGCCGCTCACCGTCCTGCTCGACTTCGCCCCCCAATAGCCGCGAGAACGAACTCTGGTGCGCCGCAAAATACCCAAAACACACCCCGAATCCGGCCAACCCCACCAAGGCCACGACAGATCTCAAGGCATGACGAATCGGCGACATCCTCACCCTTCTCCCACCCCCAATCGCCGGAAATCACCCGCCCACAAGGGATCCCGCCCAATTTCCAGTTGATCTTTCACGATTCTCGAGGACATTTAAGTTCTTCTAATAATCTATCTCTCTTTATCTCTTGGTGCGATGAAATACTCTTCTCTCTGCCTCTTGGCGTCCAGCGCGATTTTTCTCCAATCGCTCATCACTCCTGACACCCACGCCCAGCCGTCACAAGCCAGCCTTCTCCAGCATCTCGAAGCCCAAGATCGCCGCATCGCCCAACTCGAAACCGAACTCGCCGAGCTCCGGGCCCAAATCGGATACACCACAAAAACCGCGACACCCGCACCCACAAGCCCGGCACCCACAAAAACAACCGCGCCTGCCCGCCCTTCTCCCCCTCCCGCCGCCGGTGGAAAAACCTACGTCATCCAACAAGGCGAAACCCTCCACGCCGTCGCCCGCAAACACAACGTCTCGATCAGCCAGTTGATCGCAGCGAACAATCTCGTCTCGCCCGACAATATCCAGCTCGGCCAAACCTTGGTCATTCCCGGCGCCCATCCACCGGCCCCCTCACAAAGCAGCACGGCCGCGCCCCAAGCCCCTGCCGAGCCCACGAGAACCGCAAACTATACGGTCCGCCGCGGCGATACGCTCTCCAGCATCGCCCGCGCCCACGGCTCTTCGGTCTCCGCCATCATCACGGAGAACAACATGGCCAATCCCAATGCCCTCGCACTCGGCCAATCCCTCCGCATCCCAGGTGCCACCAAAACCGTCGCCGCCACTCCATCTTCCGCTTCTTCATCACCCGCTTCCGACAAAAACCGGTTCCCCTCCGGCTACGCCTACTACACCGTCATCCCCGGCGATAACCTCTACTCCATCGCTCGCGTCTTCGGCACCTCCCAACAGGAACTCGAACGCCTCAACAATCTCTCCCCCGGCGCCAGTATCCGCCCCAATCAACAGATCATCGTCCCCATGGCCAACTACTCCGGCCCCTACCGCACCTCTTAACCCCCGAAGAGACATAAAGGCACCGCGTTTTGGAATACCGCGCGCCCTTCGTAGCGCGCAGGGCGAAGAACGGGCGCTGCCTTTATAGAGCACGCCACCCAAGGACGCCACCTCGCCCCGACCCCTCCCCACTTCACCGGGCCCACTCCTCCCCAACGTTTTTTCAACAAAAACGAAACTCACGGGGTCCAATAAGAGTTACATGTAGTACGACCTAAATTTGCCAACCTCCGCTCCCCTCCCTAATCCGCGCCATGGACAACGAACATATCTGGTATCTCAAGAAACACGACGACCACGACGCCGTCTTCGGACCCGTCGGCATCGATAACCTGCGCAACTGGGCCACCGCCGCTAAAATCTCCCCCCTCGACCGCGTCTCTCACGATGGCCAACGTACCTGGGATCGCGCCCCCATGATCCCCGAACTCCACATGGATTACCTCGTCGAAGTAAACGAAGACTTCCTCTACGGCCCCACCACCCTCGGCGCAATCCTGGTGTTCTTCGCCAACGATTAATTAAACGACGATACCATCGTCATCAATTGCCGCGAAGGCACCGCCGCTCCCGTAAAAGAAAATCCCGTCTTCACAAACACTCCCACAAAAACAATCGGCCTCCCCGGCGGCGACTCCGCTCCCGCCAACACACCCACTGTCGTCGCCCCCACCAATGGCGGCCAGCTCAGCCAAAGCCTCCAAGAACGCATCCGCGACCTGGAACTCCAGGTCCTCGAGAAAAATCGCCATATCGAGATGCTCGAAACTCAGTATCACGACCTCCGCGAAAAATACGTCGCCGCCACCGGTGGTGATCCCTACAAGCAGTAGGCCTCCTTTTCCGCCTCGACGATTTTGTAACCACCCGCCTCGCATCGGCGTCTCAGGACGTATCATGACTATGCTTTTTCGACCGATTTCCCAGCCCTTCCCCTTACTCGCCACCCTCGCCTTCCTCCTCCCCGCCGCCACCGAAGCCCGCGAATCCCCGACCTTCGCCGAAGATATCGCCCCCATTATCCACCAACGCTGCTCCGAATGCCATCGCCCCGGAGAAGCCGCGCCCTTCGCGCTCATCGATTACGACGACGTCAAACGCCGCTCGAAAACCATCCAACGGGTCATCTCCGATCGATACATGCCCCCATGGCACCCCGTCCCCGGTCACGGCGACTTCCGAGGGGAACGACGCCTCAGCGACGACGAAATCGCAACCTTCAACCAATGGATCAATGCCGGCACCCCGCTCGGCAATCCCGAACTCGCGCCCGAACCACCCCAATTCCCCAAAGGCTGGCAACTCGGCGAACCCGATCTCGTCCTAACAATGGACAGCTCCTACGCCGTTCCCGCCGACGGCCCCGATCTCTATCGCTCCTTCGTCATCCCGCTCGACCTGCCGGAAGACAAATGGGTCACCGCAATCGAACTTCGCCCCGAAGCCCGGTCCGTCGTTCACCATGTGCTTTACTTCCTCGATGAATCCGGTGCCGCCCGCAAACTGGACGGCCAGGACGGCCAACCCGGTTTTCGCGGCATGCGCTTCCGCGTCTCGGGCCGCCTCGGGGGATACGTCCCCGGCGCCGCCCCACAGCACCTCCCCGCCAACCTCGCCTACCCCCTACCGAAGGGCTCCGATCTCGTCCTCCAAACCCACTTCCACCCCTCCGGCAAAGCCGTCGAAGAACAATTCACGGTCGGCCTTTTCTTCGCCGACAAACGCCCGGACAAAACCCTCGCCAATATCCAAGTGCCCCCGGCTTTCGGTCGCACCATGAAAATAGATATTCCCGCCGGCGAAAAAGACTACCGCATCAAGGACACCTTCAAAGTCCCCGTCGATTCCGTCGCCCACTCCGTCGGCGGCCACGCCCACTACCTCTGCGAAGAAATGAAACTCACCGCCACTCTCCCCGATGGCACATCCAAATCCCTCCTCTACATCAATGACTGGGACCTCGATTGGCAAGATCGCTACACCTTCAAAGAACCCGTGTCCCTTCCCGCCGGCACCATCCTCACTTCGGAACTCACCTACGACAATTCCGCCGATAACCCTGACAATCCCACCATCCCGCCCGTCCGTGTCAAATGGGGTCGCGAATCCACCGACGAAATGGGCAGCATCACCCTCATGGTCACCGCCGCCGACGAAGCGGAAGTTTCCCAGCTCGTTCGCGCCTCCCGCATGCAACAACTCGCCGGCGCCACCGGTGACGTACTCAAAAATATCATCGGCGCCGCCTACATCAAAAACCTCCCCCAAGTGGTCAAACGTCTCGACGCCAATGCCGATGGCAAACTCCAAGAAAAAGAAATCCCCGAACACATCCGGCCACGCCTCCTCGACCGCCTCGACCTCGACAAAGATCGCCAGCTCAACAAATCTGAGCTACAATTGCTCTACGACTGGGCCAAGAACCAGTCCGCCTGATCTATGTCCCGATCCCTCCACCTGGCGATGATCGTCCTCGCAATTGGCGCGCTGTTTTCCGCCGCGGCAATCGCCGGTATATCCCTCCCCGATGTCACCGGGAAAGAAGTCGATCCTCTCGACTGCCAAAATCATAAAGCCGCCGTCCTCGTCTTCGTCACCACCGACTGCCCGGTCGCCAACAGCTTCGCCCCGGAACTCAAACGCATCGCAGATGAATATCGCACGAAAGATGTCAAACTGACCTTCGTCCACGTGGACCCCGAACTTTCAAACAAAGACGCCGCTCAACACGCCGACGAATACAGCCTCACCGGTGCCGGCACCATCCTCGTCGACCGCAAACACCGCCTCGTAAAAAGGGCCCAGGCCACCATCACCCCCGAAGCCGCCGTCTTCACGCCCGACGGCACCCTCGCCTACCGCGGCCGCATCAATAACCAATACGCCGGCTACGGTGACCGCCGGGCCAAGGCCACCGAACACGATCTCCGCAACGCCCTCGACGCCGTGCTCGCCGGCAAGGAAGTGTCCCCCCCGACAACCGAAGCCATCGGTTGCTACATCCCCGATCTGGATTGAACGGCTTGCGGAGTCCGGGGGCCTGCCCACGAATCACAACGCGCGGCCCCAGCACCAGCGTATCGCGGCTCTCAGCCAGCCTCTGAAGCCACATTCCACACATTTTACAATGCGATGTGAACGCAAGTGACTGATGACGAAATACTCTCGTATCCTTAATACCAATTCAATTAACTTTCCTTAAATATCATATTCGATTCTCATTAATAAGAAAATTTTCAGATATTAGAAAACAAACCTTGCGATTATGGTTTTTCCTCGCCACTGTCTCCTCAGCATGTTGCGACAAACCATCCGCCACCGCATCATCAGCCGCATCACGTTCTACGCGAGCGTGGTCACGCTCCTCTGGCTCATGGACAAAGCCACCCAGGCTTACAACCAGTCCTTCGCCACCGACCCCGCCGCCCAACAAATCCACCAGATCATGGGCACCATCGCCCGCTAACGGCCTCTTTCTCGCTTCCTTTCCCCGATGCCAACGGCATCAGAACCCCGACAGCGCTGAAGGCGCAAAATATACTAACCTGGGGAATCGCCCTAGGTCTCCCGGCCCCGCCACACCTCACCCGCACCACGGTAATCTCACCTCCTCCGAGCCTCCCAATCCCTACCCCAATCCCCCCCCGCGATATAGGCGCCATCCCGCCAAGAACCCCGTCGCAAAATCCTCAGGTCGCCGCTCCACCCACGCGTCCACCACGCCCACCGGGAAATACTCCCCATACGCGATCTCCCGAGCGCTCAAACGAATCCCTTTCCCATCATGCTCCACCCGGTAAAACTGGACAAACTCCCACCCCGTATCCTCACAGGGGGAAAGTTTGCCGAACACTTCAAGCTCACCGGAAATACCCAGCTCTTCCCCCAGCTCACGCACCGCCGCCTCGTCGTAACTCTCACCCGAATCCAAATGCCCCGCCGCACTCGAGTCCCAACGGTTGGGATGCACATCCTTCACCGCGGTCCGCTTCTGCAAATACAAATCACCCGCCCGATTGAACACAAACAAGTGGACCGCCCGATGCTTCAACCCCTTCGCATGAACAATCGAGCGCTTCTCCTGCCCGACCACCTCATCCTCATTATTCACCACGTCAAAAACCTCCTCCTCCGAACCGGCACGATGCATGTCCTTCTGCGGATGATCATCCAGCAGATTCGTCAACGCCACCCACTGCTCCAACCCCAACTCCTCCCCCCGTACCGTCCCCGGTACCTCCAAGGCTCCCGTCAATTCTTCCCAACGTCCCGCCGCCTCCGGCAACAGCTTCTTTAGCTGCTTTCGCCGCTGCGAAAAACCCTGCCGCACGAGCCGGTCAAATAACACCCGATCATGGGGCGGAAAGGCATCCGGCGCCCGACAATCCAGCCGCAATACCGCCGAGTCTACATCCGGCCGGGGCACAAACACGTCCGGCCCCACCAACTTCACCTGTTGCACATCCCACTCGGCCTGAACCCGTAATGACAATATTCCGTAACTCTTCGTCCCCGGCACCGCCTGCAACCGCTCTCCCACTTCCTTCTGCAACATCAACACCGCCCGGCTCACCGGCGTCGGCTGACGCAAGAACGCCCGAATGATCTCTCCTCCCGCGGAATACGGAAGGTTTCCGATCATCTTCACCGGCTGCTCCGCAAAGTACCCCCGCAAATCCGCCGCCGTGGCGTCCCCCTCGATCACTTCAACGGTGTCGTCATTCCCATAATTCTCCCGCAACCGTGCCGCCATACGCCGATCCAACTCCAGCAACACCAACCGCCGCACCTTCCCCGCCAAATGCTCGGTCAACGCCCCCAGCCCAGGACCCACTTCAATGACCACGTCCTCCGGGTCCGGCTCCAATTGCTCCACAATCCACCGCGCCACATTTCCATCACACAGAAAATTCTGCCCCAACGATCGGCTCGGCCGAAGCCCCATCCCCTCCAAAATCGCGCGAACTTCCGTCGGACTCACCGGCTCAACTCAAAACCTCCAGCACCTTCTCCACATGCTCCGCCGGCTTCACCTTCGGAAAGACCGCCCGAATCACGCCGTCACTTCCAATTACAAATGTCGTCCGCTCCGTCCCCATATACTTCTTGCCATAAAGTTGCTTCTCCACCCAGACCCCATACGCCTCCACCACCTCCCGCTCCTCATCCGAAATCAGGGGAAACGGCAACTCATACTTGTCGATAAACTTCTCATGCTTCTTCACCCCGTCCACACTCACCCCAAATACCACCGCCCGCTTCGACAACTCCCCCCACGCATCCCGAATCCCACACGCCTGCGTCGTGCACCCCGGCGTGTCATCCTTCGGATAAAAATACAATACCACGTCCCGCCCCGAAAAATCACCCAACGATACTTCCGTCCCCTCCCCATACTCCCCCCCAACCGCCAACGCGGCAAATCCCGGTGCCTCGTCTCCAACCTCTGGTCGCTTCGTCGCCATCCCCCTCCTCTAACCCGTCCCACCCCTAAAGAAAATCCATTTCTCCCAAAAGCTCCCCCAGCCAACCAGCCCCTCTCCAAAACCCCAACCAAAGAACGACGCCATCCTTCGCGTGAATTAGCCAGGATCAGCGCTTAAGATACTTCGTGACCCTCGCCAACCGCATCACGATCTTCCGCATCCTCCTCATCCCCGTCTTCGTCGGGTTCGCGGTCTACTACGGCGCGTCCCTCGCCAACAACACCCCGGAACAATCGCTCCGCCTCGCCGCCATCATCACTTTCATTGTCGCCGCCGCCAGCGACGGCGTCGACGGCTTCATCGCAAGGCGCTTCAACCAGAAAACCCGCCTCGGCGTCCTCCTCGATCCCCTCGCCGATAAAACTCTCGTGGTGTCCGCGATCATCACCCTCAGCATCATGCCTTGGGAACAAAAACTCCCCCTCTGGTTCCCTATCCTCGTCATCTTTCGCGATGCCGTGTCCGGCGGCGCCTACTTCCTCCTCGTCCATTTCACAAAGGAACCCCGCGTCCAGCCCCATTGGACCGGCAAATCCGCCACTTTCTTCCAAATGCTCGCCATCGCGTGGGTCATGCTCGACATCACCGCCATCCCCCTCAACTATCCGGTATTCATCGCCGGATTCTTCACCTTCGCCTCCGGTATGATCTACCTCGCAGATTGCATCCGACAACTCCAGCAAAGCGGCCATGCCCACCCGGACTCCTGACAAATCAGAAACCACTCCCGTCCCCGCCGCCGGACACCTCCCCACGATCGCCATCGTCGGGCGGCCAAACGTCGGAAAGTCCGCGGTCTTCAACCGCATCGCCGGGAAACGCATCGCCATCGTCCACGATCAACCCGGCGTGACCCGCGATCGCATCAGCGTCGATTGCACCCGCGGCAAGTTCCCCTTCACACTCGTCGATACCGGAGGCATCGGTGCCGATGCCGACTCCGACTTCACCTCCCAAGTCCAAACGGAAGTGGATATCGCCGTCGCCGCCGCCGATCTGATCTTCTTCGTGGTCGACGCAAAAGATGGCCTCACCCCCGTCGACGAATCCGTCGCCGCGTCCCTCCGCCAAGCCGGCACCCCAACCTGGCTTCTCGTAAACAAGGTCGACTCCGATCGCAACACCCACCTCGATTCCGACTTCGCAAAGCTGGGCTTTAAGGAGTCCCACACGACCAGCGCGGCCCACGGCCTCGGCTTCCCCACCCTCAATACCCGGATCGATGAATTCATCGAGAGCTTGCCGCCCGAAGCACGGGGGGAGTTTTCCCCGGAAGAAGAAGCCGCCGGAATTAAGATCGCCCTCGTCGGACGACCCAATGTCGGTAAATCCTCCCTCATCAACGCCATCCTCGACGACCAACGCACGATCGTGAGCGATATCGCCGGCACCACCCGCGATGCTGTCGACGTCCCCTATACCCGGGACGACATTCGATACACCCTCATCGATACCGCCGGCATCCGCCCAAAAAATCGCCGCGATAGTTCGGTCGAAGCCTTCTCCGTCATGCGCTCAGAGAAAAGCATCCAACGCGCCGACCTCTGCCTCCTCGTGGTCGATGCCGCTCGCGGGGTCACCGCACAGGATCGGAAGATTGCGCGCCTCATCCTCGCCGCGGAAAAACCCTGCCTCGTGCTCGCAAACAAGTTCGACCTCTATCATCCCGATGCCAAATACCACGACCGGGTCGCCGTGCTGCGCGAAGACGTCGGACGCGAGCTCTTCTTCCTCCATTACGCCCCACTCGTCGGTGTGTCCGCTCTGAAGAACCAGAACGTCCCCAAGCTCTTCCGCGCAGTCCAACGCGTCGCGAAAGATGCCAACAATCCGCTCAATACCGGCACCCTCAATCGTATCCTCCATCGCGCGGTCACAACCAATCCCCCGCCCGCGAAGGGTGGAAAGCGGCTCAACCTGCTCTACGCCACCCAGCAAAAATCCGATTTCCCAAAACACATTCCGGCCCCCGCCTATCTCCTCTTCGTGAATCACCCCAAACTCCTCTCCCAAACCTACGAGCGTTACCTCGAAAACCAACTCCGCGACAAACACTCCTACCGCGGCCTGCCCATCACCTTCATCACGAAGTCACGCCGCGAGGGCAGTCCCGATCGCAAAGCGCGCTGACACCGCCAATCGATGAACACCTTCGAACTCGTCTCCGCCCTCCTCATTTTCGCCGCCGCCGCCGCCGGTGGCTGGGGCCCGCTCGCACGTCGAAGCGGCGACGCAAAAAACGTGAGCTTTCCCAACGGCGAATCCTTCACCGCCGGCGTCTTTCTCGCGCTCTCCCTCCTCATCATGCTTCCCTCCGCGAATCAGGTCTTCGCGCAGTTTCTCCCCGACCAACCCTTCCCCTGGTCCGCCCTCGTCGCCGTTACGGCCTTCCTCGTCATGCTCGGCATCGATCATGCCGCCGCCCACGCGCGCGCCCGCTCCCAACCCGATGCCGATCCTAACGCCGAAGGTCCCGCCCCCGGAACCATCCCGGTGATCATGACACTCCTCATCATGATCCCCTCCTTCCTCCTCGGCGCCGCCATTAGCCTCTCCGAACGCGAAACCGCGGTCTTCATCCTCATCGCCATCCTCGCTCACAAGAGTTCCGCCGGCTTCGGCCTCGCCCTCAGTATGACCCGCAGCACGCTCTCACGCGCTCAAGCGATCTTGCTCTACACCCTCTTCGCCGCCGCCACCCCCGCCGGAATCATCGCCGGCACAGAGATTCTCCAATTCTTCGATCCCGCAACTCTCCTCCCCGTGAAAGGCATTGCCCTTGCCCTAGCTTCCGGCGTCTTCCTCTACATGGCCACGGTCCACGACCTCGAACGCGCGCCCCTCATCTGCCATTGCAAAAGTATCCGCCGATTCTCCATCATGATCTCCGGCCTCATCCTCACCGCCGGCGTCCGCGCCATCCTAGGCTTCGCCCACGCCGGCTAATCCATATGAACGTTCCAACATCTCTAGCATGCCCAAAAATCAAAGGTGGGGCCCGTTGTCCCCAACGGGCCTCCGCAGCGGAGCCCACAGGGCGAAGCGAGGACTAACCCATCCAACTTCCTAACACCAACCTCCACTAAAAATGCCCCGCTCATTCCTCCTCACCATCCTCCTGACATCCCTCGCGCTCGAAAACGCCGCCGCATCCGACTTCGCCACCGATGTCATGAATGCCACGTTCAAACTCTTCCACCCCGCCTCCACATCAACCTGCTTCCTCCTCCACCACGACGAGCCCGACGAAACCGTCTACCTCGTCACCGCCGCCCATTCCCTCGACCGCACCAAGGGAGAAACCGCGGTCCTCGTCCTCCGCAAACCGATGCCCGACGGCTCGTTCGAACGCCTCGATCACACCATCGCCATTCGCAACGGCGATCAACCCCTCTGGACCCGACACAAAGATCAGGACGTCGCCGTCCTCCCCCTCTCCAAACCACTTCCCATCGAGATTCCCACCCTCCCTTCCAATGTCCTCGCCACCGAACCACGACTCAAAGGCGCCAAGGTTCACATCGGCAGCCCCCTCCTCGTCCTCACCTTCCCCCAACGCTTCGAAGCCAATGGCGCCGGCTTTCCCGTCGCCCGGCAAGGCATCTTCGCCAGCCCGCCCCTCCTCCCCATAAAAACCCATCCCACCTTCCTCGCCGATTTCACAACCTTCGCCGGCGACAGCGGTGGCCCGGTCTTCATTCCCGGGAAAGACGATGCCCCCCTCGTCGTCGGCATCGTCATCGCGCAACATCACCACGAAGACAAAATCAACAGCGAATACGAAAACCGCACCATCCGCCACCCCCTTGGCATGGGCACGGTCGTCCACTCCCACTACCTCCGCGATACCCTGAACAAAGCCGCCGCCGCAAAAAAGTAACGCCGAATCCCGACCTAGACGACCTCCCGATACAACGCCGCCACCTCCTCCGCAATCCGCGCCCAACTAAAGGTCTCCACCGCCCGCGCGCGCCCCGCCCTCGCCATCCGCTCCCGCAGCGCCGCATCCCCCATCAACTCATTCACCCGCGCCGCCAAATCCCGCGCAAAATCCCGAGGCTTCAAAGCCTCAAACGGACTCTCCGCCTGCTGCTCCAAGGGCACCAAATACCCCGTCTCCCCATCGACAACCACCTCTTTCATCCCGCCCACCGCCGACGCCACGACCGCCGTTTCACACGCCATCGCTTCCAAGTTAATGATCCCAAACGGCTCGTAAATCGACGGACAACAAAACACGTCCGCATGCGAATACAGGGTGATCTTGGTATCATTGTCGATCATCTCTCGAATCCACACGATCCCTTCCCGCCGCTCCTGTGCCGCCGCCACCGCACAGGTCATCTCTTCCGCAATCTCCGGCGTGTCCGGCGCTCCCGCACACAAAACCACCTGGTATCCCGCATCCATGTGCTGAATCGCATTCACCAAGTGAATGATCCCCTTCTGCCGAGTCACCCGCCCCACAAACAAGACATACGGCCGCTCCGGATCCACCCCGTATCGCTCCAAGACCGCCGCATCTCGCCGCAGGGAATACTCTTCCGGATCAATCCCGTTGTAAATCACCCGCACCCGCTCCTCCGGCACGTCAAACAACCGCAACACGTCCGCTTTCGTCTCCTCCGACACCGCTATCACGGCATCCGCCATCTCAATCGCGGTCTTTTCCAGCCATACCGTGAAATCATAGCCCCCACCCAATTGCTCCCGCTTCCAAGGTCGCAAGGGCTCCAATGAGTGTACCGTCAAGACCATCGGCAGCCCGTAATTCAATTTTGCCAAGAGCCCGCCAAAGTGCGAATACCAAGTGTGCAAGTGCACGACATCCGCGTCGATCGCTTCCGTGTTGAAGTTCAAGCACCGCTGCAAAGCGCCGAATACCGACTGCAAAGACTCCGGCGCCGTCCAGCCCGTCTTGTCCAATCCCACCCCCCGCACCACCGGGTTCTCGCCCTCCACTAACTGATCCCCAAAACAGCGCACTTCCACGTCGCAGAGTTTCGCCAACTCCCGGGTCAAATACTCCACATGCACCCCCGCTCCCCCGTAAATATTCGGTGGATATTCGTTTGTTAAAATCAATGACTTCATATCAAAACTCAACTTCTTGCCCCTGTTCCGCCACCTCGACGCTCCCACCCTCATGCCGCTCCCGCAGCGCCTCACACAGCGACTCCGATTGGCTCCGCTCCCCGTGCACCAGCCACACTTTCTCCCGAGGCCCACTCATGGCATCAAAGTAATCCAGCAACTCGCTCCGATCCGCATGCCCACTGAACGAATCCAGTATCTCCACCGTCGCCGACACCTCGTGCGGTTCCCCAAATATATTCACTTCCTCCCAACCCTCGCGAATCTTCCAACCCAAGGTGTTCTCCGCACAATAGCCCACAAATAAAATCGTCGCCGCTTCATCGCCAATGTTGTTCCGCAAGTGATGCAGTATCCGGCCCGCCTCACACATCCCCGACGCCGAGATAATAATCGCCGCCTCTTCGCTCGCATTCAAATCCTTCGACCCCTTCACACTCCGCACCAGGGTCAGCCCCTCAAACCCAAACGGATTGCGCTTCTCAAACAAGAACTCATAAACCTCCTCGTTGAAACACTCCGGATGCAGCCGGAATATCTCCGTCGCACTCACCGCCAGCGGACTGTCCACATAGATCGGCACATCGGGAATGACGTTGTTCTCCGTCAGCTGGTGCAGCACATAAATCAAGGTCTGCGTGCGTCCCACCGCGAACGACGGAATGATCACCTTCCCCCCCCGCTCCAGCGCCCGCTTCAGTATCGCAGCAATCTTCTCGTCCGCCCGCGTGCCCAATTCATGCTCCCGCGCCCCATAGGTGCTCTCCATCAGCAGATAATCCACGTCCTCCGGGATCACCGGATCATTCAGAATCGTGTTGTTCCCCCGGCCCACATCCCCGGAAAACACCAACCGCTTTCGCCGATCCGTCTCAAACTCATGCAAATCCAACACCACCTGGGCCGATCCCAGGATATGCCCGGCATCAATAAAACTCACCGTCACCCCGTCCGCGATCGGCAGGGAACGCTCATACCCCACATTCACAAACTGACGAACCGTCCGCTCCGCATCCTCCGCCGAATACAATGGCTCCACCGGCGGCTTCCCCTTCTTCTTGTTCCGCTTGCTCACCCACTCCGCGTCGTACGCCTGAATCTTCGCCGAGTCCGCCAACATGATCGAACACAAATCTCGCGTCGCAAAAGTGCAGTAAATATTCCCTTCAAAACCCGATCGCACCAAATTGGGCAAGTTACCGCTGTGGTCGATATGCGCATGCGAGAGCACCACCGCATCCAAGGTCTTCGGATCAAAAAGAAAATTCCGGTTCCGCTCAAAGGTATCCATCCGGCGCCCCTGGAAGAGCCCACAATCCAGCAATATCCGCTTCCCGTTGATCTCCAGCAAATGCTGCGACCCCGTCGTCGTCCCCGCCGCCCCACAAAATTTCAGTTTCATAAAGAATTCCCAGCGCTGCTTCCTCAAGGTTCCCACCCCTCAGCGCCCCAGACCCATACCACGTCCCCCCCTCTCCGAGAACAACATTGTTCACCCGTTCGCCCAAAACCAAAGGTGGGGCGAGACGTCCCGAAAGTTTACCCGCCGTGGCGGGAGCCTCCGAGCAAAGTGAGGTCTTCCATTCCCGATCTTCCAAACAATGCCGTCCACAACCCGCCTCCCTGCCTCCCACTTCATCATTCATTATTCCTTGTTCAATATTCATTATTCACAAGAACCCAAGACCCCCTAATACCAATACCCCCCATCGCTCCTCCACCTCTCCTCCCCCTTTCCATCTCCCACCCAATGAACTACCTTCCCTCATGCCATCAATGCCATCGGCCCGCCGTCACCTCCCCCTCTCCGCCTCCCTCCTCATCGCCCTCGCCATCGCCATCGCCGCCTGCTCCACCGTCCCCGACACCGGCCGCAAACAGTTCAACCCCATCCCCGCAGGTACCGAATCTCGCATGGGCCTCTCGCAGTTCGAGAAGATCAAACGCGAGTCCAAAATTTCGCAGAACGCTTCCTACAACGCCCAACTCCAACGCGTCGCCGCTCGCCTCGTCCCGGTCGTCCCCATGCAGAACGCCCAATGGGAGTTCGTCGTCTTCGAAGACAAAAGCCCCAACGCCTTCGCTCTCCCCGGTGGCAAAGTCGGCGTCAATACCGGCATGTTCCAAATCACCCAAAACGACGCCGGCCTGGCCGCGGTCGTCGGACACGAAATCGGGCACGTGGTCGCCCGCCACGGCGGCGAACGCATCACCCAGGGCATCGGCGCCGCCCTCATCACGCTCGGCGTCAATCAAGCCTTCAAAGACTCCGATGCCCGGGACCTCGCCACGGTCGGCACCGGGGCCGCCACCGGCCTCACCGTGCTCAAATTCTCCCGCAGCCAGGAACTCGAAGCCGATCGCCTCGGTGCCCTCTACATGGCCCGCGCCGGATACGACCCCCGCGAATCCGTGAAACTCTGGGAGCGCTTCGCCGCCTACCAACAAAAGAAAGGCGGCGCCAAACTCCCCCAATTCCTCAGCACCCACCCCGTCGATTCCACCCGCATCGAACAACTCAAAGCCTTCATGCCGCAAGCGATGGCTGAATATCAATGAAATACACGTTTGTGCATTGCATCGCATACTTGGCCTTGTTTGCTTCCAGCTGCTCGAGGCACCCAGCAGTCGATGACATTCTCGATCAAGCAGAAACGTTGCTGAGCGATTCCGACGAACTCAAACGCGCCAACGCCTCCTTCCTAATTGTTTCGGTCTGGGGCCAAACAGCTGGCCCTTCAAGGGACCGGGCAATCAATCTATTTACCCGCGGTCTAAGGGACGATCACCCCCTGAATCGACACGCTTTTGCCTATGCACTGTGCCAAGCGGTTTACGATAAACAAGCTCCTGACATGCCACGTGCCTTCGTCGATCCAATTCAAGCTGACTTACTAACCGACAATAAAAAAGAGAAGGATTACGTCGACCACGACATGAAGATCAATGCGATCTTCGTAATGGGGCCCGACAGCATTCCTTATCTCAAAAGACTATACGCTAAGGGGGACGACGTCGTTCGGCACAGCGCAATCAGGCGTCTGATTCTTCTGCTTCCAGAGAATCCCGGTGTAACAGGAATTGTACGCAGTGCTACCGAAGACTCGGACCCCTTTATCGCGTGGGAGGCGAGGAGCGCTCTCGAATAACAACAACTCAGCCTTCCTCCGCTGTCCCCGCCATCCGCCCCGCGGCGCCATCCCCGCGCAGTCGCTCCCGATCCCCCGGCGAATCATACAACAATTCCCAATCAATCGGCGCCCCATCCAGCCGCCGCAATTCCAAATCATAAATCGCATCCTCATTCTCCGGATCCAGTTCCACCGCAAACGACAACAAATACCCCGCCAACAACTCATTGTCCTCCCCGCCCTGTTCCATCAGCACTTTGGAACGCACATACAAAAAATCAGCCAACACATCCGGCGGATGCTCCGTCTCCACCGCCTGCGTGTTCAGCCCACGCTGCAATTTGAAGTTCGCCACCAAGGCCGTCCGGTTCCGGTTCTGCAGTTGCAACGCCACCGCCAACATCCGCGACGCCAAATCCAACTGCCCCGCCTCGACCTTGCCCTTCTCATTCTTCTCATCCCCCGACCCCGCAAACAAATTCGAGACATAACCCGCCAACTCATTGGCAAAATTCTCCCGCTCCATCTCCGTCAAACCCAGGCTGTCCTCCCCAAACAGCACATTGTCCACCGGCGCCGCCCGATACTCCCCGCCAAACACCACCACGGGATAAGCCATGGCCGCGACGACAACCATCGCCGCGATCATCCCGAAAATCTGTCGTTTCTCTGCTCGCATACGTCCGTGACCGGCTTCCTGAAGAAAGTTTGACGCCCCATCCGCGCCATCCACAATAGCAGGCACAATATCCGGACCCTTTGCCCCTTTGACAAGGGACAATTCCCCGAATCCCTCCCCATGGACAAAGCCACCCTCCGCCGCGAATCCCTCACCACCCTCAAGGCGCTCTCCCCGGAAGATCGCGCTCGTCTCTCCCAAGCCATCAACAAAACCCTAACGCAACACCCAGCCGTCGCGAACGCACACACCATCGCCGTCTTCGACCCTCTCCCCACCGAGCCCGATCTCAATCCCTTCATCGATCACCTCCGCAGTACCCGCCCCGACACCCAAGTCGCCTACCCCCGCTGCCACGACGATCACCTCCACTTCCACCTCGTCGCCTCCACCAAGAACCTCTTCCCCGTCCCTAATCGCAGATTCCGCGAACCCAACCCCGAAACCTGCCCCCACATCGATCCCACGACACTCGATCTCATCCTTGTCCCCGGCCTCGCCTTCTCCCCGACCTCTCTCGCCCGCCTCGGCCGCGGCGGCGGCTACTACGACCGCCTCCTCGCCACCCCAAACCTCTCCGCCACCACCATCGGCATCGCCTTCCCCTGCCAACTTCAAGAATCCATCCCCACCGATCCCCACGATCAAACGGTGATGTCACTCGTCACAGCCTAGGCACTCCAGCCAAAGAGAACGCGCTCACCTTCACCAGGCGAAGCCGGTAGGGACGATCCACCGGATCGTCCGCCGTTCGCCCAGCACATTCTCTCACTTCCCTGACACGATCTCATCCTCCCAAAACCATTGGGAGCACACGCGTCTCGCGTGTTACGTTCAGCGTCTCGCCAAAAGTCATCCGATCACCTCCGCAGCCGAGCGACGCGCACTTCCCATAGCCCCGAAGGGAAAAGCGCTGTAGGCGCGATGCATTCCAGCCTAGGGCGACGCCCTAGGGCTTGGCGTCCCAATCTCCAATCTCGCCCTTGGCCCAAGCTAAGCCCACTGCGGCAATTCCATCTCAAAATCCGGAATCCGCGTATACACCAAATCTCCACCCTCGGTTTCCCCAAAAAACGCCCCCCGCGCCGACGCATTCGCACTCAACACATGATAGCTGTTATACCGAAAACTGTCCCCCGGCTCGATCTCCGGCCGCTGACTCACCACCCCGTCTCCTTCCACCACGATCTTCTCACCGTTGTCCTGACTGATCACCCACTTCCGCCCCTTGATCGTGACCCGCTCCTCCGAATTGTTCTCGATCGCAATAAAATACACGAACGGATGGGGCCGCTCCTCGGGCGCATCCAAACTCGGCATGTAAATCACATCCTCAACACGCACATCAAGGCCCGGGAGTTCTTTGACCAAAGAAGACACAACGAATAACAACGACCATACCGTTTATTCACAATTGTGCAAAGCCCCTTGTTGCCTCTTTCGTTCGCGGCTACCGTACCCCGAACCCAACCCATGCCCGCGCCCCATTTTACCGAAAATACCCCCGTCGCCCTAACGGTCGCCGGATCCGATTGCTCCGCCGGCGCAGGCCTCCAGGCCGACCTCAAAACCTTCGCCGCCTTCAAGGTCTTCGGCCTCTCCGCCCTCACCTGCGCCGTCTCCGAAACCCCGCACACCGTCAGCCGTATCGAAGCGCTCCCCCCCGATTTTCTCGCCGACCAAGTACGCCTCCTCCTCACCAGCTACCCCGTCGCCGCCATCAAAACCGGCATGCTCTTCTCCAAGGCACACGTCGATGCCCTCGCCGATACCCTCGAGGCCCAAAACTACAACGGCCACTTCGTCGTCGATCCCGTCATGACCGCCGGTAGCGGTTCCCCCCTCGTCGAACCCGACGCCGTCGAAGCCATCACATCCCGCCTCTTCCCCCGCGCCTCGATCGTCACCCCAAACCTCGGCGAAGCATCCACCCTCGTCGATCACCCGCTCACCACCCTCGCCGACCTCGAACAAGCCGCCTCATCCCTTCGCGAATCATACGGCGTCCCCTTTCTCATCAAAGGCGGTCACCTCACCACCGATGACCCCAATCGCACCGACGCCCTCTGCATCGACCCGGGACACCCCATCCACTACGAAGGCCCCTTTATCGACGAAGTTCCCACCCACGGCACCGGTTGCACCTACGCCGCCGCCATTGCCGCCGGTCTCGCCAAGGGCGACAAACTTCCAGATGCCGTTCGCCACGGCCACGCCTACGTCGCCAACGCCATTCGCCTTTCCTATCGCTGGACCCAACCCGCGGAACCCATCCACGCTCTCAATCACCAAACGGCATGAAACGAAATATCACCTCCCCATTCCTAATCGCCACGCTCGCTGCCGCGGCTTTGCCCCTCACAACGATCGGCCACGCCCAGGAAAACGACGCCGCCACCAACACACTCGATGCTCTCGGCCAAAGCGAACTCCAGGAAGCCTTCCGCACCCTGTCGCAACACTACATCGACAAAGACGCCCTCGACTACGAATCGCTGAACAAAGCCGCTCTCGAAGGCCTCCTCAATCGCCTCAGCTTCGGCGCCAGTATCGTCGAACGTTCACCGGCTGAAGAAGCCGACCCCGAGACGGAAGACGCCCTCGCCTTCCATAGCGAAATCATCATCCCCGGCCTCGCCTACATCCGACCCGTCACCTTTTCTCTGGATGAAATCAAAGCCACACGCGACGCCCTCAAGGAATTCAAAACGGAAGAGGTCGAAACCCTCATCATCGATTTCCGCGCCCCCGTCCCCAATGACGAGTTCGCCCGCGTCGCCGCTTTCGCCGACCTCTTCACGCCCGCCCAAGAACTCCTCTTCAAAATTGCCAAACCCGACGACGAACGCCCGCAAAGTTTCCAATCAAAGAACCCGCCCGCCTGGAATGACGATCTCATCCTTCTCATCGACGCGGAAACCAGTCCCGCCGCGGAGACCGCCGCCGCGGTGATCAATCACCTTCGCCCCTCTCTCATCGTCGGCGAAAAAACACCCGGCGCGGCCGTCCAATACGAAGAAATCGCCCTCACCCCGGACACCGCACTGCGCTTCGCCTCCGCCCAAGTCCTCCTGCCCGACGACTCCACTCTCTTCCGCACCGGCATCACTCCACGACTCAAATCCCGCACCCCGCCCAAAGCCAAACGAAACGTCTTCCTCCAAAGCCAGGACAAAGGCCTCAGCCGCTTCCTTTTCGAACGCGAACGACCGCGCATGAACGAAGCGGCCCTCGTGTCCGGCATCAATCCCGAACTCGAATTCTACCTCGCCAAATCCGCCGGTGAATCCACCCGATGGGACAAACGCGCCCTCCACGATCACGCGCTACAGTCCGTCGTCGAATTCCTAAACACCGCCACCTTCCTCGAACTGACGGAAGAAGAACCGAAATCGGACTAACCCCTCCCCGCTCCCCCGAAGAAGAACACGCCGTGTCCCCCGCCGCAGTGGGCGCCGCCCAATCGAGTCTCCGTCTCGTAATCGGGGAACCAATACCCCGTCCGATCCCGCGCCCGTTGCCGCAACCAAAGAAAAATCCCCACGCCGATTACCGTCGACACGCCAAACCAAATCGCCAACCACACCGTTCCCGAGACCCGCGCCAAACGCGCCGCAAGAATCGCCTTCGCCCCCTTTGGCTCCTCCCGTTCCGCCGCTTCCGCTTCCGCCGCCGCCGCCATCTCGGCCGCACGCGATACCGCCGGAGGCTCAAGCCCCAACTCCCGCTCCAGCCAATACAACTGCACCGACAGCTCCATCGCAAACCGCTCAAACTGATTGAACTCGTTGTGCACCACGTGCCCCTGCTCCACACATCGCACCGTCGCTTCCTTCAAAAATGCCGCGCTCACTCCCTTCCGCGCCAAACTCCCGTATTCCACAATCGCCCGCTCCGGTTCCCCCATGAAATACGCCATCAACACCACCGGCTCATCCCCAAACCATTCGCCGTGCAGCGCCGCCAAATCCACTTCGTCCGGCAGCTCCTGCTTCCCCTCGAACATCAACATGTGAATCCGATAGGGCGACTCGTCCTCGTGATACAAAAGAAAATCCTCAATGTCATAGCGTAAAAACTCCGTAAACATCAGCTGCGGATCGACCAAACCTTCCGTTGGCTTCGCCGCAAAATAGGCCTCCAGGTATTCCTCCGGCACCGGCACCCGGGAGGGCGGTAAGGGAATGTCCTCCAACCCCGAGCCCTCCGACTGCGACCACGGCTCTGGCTCCGGCCCATAAACCGATCCCTCATCCACGCCGGCAAACAAAGGCCGCTCCCCCGGACCAAACCGCATCCCCTCATCGATCCCCCAAGCCGCCAACGGACCATACGACACGCCTTCGTCTACTCCCACAAACAACACCACCCGCTCCGGTTCCGGACCAAACATCGGCCCCGCCGCCGTCCCCACCAAATCCATCTCGTCTTCAATTCCCACGCCGATCTCGATCGGCTCAGGGTCCGGACCAAATACCGGTCCCGCCTCCGTCCCCACCAACTCCATCCACTCCTCCTCCGGCCCATACGTCACGCCCTCGTCCACCCCCGCATACGCCGGCAAAAACAATTCCTCCGCATCCCCGTCCTCGTCTCCAAAGCCCGGCAACAGCCCGCCCCCCAGGAAGTAAGAACCGGGCTCCGCATATTCCGCCGCATCCGACTCCTCCCACGCCGGCAAGGTCAGCTGGACCTTGCTCCGCGCCCCGCGCGAAACATCACCCCATCCCAGCGCCGCAGCCACTACGACCACCACCGCTATCCGGCCCACCCTCAACTCGGCCATAACCTCTCCGCTTCCACCCGCTCCGCCGGCACAATCGCTCCTTCTTCCAAATCAAAAACCCCGCCCCTTCCCGCATTCACCGGCACCAGCTCCGGCATCGCCGGCGCCCGCACCCGCCCCTGGTAAAAACGCTCCGGATGACGCGCCGCCTGTCGCGATCGCTTCTTCAACCGACGCGTGATCTTCCCTAACATCTTGACCATCGCCTCCGCATAGTCTCCTTCCACAAAATCCGGCTTCGCCGACCGAAAACACTTCGCCATCTCGCGCTCACTCAGAAATGGCTCCAGTTGATACCCAAGCGACACCCCCAATTGCTTCCCGTTCAGATCAAGCACAAACAACATCCCCCGATCGTTTGGACGCGTCACGTCAACCTCGCTCACCGCAGCCCGATTCAATAACCAAAATCCGAACTGACGAATGTTCGTCATCGGCGGAAAACTCCCAATGAAAACCGCTGCAAACAACTGCGGAAAAAGCTGCTCAAACCGATCCAACTCCGCGTCCAACTGCTGCCGCTCCCGCAATCGCAAAATATGCGCGTCATCCTCCACCCGCTCCAATACCACCGCCTCCCGACCAAACTCCTCGTCCAAATCCCCGATCGAAAACCCACACCCCTCACAGCTGTCCGCAGACAACGCCAACTCCTGAACACAACGAGGACACTTCATGAAAATTCCTTAACATATTATGATTATCAAAACCTCCGGTCAATTCTAATAATGACAGAAATTACAGGGTGGTGTGGCCGTATTTCCCTGATTCATCAGGGAACCGCGCCCACCCCAACACCCGCTCCCGCGCGCCTACTCCCCCCGATTCCAATAAATCACCACGTTCCCCGTCGCCCGCCCCGATCCCACCACATCCAATCGCCCGTCCCCATCCAAATCCACCACCTTCAAATCCTCACAAGCCATCCCATTGTCATCCAATAACGCCATCTCCCACCCATCCTCCCCGCGCGAGTAAATCTTGATCCCTACACGCTCCTCCGCATCCGGCTGCCGCCACCCCACGACGATCTCCTCATTCCCGTCCCCATCCAGATCACCACACGCCAACGCATGTCCATGCTTCAATCCCGCCTCCAATACCTCCATCTCCCCCGTTCCCACATCACGAACCACCAACCGATTCCCATGCAATGGCTCCACACTAACATAACGCTCTGTCTTCGCCTCGTCTCCCACCAGAGCGGGCCCCCTTCTGATCTCCCCGAGCCCGCGCGCGCCGTCCGCATACTCCTCCGTCTCAAAAAACGCCGCCCCATGCGCTCCCGACACATCGATCCGCTCGATCCCTTCCAACCCACCCACCGCCACTTCCCCGTGGCCCAACACATCAAAATTGTGCGTCACATGCATCGTCTCCGACAACAACCGCCGCTCCCAAGCCGCCCCATTGCCCCAGTCTCCCGCTTTCACCGGCACATCATACGCAAACACCCGCACCCCGTTCTCCCCTTCCCCCTTCACATTCCCACGCCCGTGCAACGGCAACACCACCAAAGACCAACGCGCCTCCCCTTCCGGCTCCTCCCGCCACTCAACCCAATGCATCCGGTGCACGGTCGGCTCATGCGGCAACTCGAAATGCGGCCACCGCCGCGTCACATCGTCCGGCCCCGTAAACACATGCACCGAACCCGAGGCCTTCTCATCACTGGTCTCCGCCGGATTCCAATTCGCCCCCGCCGCAATCTCCACCTTCCCGTCCCCATCCAAATCCGCCGCCGCAACACACACGTTGTCCCGTAAACTCAAACCCTTCGCAATCACATACCGCTCCCAATCCGGGTTCCGATACCAAACCAAATCCACCTTGTCCGCCAAGATCACGTCGTCCTTCCCGTCCCCGTCCACATCACCGACCGCGAGTCCATACCCAATCTCCACCCCACCATCAATCTCCTCCCGCTCAAACGAAAACGATTCCGCAAACACCGTCCCGGCCATCAGGACACACCCCGCCAGAAGCAACCAAAACTTCATTCCACACCTTACCCACCCTTTGTCCTCTCACCAAGTCTCAATCCCCACGCCCACTCCCGGTCGGCACGCTGCTGTCCCGACCCCTCGTCTCGTCCTGCGCCTCCTTCTGCTTCTTGCCCAACTCCCGCTTCTCTGCCACGGCCCGCAACGCCCTCACCAACGAGTTCCCCTCATACAACCGCCCCGCCTCCTGGTTCACATAAACCGCCGGATACCCCGCCACCAACTCCCGCAAACGCCCCTCCCCATAGGCCAACGCAGCCTCGACCCCATCTCGCTTCTCCAAGGCAAACACCACGATCTGCTCCCCATTGCTCAGATTCTCATGCACCCGCCCCATGTCATAACCTCGCACCCCCGCATGCGCCCGGTTATACGCCTCACTCGCCTCAAACGCCGCGACGATCTCATCCTGAAACGCGATCACCCGGTCATAGTCCCCCGCTCGATAGGCCACCCCCTGCAACTGTGTCAACCCCCTCATGTTCAAAGGATACCGCGCCACGACATCCTTCGCCAACCGCTCTTCGCTCGCCCAAACCCGCGATCGCTGCATCGATCCCAAGACGCCTCCGACAACAATTGCCACTGTCAAAACCACCCCAGTCAGCCGCTTCTTCGCCCACAACCAAGCCAGCCCGATACCAACTAACAAACCCACCCAAGGCATCGCCGGATACACCCGGTATTCAATCATCAACTCCCGAACCGAATAGCCGAACCGCAACAAGACCGGAAACAACGCCAACAACAACAACATCCCGCAAACCCGCCCCACACCCCTTCCGGTCACCAGCAACCAAATCCCAAACACCCCCACCAGGATCACCCCCACCAAACTCACCACCGCCACCCGGTCACCCCACCCTTCGCTCCACGGGACATAGTGATCGACACATAATCCATACGCCCCTCCCGGCCAAATAATCCGCGCGGCATACTCCCAAAATATACGCGCTTGCGTCAGCGTGTGAGGAATGACGAGTTCCGCCCGCCGCTCAAACATATACTTCAGCCAGGGCGCCCACACCGCCGCCACAACAACCACCACAATCACCCCCGCGATCGCACCAATCACCTGCGGACGCCCCCAACCTCGGCACCAGCCAACCAAACCGCGCATCCCGCCGCTCCGGTCCAAAATGATCGCCACCATCACGATCAACAAAGCGCCCGCCGCCTGAAACACCCCGGGATCCTTGGAATACATCGCACCCACAAACCCAAGCACCATCAAGGCCGCCCCACCCCAGGAAACTCCCCCCGCCAGGCGCACCAACCCCCAAACCGATACCAGCGTGAACATCGTCACCAATTGAATCATCATGCAACGCGCGTAGTGCACCCCTTCGCTCGTCAACGGATGACTCACAAACACCAATGCCCCTAACAAAGCCGCGAACCGATTCCACTCAGCCCTTTCCGCCCCCGACAGCCGATTCATCAATTCCCAGCCCACCCGGTATGCCGAACAACCAACCGCCAAATGCAAAACCAGGTTCCACCCATGAAACACCCCGGGTGACGGCCCGGCCAGCCCCTTCGTCACCTCGATCAGAAACGCAGGAATCACCCGCCACCCGGTCCACCAAGTCCCCGTAGACCCCGATCGCCCCGTATAAATCTCGTGGTCATCCATGTAAAACACCGCCCGCAACGCCCCATGCATCGCCAGAAATCCCACCAACATCACCAACCCATACGGCCAAAACGCACGCCACCGCTGGCCCCTCTCTGCTTCCTGTCCCTCACCCATAAATCAACCCACCGAACATACCCCACCCCAACTGGTTAAGAAATCTTAAATTAAATTCGATCCCGCCGCCTACTCCAAGCCCTTCAAATAGGCAATCAAATCCACCAGCTCCTCGGGCGTCATCGATTGCTCCAATCCTGCCGGCATCAAGGATACCGCGCCCGGCCGCACTTCCGCCACCTCCCCCCGCGCAATCACTTTCGCCACCCCCGTCGCATCCAGCAAATGAATCGCCTCCCCACTCTCGCGCTCAATCACCCCAAACAATACCGCCCCGTCCCTGGTCTCGATCTCATACGCCTCAAAATCGCGCGCCAAACTCGCGCCCGGATACAAAATCGATTCCAACAAATCCCGCTTCGAACGAATCCGCCCGATCCGGCTCAAGTCCGGACCCACCGCTCGGCCCGCGTCTCCAATTTGATGACAAGTAATGCACGCACCCTTACCCGCCATGAAAACATCGCGCCCCCGCGCGGCGTCTCCATCATCCAAAGCCCCGCTCATTTCCTCCAAGCGGCGCGCCTTCGCCTCATCCCGTTCCATCAATCGCTCCACCAGTGGCCCCACCGCTTCCACCACGGATGCCGGATACCGCATCAACAACCGTCGCACTTCCGTCGCCGCCATCGCCCCGATCCCTTCACACTCTTCCAACGCCGCAACCAAGCGTAACCCCGTTTCTTCGTCCCGCGTCCGTTGAAAAACTCCAAGCAATACCGGCAATTCCAAGGGACCCGCCTCGCGTACCAACTCGGTCACTTCCAGTCGCTGCGCCGCATTCAGGCTCACCCCGCTCAAAATCGCCGCCGCCTCGACCCGCTCGGAACTGCTCGTGGATTCCAAAAACATCCCCCGCAACAAATCGAACCCCTCCGGATGCAAAGCGCCTTTCCGACCCTTCGTCGCCGCCAAAAGCGCCTTCACTCGAACCGTCCGCGCTTGCCGCTCGTCCGCCGCCAGCGCCCGCAACGCCCCTTCATAACGCTCGGTCTCTACACGCATCAATGCATCGAGAACGGGCTCGTCAATCGCCTCACCCGCATCGACGCTCAACCGCGCATCAAACACCCCTTCCCACGCCGCCGGCAAGGGCATGTCCTCCGTGCGCATGGCAATCAACTCGTATCCCAACCCACCCGCGTCCCCTCTCAAAACCGGCACCAACGCCTCCACCAGGACGCTCTCTCCCAACAATGCCGGCGCCAGCGCACGCAACACCGCCTCCCGCCCCGCCCCTAACTCTCCCTCCACTAACCAAGACGCCAATTCCCTCCCCAAAACGTCTCCCCACTCCGGATGCCGCGCACAAATCGCCGTCGCCGCCGCCACCGTCTCTTCGTCATGCCCATCCAAAAACGGAACGATATCATCCACCCGCAAAACATCCCCTCCCATCCCTTCCAAGGCCCACAAAACACCCCCGCTCACCGCCGCCTCCAACGCCTCGCGTAATCCCGCCTCATCCCCAATCTCACGCAACGCGACGATCACGGTATGCTCCCGCATTCGATCCACCCCCCCATCCAACATCTCCAGCAGCGGCCCCATCGCCCGGCGGTCCCCAATCCGCCCCAAGGCCCGCGCGGCCGCCATCTGCACCCCCGCATCCCCATCCGCCAAACGCGCCACCAATCCCTCCACCGCCCCGGCTTCTTCCAGCCACCCCAATCCATTGCACGCCGCCTGGCGCACCACGGGCGCCTCGTCCCCCAGCGACGCCGCCACTCGATCCCCGTCCCCGCCACGCACCGCCGCCCACACCATCATCGCCCGCGCCTCCACCCCATCCACACCATCCTCCCCATCGCCCAATTCCCCACCACCCCTCTCATAAAGCCCCGCCCTCCGAATCCGGTATATCGCCCCCGCCACTTCCGGCTTCGCTATCTGTGAGGTCGGACACCCGATCCGAAACCACCCCCCCGTATCCATGACATACAAGGTTCCGTCCGGCGCTTCCAAAACATCGGTCAAATGCACGTCCGGATCGTCAATTACCAGAAAATCTTCATCCCCCGTCGCCCGGTAAGTCGCCCCATCCCGCTCCATCCCCGTGCGCACCACCCGCTGCGTGTTGAACATGGCTGTTAAAATGTCACCCTTCATCCCCTCGACCAAGGCATCCGTCCGGCACCGCATCATCCCCGATACCCCCACGTGCCCGAAGTCGTGAAACTCCGGCAGCAAATCCCCCGTCGGCAGAAAACCGGCCAACACGTCCTCTTGATCCCGCCGCGGATACACTCCTCCAGGTAGCCAATGCACCAGCACGTCCCCGCGCGGCCGCCCATAAAATAAGTTCACCGTCCCCACAATCTCCCCCTCCGGCGTAAAATCGATCTCCACCGGGTTGTCCATCCCGCCCCCGGCATAAATCTGCACATCGCTGCCGTCCGCTTCGCACGACCATATCCGCGCCCCCTTTCCCTCAAAAACCAATCCCCCCTCCCGGTCCCGCACCTCCAAATCCTTTCGCCCGTGAGCCCAGAATATCCGCCCGTTCGGATGCAAAAACGGCCCATGCAAGTCCGCCGCATTCCCCGTCGACCCAAACCCCGTCACGATCTCCTCCCGCTTGTCCGCCACCCCGTCGTCGTCCGTGTCCTCAAATCGCCAGATCGAGGGTGGCGAGGTCACCCACAGCGCCCTCTCGTGCCACAACGCTCCCGATGGAAAAGTCAGCTTGTCCGCAAAAATCGTCGATCGGTCAAACAACCCGTCCCCATTGTCATCGACCAACATCCGGATAAAATTCGGCAACTCCTTCTGCAGTTCATCAAACTTCAAATTCACGCCCGCCGCCTCAGCCACAAACAAGCGCCCCCGATCATCAAAGGCCCCCATCATCGGATGCCGGGTCAACGGCGGCGCCGCCGCCACCTCCACCACCAGCCCGTCCGGCAAAGTCATCGGCGGCACGTCCACTGAAGGATCAATCACCCCGGGAATCGGCCGGGCAAACCGCGTCGCCCGCTCCGTCTGCCGCGCCTGCGCTTCCTTCCCCCAGGTGTGTAACCGTGTCTGCGATCCACCCCCGTTCCAAAGGTCATAGTCAGCCACAACATGCGCCGTGAAAAACTCGTCTAACTTGCTCTTCATCAGTGCCTCTTGATCTTTGGGGCCCTCGTCGCCCGCCAGGTTCACCCGCTCCCCCGGATCGGCCGCCAAATCATACAATTCCTCATGCCCATCTCCATAACGCTCCACGTATTTCCAGTCCCGCGTCCGCACGCAACGCAAGCCCTCATACTCATAAAAAACCGCGTCCTCCCATTCCCCGATCACGTCACCACGCAACACCGCCGAGTAATCCCGTCCCGGCGACTTCGGCGACGCCGGCATCTCTTCCCCCATCCCCAAATACCCCAACACGGTCGGCATAAAATCATAGTTGCTCACCATCAGGTCACTCTCACGTCCCCCCGGTATGCCCCCGGGATGACGATAGATCGTCGGTATCCGCATCGAATGCTCGCGCGCGTTCGTCGGCCGCGTGTGATCGCCCATCCCCCAAACCCCATGCTGCCCACCCGCCCATCCCTGGTCCGCCGCAAAAACAATCAAGGTCTCCTCATCCAACCCCAATTCCTCTAGCTTCCCCACCACCGCCGAGACCCCGTCGTCGATTGCACTCAACTCTTCCCCATAGCGCCGCATACTCGTCAAATTCCCAAAGTACTCCCGGTTCGGATACTGCCACGGATGAATCGCTCCCCTCGGAAACGACGCCATGTCCTTGTCCGCATAGTAGGCCGCATGAGCGTTCCCCGAACTCTCCAACTGATATCGGCTCAGGCCGTAAGGCCCGTTGTAGGACAAAAACAAAAAGAACGGTTCCTCCCGGTGCGCTTCCAAAAACGCCAGCGCGTTCTCCGTCCACACATCCGTCAAATACCGCGGCTCCATCCGCTCCTCCCCATTCTCAATCACCTTCGCGCCATGAAAGGTGCTCGTGCCTCCGTGCGGCATGGTGATCCAACGCGCAGTCAGGCCCTCCTGTGGATGAAGGTTGTCCCCCAAATGCCATTTTCCCACCAATCCACAAGCATACCCCGCCTCACTCAATATTTCCGGCGACGATACGATATCCTCCAGCGTGTTCCGCGCCTCCGGCCCCGTCTGCAATCGCCCCCCGCTCAAAAAATTGTGCACGCCATGCTGCGATGGCATCAATCCCGTCAGATAAGTCGCCCGCGTCGGCGAACATACCGCGTTGTTGCAAAACGCATTCGTAAACAACACCCCCTCCGCCGCCATGCGGTCAATCCCCGGCGTCCGAATGTCCGGATTCCCATAACACCCCAAGGTCCACGCCCCATGATTGTCGGTAAGAATAAACACGACATTGGTCTTCCCCGCCGCACCACCAGACACACCTCCGCCCACACCCACGAGCAGGCAAACGGCCATCATCAAGCCTCGCATTCAGCCAGCCTGCCACTTCCCGACCTCGCGGGCAAACCCTTGCTCACATTGACAATTCGCCACCCCGTCTTTAACCTCACTCCTCCACATGAAATGCCCCCTCGTCCTGATCTCCATGGCCGCGTTTTTCACGACGCTTCCTGCTCCCGCCTTGGGGATCGTGCTCTTCTCGGATCCCTTTAATCTCAATCCCGATTCCAACGGCTGGGTCGAGTCCTTCAATCCCGCTTCCGGACCCACCGGAGACTTCGTGGCCACCGGCACTAGCGTTCGCGTCGATATGATCAGCGGCAACGAAACCTTCTTCCTCTCCATCACGCGGACTGTCGACACCACCGGGTTCAACAGAGTCACCGTCGAGCTCGCCGCCAATCAAAGCAGCGCCCCCTATGAATCCACAGACTACCTTGCGATCGAGTTCGATCCCACCGGATCAGATTCCTTCACCGCCATTCTTGAAGACCGCGAAGTGTGGAACGGCGTGAACGATCTCGTTGGAGAAGGAACTCCCGGAACGGACGGCAATACCACGATTACTTCCACCGGTTCGATTCTTCTCCCCTCGTCTGCAAACAACAATCCCGACCTGCAACTGCGGATTACCGCCAGGATTTCCTCGGGCAACGAAGACATGTTCCTCGATCAGTTCACCGTTTCGGCGGTCCCCGAACCCTCGCGAACAATGCTCATTCTTTTCGGGGGCGCATCCATGATCGCGACTCGCCGCCGCCTCGCTCGCTAGATTCGCGCCGCCCGCGGAGGCATCACCCTGCCAGCATCCCCCGCAATCGTACCCAATCCACCTTCCCCACTTCCGTCCGCGGAACTTCCTCGACTTCAAAGACTTCCTGCAGTCGCTCGTAGCCTGCTAGCCCTTCGTTAACCGAGCGGAAACACGCTTCCGCCTCCCCCTCCGCCACATCCGCTCCGTGCACCAAAACCAATCGCGTCCCCAAACGATCATCCTTCAGCCCGATTACTTCCAAACCTCGCCACCGCGCACGCACTCGCTCCCGAATCTTCCCCACTGATACCAATTCACCTAACACTTTAACGACGTCGCCTTCACGATCTACAAAGCGCAACTCCTTCCCGCGATCTCTCCCCTCCCGAAGTTCCACGCGGTCATCCGATCGCAGCCACCCGTCCACCAACACATCACGCCGAACCCACGCCCCGAATTCCCCACGCACCACATAGGCCGTCAATAAACTCTCACCGCGTAAACTCAAATTTCCCTTCCCATCCAGTCGCACGTCCCAATGCCCCAATACCGGCAGCCAGTCCCCCGACTCATTCTCACCCCCCACCCGCTCCGTCGCCACTTGCGACGCCGCCTCCGACATCCCGTAAGTCCGCACCACCGGCCACCCCAAAGCCACTGCCTCCTCATACACCCGCGCCCCCAAGGCCCCTCCCCCAACTAACACCGCCCGCAAAGATTCCGGCGCTCGATATCCCTCCGCCACCAAGTCATAGACCTGCGCGGGCACCAGGGCACTCAAGGTCCCGCCACGCTCCCCACAAGACCGCACAAATCCTCCCGCATCCCATCCCCCTTCGACTACCACCACCTCGTTCCCTCCCAACCAAGCCCGCGCATGCATCCCCATCCCCCCCACGTGAAAGGTCGGCACCGCCCGCACCCACCGGTCCACATCCGTCACCTCTAGATGCGCGTTCACCGCCCGCGCCGAACACAAGATCGCCGAACGCGACAACGCCACCCACTTCGGCGCCCCAGACGACCCCGAAGTCCGAAACAAAACATGCCCCTTCAACCAATCTTCCCCCCCCACCCAGGATTCCAACCCATCACCCTCCCCTCCCGCCCGCGGGTTCCGCATCACCGCCGCTTCCTCCCCCGCCCAAAAGCGGCCGCTGTCTATATCAAGCGCTCCCATTCCAATGTCCCTAACAAATCGTCGAATCCTAACCCGGTCCCCTCGGGCGCCAATAGTCGGGCCCCGTCCGCTTTCACCGCATCACAAAAAACATCCCCCTCGAACCATTCATGCGTTACCAACCCGCACACCCCCACCCGCTCCGGCCAAGCCCACTTCGCCAACGAAGCCTCCAACGCCGCGAACATCTGACCGATCGGATGATCCAGGTAACTCGTAAACACCACCGGCTTGTCCAAGGCCTCCGCCAAAGACATGACGTCATGCACCCGGTCGACCGCCGGTTTCACCACAAGCACATCCGCACCGCCCTCCCCCGCGCGTTCCACCGCCCGGTCCACCGCCAATCGCGCCCCCGTCTCCTCCCCCAACTCCGCCCAAACTTCCCCCCCGTACGGACACGGATCCTCCACAAATTCCACCGCCATGCGCACCCCCGTCGGCAACCCCTCCCAAAATCCCGCAAATGCCGCCGCATCCACCCGCTCATTAAAATCCAAACGCAACTTCACGCCGCCCGCCTCCGCCATCTCCCCGATCATCGCCCCTTCCGCCCCCAAGTCCCGCCCGCACTTTACCTTGAACACCCCAAAGCCCGCCTCCCGCTTTCGCTCGAAATCCTCCATCGATCCCACCAACGCATGACTCTCCGGAATACTCAGCGTCTCAAAGACACTCTTCCCCTGCGCCCGCGCCCGCCCGTCAACCACCGCACATTCCAACGCCCGCTCCGCCTGCTGCGTCCCCTCTCCCGCACACAACGCCGACAGCTGCTCATCCAACGGCGCATCCCCCAATGCCACCCAGGGATGCAAACAACCCACCCCCTCCCCCAAGCGCAGCAAGGCCCCCTCATGCTCCGCATCCGCACCCGCGGCATTCAAGTCGCCCCGCGATCGCAAAACATATCGATGCACCCAGACTTCGTTCACCCAAACACCCCCAATCCAATCGTAAAGAGCACCGCAAACAACAAAAGCTGCCCCGCCGCCATCCCCAAAAACCGATTATACTTCGGGCCCGGCTCCTCCCGAAACACGCCCGCCACCATAACCAAGGTCAAAGGCAGCATCGCCAGCGGCCACACACCCGCAGCCCACAACCCCTCCTCCCCATACACCCAGTGCCCCCCAGACAAAATCGCCGCGAAGGACAACCACATGATCTCCTTGCGTGCAAAATCCTTCCCCCAACGCACCGCCAAGGTCCGCTTGCCACTCGCCCGATCCTCATCCACGTCCCGCAGGTTGTTCACCGCGATCATGACCGTCGACAAACAACCCACCTGAAATCCCAACACCATCGCTTCCCAGGACCAGTCTCCCGTCTGCACAAAATACGTCCCCGTCACCGCCACCAATCCAAAAAACAAGATCACGAACAATTCCCCCATCCCCCGATATGCCAAGGGCATCGGTCCCCCGGTATACCCGTAACTGAAATACAATGACGGTATTCCAATCGCCAAAATTGGCCACCCCCGCGCCTGAATCAACGGCACCGCCAATGCGCACGCCACCAACAACACCAACACCCCGCCCCCCATCACCGCCCGCCCGCTCAAGTCGCCCGACGCCGTCACCCGGCGCGGCCCCACCCGCCCCGCCCCGTCCGCACCCTTCTCAAAATCGATCGCGTCATTGAATAAATTCGTCGCCACCTGAATCCCCAGCGCACTCAGCAAGGTGCACAACGCCAACCACCCATCAAAAACACCTCCCAGACGCCAGGCCAACGCGCAGCCCAACCACACCGGCACCACCCCCGCCAAGAGCGTCTTCGGCCGCGCCGCCAATATCCAGGACTTCAAAATAACAACCGGTTGATCACAGCGATTAAAAACCCGAGCCCCGCGTCACGATCTCTATGGATAGCGAGGAAACTTAGAGAAATCCGGCGACCGCTTCTCCACAAAAGCCTGCTTTCCTTCCTTCGCCTCCTCACTCAGGTAATACAAAAGCGTCGCATTCCCCGCCAGGTCTAACAAACCCATCTGCCCGTCGCAGTCCGCGTTCATCGCCGCTTTCAAACAACGAATCGCCAACGGCGAATGCGCCAATATCTCCCGCGCCCACTGCACGGTCTCCTCCTCCAGTTTCTCCAAAGGCACCACCGCGTTCACCAAACCCATGTCCATTGCCTGCTGCGCATCATACTGCCGGCATAAAAACCAAATCTCCCGCGCCTTCTTCTGACCCACAATTCGCGACAAATAACTCGACCCCAACCCACCGTCGAACGAACCCACCTTCGGACCCGTCTGCCCAAAACGCGCATTCTCAGCCGCAATCGTCAAATCACAGACCACGTGCAAAACATGCCCGCCCCCGATCGCATACCCCGCCACCATCGCAATCACCGGCTTCGGAAGACTCCGAATCTTCTTCTGCACATCCAGGATATTCAACCGCGGCACCCCGTCGTCGCCGACATACCCCCCGTCCCCACGCACCTTCTGGTCGCCCCCGGAACAAAACGCCTTCTCCCCTTCCCCCGTCAAGATAACCACGCCCACGTCACTGTCCTCATGCGCCAACTCGAACGCCTCCAGCATCTCCCTCACCGTCTGCGGCCGGAACGCATTCCGCACCTCCGGCCGATTGATCGTAATCTTAGCGATCCCGTCCCCAGACGTCTCATAACGAATATCTTCAAATGTCTTCCCAGATTTCCACATATCAAAAAACCCTAGCCACCATTCTCACCAATGTCCGCAAAAATGATACGCCCCAATCTCAACATCGGTTTTGAAAAGCAGATACGACCTCCTTGAATTCGGATGGCGACTCCCACGGCACCCGATGCCCCGCCCCCGCAATCTCCACGTGCTCCCCCCGCGGCAACAACCCCACGACCTCCCTCGCCAAAACCCCGAACTTCTCATCCGCACCCCCCGTGACCCACAACACCGGACACCCAATTTCCCCC